>JADMKA010000237.1 GCA_018780145.1 Vitreoscilla sp. | reverse complement strand
CGCAGGGGAGTCGGCGCGCAGCGCCGACCGCGGAACCGAAGCGCCGCGGCCTGCCCGTACGCCCCTTTGCCGCTCCGACATCGGCGCGCCAAGAGCAGAAGCGAACGGCAGTAATGGGCCGAGTGCCGGCATTCAGCGGCACCACGAGGTTCGTCCAGCGCGGTGGAGCAACCGAGACGTCAGCATGAACACCCATGCACTCACGCCGCTGGGCGGCGGCGCCGAAGCGACGACCCACGCCCGCGCGGTGGCCACGGCGCTGTGGCTGTTCATGGGGGTGGCGGGCACGTTCTTTTCGCTCTTCGTCGTGGCCTACGGCATGCGCATGGACGCGCCGGATTGGTCGCCGCTGGCCATGCCGTGGCAGCTCGGCCTGAGCACGGCGCTGCTGCTTGCCGGCAGCGTGCTGATGCAGCGCGCCGGCCCGGCCGCGGAGGCCGGCCGGCGGGCGCCGGCGAGCCGCTGGCTGATTGGCGGTGGCGTGGCAGCAGCGGCCTTCCTGGGCTCGCAGCTGTGGGCCTGGCAGGACTTGATCGACCAGCGTGTGTGGCTGGCTGGCAATCCCGCGGCCAGCTTCTTCTACGTGCTCACCGCACTGCACGGGCTGCACGTGCTGGGGGGCCTGGTGGCCTGGAGCGTGGCGGCTCAGGCGTTGTCGCTGCCCGCGTCCGAACTGCCTGCCGCCGCCTGGCGGGTGCGCCTGTGTGCGCGCTACTGGCACTTCCTGCTTGCCGTGTGGCTGGCGCTGTTCGCGGTGCTCGCTGTCCTGACACCCGAGATCGTGCGATTCATCTGTGGACGAGGCTGAAGGAGCCGCCATGACCGACGTCCCGCTGTCTGCATCACACGCCGGCCCGGCCCCGGGTTGGCGCGGGCTGGTGGCCGACTGGTCGGGTGACCAGCAGACCTTTCAGGTCGCCTGGGGCAAGGCGATGATGTGGATCTTCCTGCTCAGCGACACCTTCATCTTCGGCTCGTTCCTGACCGGCTACATGACCGTGCGCGCGTCGACCACGGTGCCCTGGCCCAACCCGAGCGAGGTGTTCTCGCTCGATTTTGCCGGCCAGCCGGTGCCCCTGCTGCTGATCGCGATCATGACCTTCGTGCTGATCAGCAGCAGCGGCACGATGGCCATGGCGGTCAACTGCGCCTACCGGCGAGACCGCGTCAACGCCGCGCGCCTGATGTTCGTCACCGCCGCCTTCGGCGCCACCTTCGTCGGCATGCAGGCGTTCGAGTGGAGCAAACTGATCCTCGACGAGGGCGTGCGCCCCTGGGGCAACCCGATGGGCGCAGCGCAGTTCGGGTCGACCTTCTTCATGATCACCGGCTTCCACGGCCTGCATGTGACGGCCGGGGTGATCTACCTGTGCGTCGTCGCCTTGCGCCTGATGGCCGGCAAGTACGACAAGCGCGGCAACTATCAGATCGTCGAGATCGCCGGGTTGTACTGGCACTTCGTCGACCTGGTCTGGGTGTTCATCTTCGCGTTGTTCTACCTTTGGTGAGAGGTGCCGAATGGACCATGCCGCCACGCCGAGCCCGGCGCACTCACAGACCCACCCGATCGCCTTGTACCTGAAGGTCTGGGCGCTGTTGTTCGTGCTCAGCACGCTGTCGTACATGGTGGACTACTACCACCTGCAAGGCCCTCTGCGCTGGGGGCTGATTCTGGCCTTCATGATGTTGAAGGCGGGGCTGATCGTCGCGGTCTTCATGCACATGGCCTGGGAGCGCCTGGCCCTGATCTGCGCCATCCTGCTGCCCCCGGCGGCGCTGCTGGTGCTGGTCGGCCTGATGGCCTCCGAGGCACACTACACGCACCTGACGCGCCTGCTGTTCTTCCGTTAGCGCCCTGCGAAGGAGAAGGCCATCACCACCCAGCTGACCCTGCCGGCGGGCCGCCGTGCAGCCTGGCGCCACTATGTCGAGCTGACCAAGCCGAGGGTGGTTGGACTGATGCTGTTCACCGTGGTGGTCGGCATGCTGCTGGCACGTCCGGTCGCCCCGCCCTGGCCACTGATGGCCTTCGGCTCGCTGGGCATCGCGCTGGTGGCGGGCAGCGCCGCCGCAGTCAACCATCTGGTGGACCAACGCATCGACGCCATGATGGCGCGCACCCGCGGCCGGCCTTTGCCGCGCGGTGCCCTGGGATCGGCGCAGGTCGCGATGTTCGCGTGTCTGCTCGGTTCCTGCGGTGTCGCGCTGTTGTTGGCATTCACCAACCCGCTGTGCACGGCCCTGACGGTGGGTTCACTGGTCGGCTACGCGGGCGTGTACAGCCTGCTGCTGAAGCACCGAACCCCGCAGAACATCGTCATCGGCGGCGCTGCCGGTGCGGCACCACCCCTGCTGGGTTGGGTCGCGGTGACCGGCCACATCGAGCCGGGCGCCTTGCTGCTGTTCCTGATCATCTTCATGTGGACTCCGCCGCATTTCTGGGCCCTCGCCATCCACCGGCGGGACGACTATGCCCGGGCCGGCGTACCCATGCTGCCGGTGACGCACGGCGTGCCGTTCACTGCCCTGCGCGTGCTGCAGTACGCCGCCGCCCTCGCCCCGGTGACCATGCTGCCGCCGCTGATCGGCCTCGTCAGCGGGCCGGGCGCCTGGCTCTACGCGGCCGCCGCCTTGGCCCTCGGCCTGCGTTTCATCGCGCTGGCCTGGCGGCTGCGCCAGGACACCCGCTGGGCGCTGCCGACCTTCCGCTACTCGATCGCCTACCTGTTCGCGTTGTTCGCGCTGCTGCTGGTGGTGCACTAGCTCTCATCCACCTGGCCGACCAGGTCCTGGTAGGCATGCCAGGTGGCGTGGCCGAGCCAGGGGAAGACCACCACCATCCCGATCATCGCGGTGGCGAAACCGAGCAGGCACAGGCCGGCGATCAGCGCCGCCCAGACCAGCGTGGCGCCGGGGTTGAGGGTGCAGCAGCGCAGGCTGGTCAAGGCCGCCGTCACCACGTCGACCGGCTTGTCCAGCAGCATCGGCACGGTGACCACCGACAACGAGAACACCGCCGCGGCGAACAGGAAGCCGGTGCCGAAGAAGGCCACCAGCAAGGGCCAATGATCCGCAGACGACAACATCTCGCGGGTCAGGTGGTTGACGTCGGGCGCCGTGCCCGCATAGAACATCGCGAACAGGATGGCCGCGACGCGCTCCCAGAAGATCAACGCCAGGGCCAGCAGGAGGCCGAACAGCGCGATGGAGTTCGCGTTGCGGCGCCAGGCGAACATGGCCGCGGGCGGCGACACCGGCTCGCCGTTCTCGATCTGTTGCGACAGCGCATACACCCCGATGGCGGCGAACGGTGCCACCAGCAGGAAGCCGCCGGCGAAGGCGGGCACCAGGTAGGGTGCCGTCCAGCTCAGGGCCAACAGCACGACGCCGAAGCCGGACACGAAGATGCCGTGCCCGAGACTGGTCAGGCCCAGTCGCCGCAGGTCGGCCCAGCCGCGTTGCAGCCAGACGAGGGCCCGGCCGGCGGGCACCTGGCGCACTTGCGGCAGCGTGAACGAGTCGATCGGGTGTTCGAATGCATGGTCCATCTCGGCCTCCGGAATGAACAGGATGAGGCGAACGGACCGTGGCGGTCGTCTTCGGTGGCGGGGCGGCGGGCAACCCACTGCCCCGGAATCGGCAAGGCGGCTGACGCCGGCCCGGGCAGACGCCTATTTCACACCTTCACCGCCGCGGCGGCAAGGGCAAAGCCGCCGCGCCCGGCTTCAGGCCAGCGCGCCGGCGGTGTCCTGCATGCGTGTGGACACTTCGCCCAGGTGGTGCAGCGTGTCGCCATGCTGCATCTCGATCATCGTCAGCCGCTTGAAATAGTGGCTGGCGATGTACTCGTCGGTGACACCGATGCCGCCGTGCAGTTGCACGCACTGCTGGCCGACGAATCGGGCCGACTGGCCGATCTGCACCTTGGCCTGCGCCACCGCCTGGCGCCGGCGCGCCGGCGAGTCGCCCAGGCGCAGCGTGGCGTAGTAGCTCATCGAACGAGCCAGCTCCAGCTGCATCTTGACGTCGGCAATGCGGTGGCGCAGGGCCTGGAAGGTGGCCAGCGTGGACCCGAACTGCTTGCGCGTGTTCATGTACTCGACGGTGATCGCCACCAGCTTGTCCATCGCGCCCACGGCCTCGGCGCAGACGGCAGCAATGGCGGTGTCGACGCCGGCCTCCAACTCGGCCAGGCCGTCGGTGGAGATCAGCGTGGCGGGGGTGGCGGCCAGCGTCAGTTCGGCGGCGCGGGCGCCGTCCTGCGTGGGGTAGCCACGCACCGTGACGCCGGCGGCCGCGCGCTCGACGAGGAACAGCGCGATGCCGGAGTCGTCGTCGTCGCCGCCACCCATGTTGGCGGGCACGATGAAGGCATCCGCCTCGTCACCGGCGGGCACCAGGCTCTTGACGCCGGTCAGGCGATGGCCAACTGCCGAAGCACTGGCGCGGGTGGCGACACGGTCCAGGTGGTAGCGGGCGGCGCGCTCCTGATGCGCCAGCACCACCAGCGCTTCACCGCTGGCGATGCGCGGCAGCCAGGCTTCCTGGACAGCCTGCGGGGCGTTCGCCAGCAGGCGCGGGGCCACCAGCGCCGCCTGGGCATAGGGGGCGTTGACCAGCCCGCGCCCCAGCTCCTCCATCACCACCATGGCCTCGACCGGGCCGAAGCCAAGGCCGCCGTGGGCCTCGGGCACGGCCAACCCTGCCAGCCCCAGCTCGGCCAGTTCGCCGTAGACGGCGCGCGTGGCGCCGCCGGCCTTGGCCAGCGCGTGGCGGCGCTCGAAGGCGAAGCCTTTGTCGACCCAGCGGGACACCGCGTCGCGCAGCGAGACCTGGTCGTCGGTGAAGTCGAAATCCATTTCAGGCCCCCAGCACGGTTTGCGAGACGATGTTGCGCTGCACTTCGTTGCTGCCGCCGTAGATCGTGGTCTTGCGGTAGTTGAAGTAGGTGCCGGCCAGCGGCGCGCAGTGCGCGGCACCCCCTGGCCACGCGCCGCCCAGTGCGGCATCACCCTGCCAGCCGGCCTCCATGGCCTCCAGCATGAAGGGCACGGAGTAGGGCCCCGCGGCTTGCATCATCAGCTCGGTGTAGCGTTGCTGGATCTCGCTGCCGCGGATCTTCAGCAGGCCGGCGATGTCCAGGCTCTGCTTGCCGCTCTTCTCGGCCGAGAGAACCCGCAGCACCAGCATCTCCAGCGCCACCACGTCCACCTCCAGCAGGGCGATCTGGTCGCGGAAGCGCGGGTCGTCGTAGACGCCTTCGGTCTTCGCCACCCGCTTCAGGCGCTCCAGCTCGCGCTTGGCGCGGTTCACGTCGGCGATGTTGGTCCGCTCGTGGGCCAGCAGGTGCTTGGCGTAGGTCCAGCCCTTGTTTTCTTCGCCGACGAGGTTCTCGGCCGGCACCACCACGTTGTCGAAGAAGACCTCGTTCACCTCGTGCTCGCCGTCGAGCATGATGATGGGCCGCACGGTGACACCGGGTGACTTCATGTCGATCAGCAGGAAGCTGATGCCGGTCTGCGGCTTGCCTTCGGTGCTGGTTCGCACCAGGCAGAAGATCCACTCGCCGTACTGGCCGAGAGTGGTCCAGGTCTTCTGGCCGTTGACGATGTAGGTGTTGCCCTGGCGCTCGGCCCGGGTCTTCACCGAGGCGAGGTCGGAGCCCGAGCCGGGCTCGCTGTAACCCTGGCTCCACCAGACCTCTCCGGAGGCGATGCCGGGCAAGAAGCGCTTTTGCTGCTCGGGCGAGCCGAAGGCCATGATCACCGGCGCCACCATCACCGGCCCGAAGGGCACGATGCGCGGTGCGCCGGCGAGCGCGCACTCTTCCTCGAACAGGTGCTTCTGCACCGCGTTCCAGCCCGGGCCGCCGAACTGCTGGGGCCAGCCGTAGCCCAGCCAGCCCTTGGCGCCGAGGATGCGGGCCCAGCGCTGCATGTCGTCGCGCGTCAGGCGCAGCGAATGGAGCACCTTGTGGCTCAGGTCAGCAGGCAGGTTGGCGGCCACCCAGTCGTGGATCTCCTGGCGGAAGGCCAACTCTTCCGGGGTGAAGTTCAGGTCCATGGCGAGCGGTCTCCGGTGGTCTGGGCGTGTTTTAGCACGACCGTTCGATTCTCGCTTGTCGCGGCTGCGACAAACCCCGGGTTGCTACTGCAGCCGTTTGACCCGTGCCGTGCGGTTGGTGCCGTCGAGCTCCATGCGAAACCCGCCGAGCGCGCCGCGCCGGATGGTCACCTGCGGATTGCTCAGGTTGAGGACGGCATCGCTGTCATCGGCGATCTGCCAGAGCTGGCCGTTCGCCAGGCGGATCAACGACTTCGGGCCCCAGCCGTCGAACCGGCCCTCGATCCGGCTGGTCACCTCGCCGGGAGCGGCCTGCATGGCCTTGACCTCCAGCCCGAAGTTGGCGGCGGCGGCCGATGCGGGCGCCGCGGGAGCGGGCAGGGCGTCGTAGCAGGCCAGCCGCTTGGCGGCATCGGTGACGCCCCGGCAAGCCTGGAGGGCCGATGGCTCCTGGGCCAGCACGGAAGTGGAGGCCAGCAGGAGGAGATGAAGCAATGGGGTTCGCATGGGAGGGGCTTTCAGGGCTTCTTGTCGAGCCGCATGGTGTCGCCTTCACGGCGCATGTTGAAGCGCGACAGGAAGTTGTTGCCGAGCAGGATGAAGGGCATCTGGGCCTGCAGCACGCCGGCACTGAGGTTGTAGACCTCGACGTCGCCGACGCGCACCGAGTTGAGTTGAACTTCGTAGACCGGCACGCTGCCGCCCGCGGTGTTGGCGAGGCCACGGCGGCCGCCGTCGAACTTCAGGCCCAGGCGCTGCGCATCGGCCATGCTCATGGCAATGGTGGTGGCGCCGGTGTCGACCATGAAGTTCACGCTCTTGCCATTGATGGCACCTTGGGCCATGAAATGCCCGCCCGGGCCCACGGGCAGCACAATCTGCGTGGCGCCACCTTGGCCCGGCCCGGTGCTGCTGCCCACACTGGCCGGCGACGCACCCAGGCGAAGGGTCAGCGGCTTGCCGCCGATCTCCACCACGGCCTCGTCCGCCCCCAGGCGGCGCAGCGTGACGCCCCTGACCGTGGCGCCCACCGCCACCGTGTGCATCTGGCCGTCGATCAGCAGGATGCCCTTGCTGTTGCCCAGGGTGCCGGACAGCAGCACGCTCTGCGCCTCCGCCGGGCCATGCACCCAGGGGCCGAGCGCCAGCGCGCCGAGCGACGACAAGGCGCGGCGGCGCGGCCATGCCATGGCCTCAGCCGAGCGCCGGGCCGCTCCCAAGCCGGCTGAGCACCCGCCCGGCGGGTGGGGCCGGTACTCCGGCACCGGGTGCCCCATTTCAGTCCCGGAAGTTGTTGAAGGACAGCGGCACCTCGGCCACCTCCTTGCGCAGCAGGGCCATCGCCGCCTGCAGGTCGTCTTTCTTGGCTCCGGTGATGCGCACGGCATCGCCCTGGATGGCGGCCTGCACCTTCATCTTGCTCTGCTTGACCAGGGTCTGGATCTTCTTGGCGGTGTCGCTGTCGATGCCGGCCTTCACCGGCACCGCGAGTTTCATCTTGTCGCCGCCGAGCTTTTCAGGCTTGGCGCTCAGGTCGAGGAAGCGCACGTCCACGTTGCGCTTGCTGAGCTTGGCCAGCAGCACGTCCTTCACCTGGCTGAGCTGGAAGTCGCTGTCGGCGAACAGCGTGAGGGCCTTGTCCTTGCCCTTGTCGCTGAGCTCGACGCGGGCGTCGGAGCCCTTGAAATCGAAGCGGGTGCCGATTTCCTTGTTGGCCTGTTCGACGGCATTTCGCAGTTCCACCAGGTTGGGGTCGAGGACGGTATCGAAGCTGGGCATGATGGGGCCTATTGTGGGTCGGCGAATCCGAAGGATGCGGGCGCAACCGCAGGATCGATCAAAATTCTGCCATGCATGAATCCTTGCCGGCCAGCGCCTCCCCTCTGCCCGTGGAGCACGACGCCCCCTTGCGCCAGCACAACAGCTTCGGCCTGCCAGCCACCGCGCGCCGCCTGGTGCGCATCGGCAGTGATGCCGACGTGCGGCGCGTGCTGGCCCATCCCGAGCTGGGCCGGATGCCCAAGTTCGTGCTCGGTGGCGGCAGCAACGTCATCCTCACCCGCGACATGCCCGAACTGGTGCTGAAGGTCGAGGTGCCCGGCCGCCGTCTCGTGGCGCAGACCGATGCGGCCTGGATCGTCGAGGCCGGTGCCGGGGAGAACTGGCACGCCCTGGTCGCCTGGACCCTGGAGCAAGGCTGGCCCGGGCTGGAGAATCTGGCGCTGATCCCCGGCACGGTGGGCGCGGCGCCGGTGCAGAACATCGGGGCCTACGGGCTGGAGCTGGCCGACCGATTCGAGTCGCTCGACACGGTGGATCTGGTGACGGGCCGCACGGTCACGCTGAACGCCCTGCAATGCAAGTTCGCCTACCGCCACAGCCTCTTCAAGGGTGCCTTGGCCGGCAAGAGCGTGATCACCCGTGTGCGGTTCCGCCTGCCCAGGCCGTGGCGGCCAGTGCTGGGCTACCTGGATCTGGAGCGGCGCATGGCCGAGACCGGCAACCACCACCCGGACGCGGCGACGATCTTCGAATGGGTCTGCGCCATCCGCCGCGCCAAGCTGCCCGACCCGGCGCTGATCGGCAACGTCGGCAGCTTTTTCAAGAACCCGCTGGTCACTGCGGAGCAGTGTCGCGACATCATCACCCGCGATCCGCACATCGTCCATTACCCCATGCCCGACGGCGGCTACAAGCTGGCGGCGGGCTGGATGATCGACGCCTGTGGCTGGAAGGGCAAGGCCATCGGCCAGGCAGGGGTCTACGACCGGCAGGCCCTGGTGCTGGTGAACCGGGGTGGCGCCATCGGCTCGGAGGTGGTGACCCTGGCGCGGGCGATCCAGGAGAGCGTCTACGGCCGCTTCGGCATCCGCCTGGAGCCGGAGCCGGTGATCGTCTGACGTGGGGCACCCGGTGCCGGGGGTACCGGCACCGGGTGCTCCACGCACGGCCGGGGTCAGTCGATGTACTCCATCTTCTTGCACAGGGCCGCGGCCAGGCGCCAGGCCTGCTGCCAGTCGGCCAGGGCCTGACGGCAGGTTGCCGCATCCCAGGCCCCGGCCTCGTTTTCGATGCGTTCGGCCAACCCGGCCAGGGCGCGCAGGCCCAGCAGCTCGGCGGCGCCGCGGCAGCGGTGCGCCAGCGCGGGCAGGGCGCGGAGGTCGGCGTTGTTGAGGGCACCGCGCAGGGCCGCGTCGGCGCCGCTGGAGTCGTCGAAGAACGATGCCACCAGGGGCCGGTAACCGGCCACCCCAAGCAGGGCGCACAACTCGCCGATGCCCTCCAGATCGAGATGACGGCTCATGTCGCCTGGCGCGATGGGCTTCGGCAGAGGTGCTTCGGCCGCCCGTGGCGAGGTCTGCGGGGTTGGTGCCGCGTGGGCCGGCACACCGACTGGCAGGCCGCCGCCGTGGCGTGCCAGCACTTGGCTCAGCTCCTCCCATCGGAAAGGTTTGATGAGGTAGCCGTCCACGCCGGCTTCGCGCATGCGCAGGCGGGTGGCGTCGTAGGCGTCGGCTGTGATTGCCACCACCTTCACCTGGCCCAACGGTGCCGGCCGGGACCGCAACGCCCGGGTGGCGCTGAGCCCGTCCTGCACCGGCATGTGGACGTCCATCAGGATCAGGTCAGGCAGTTGCCGCTCTGCCTCGGCCAGGGCGGTGGCACCGTTGTCGGCGAATCGCACGCGATGGCCGGCCCGCTCGAGAAGGCTGCCGATGTAGTCGCGGTTCACCACGTGGTCCTCGGCCACCAGGATGTCGAGCGGCCGGCCGGCAGGCACGGACGCAGCGGCCGGGGGCTCTGGCGGTGCCGCGGCGGCGTCGTCGGGCAGCACCAGCAGCGGCACTTCCAGGCTGAACTCGCTGCCGGTACCCGGGTCGCTGCGCATGCGGATCTCGCCGCCCATCAGGCGCGCCAGCCCGCGCGAGATCTCCAGGCCCAGCCCGGTGCCCCCATGGGCGCGCGTGATGCTGTCGTCGCCCTGCACGAAGCGTTGGAACAACCGGCCCTGCGTGGCGGCGTCGATGCCGATGCCGGTGTCCGCCACCCGAAAGCTGAGCTGGGACCAGCCGGCAGCCTGGGGTTCGAGGCCGCTGCCCCGGCACAGCTCCAGGCGCACGCTGCCGGCCTCGGTGAACTTGATGGCGTTGGACAGCAGGTTGAAAAGCACCTGCTTCAGGCGGGTGGCATCGGCCATGGCGCAGCGTGGCAGGCCAGGCCGGATCTCCAGTGTCAGGGCCAGGCCCTTGGCGTGCGCCGCGGGGGCCATCATCGTCTCGGTGTCCTGCAGCAGGCGCACCAGATCGACCGGGGCGAGGCGCAGGGCGAGCCGGCCGTTCTCCAGCCGGGACAGGTCGAGGATGTCGTTGAGCAGGCTCAGCAGGTGCTCGGTGGACTCGCGCGCGGTGCGCACATAGCGGTGCTGCTGTGCGTCGAGGGGGGTGTCGTCCAGCAGTGTGAGCATGCCCAGCAGGCCGTTGAACGGGGTGCGCAGCTCGTGGCTCATGTTGGCCAGGAAGATGCCCTTGGACTGGTTGGCCACCTCGGCCGAGGCGCGGGCCGCCTCCAGCCCCGCCGCCAGCGAGGCCAGCTCGGCCTGCCGCTGCGAGGCCGCGCGCATCTGGCGCACCAGCAGCGCCACGAAGGCGAGCGCCACCAGCATCTGCAGCAGGGTGAGGGTGAGGCTGGTGCGCTGATGCTCGTGCAGGGCGGCGTCACGCTGCGCGGCACGTTCCACCATTTCCTGGCTGGACATCATCGACATGCCGTGCACCGGCTCGACGAGCGCCTCCAGCTCGGCCAGCAGCACGCGTCGATCGCGCTCCGGCAGCGCGCCGTGAACCTGCTCGGACAAGAAGGGGTCGGCCCGGGCCACGAAGGCCTTCAGCCGATCCAGCGTCGGTTGGTGGCTGGCATGCCCGGCCAGCACCGGCTGGACGCGCTGCGGGTCGACCAGCGCGACGCGGCTGACGAACACCTCGTAGCGTTCGCGCACCTGTTGGAGCAACCCAGGATCCGGATCCAGTGCATGGCGTCGCAGTCCATCGCGCAGTGCGAGGAATTCGGTCTCGAGCTGGAAGTAGTTCCACGGTACGTTGTTGTCGGCGAGCGCGGTGGCCTGGCCGATCAGGCCGTCCAGCCGCGACTGCAGCCAGGTGGTGGCCACCAGCACCGCGAACAACGCCGCGCCCACCCCCCACAGCAGCCGAGACGCGCCCTGCCGCGGGGCGTGCGCCAGTTCCGGGGCGGCCGTCACTGGACCGTCAGGCTGCGCAACTGCCAGGCCGAGCGGCTGTAGTAGCGGTCGTTGCGCAGGCGTTCGTCGCTGTCGTAGGGATAGACGATGAACAGCGGGCCCATGTCGCGCACCCGCATCGGCTCGCCGTTGTGCAGCCGGGCCAGCACCACGTCGAAGGTCTGGAGGTCATCCAGCGGCAACTCGATGCGGTAGTCGTTGAGGGCCATGGCAACCAGGCGATGGCCGGTCGCACCGGCTTGTGCGAGCACGTCGCGCAGCAACGGCCCGGTGAAGGTCTGCAAGCCCTTGTGCCACGGGGTGTGGGTCACCAGCTGGCGTTGAGGCAAGGCGGCCAGCATGGCCATGTCGAACTCGGCGCGCCCGGGGGCGTTGGTGGTGCTGACCTGCCCCAGGATCGTCAACACCACCTTGCCCTGGGGTGCCTCCAGGGCGCGGGCCGGGCGGACCCAGGGCACCAGGCAGAAGGCGGCCAGCATAGTGCGGCGGCGAGGCGGGATCCAGGTCATCCGCGAATTCTAGGTCGCTCCCGACAGGCTGGCGAAGGCCTGCTGCAGCAGGCGCGCGTCCTGGCTGGCACGGTGGCGGCCGTTGTTGCCCTGGTGGGCACGGGCGTTGGCGCAGGCACCGTCCCAGAGCGAAGCCTGGCGGTCGTCCATCAACTCGCGCAGGTGGCGCAGGCGAAAGCTCGGGCTGCAGCCCGCCACTTCGTAGAGTGTGGCCAGCCAGGCGTAGTCGTGCGCCCAGTTGTCGCAGTAGACCGTGCCGCCGCGGAGGTGGTCGTTCAGCAGGGCTGCCACCACTGCGGCGGGCTGCCCATGACGCTCGATCAGATCGCGGGTCAGCCCATGCAGGCGTTCGGCCTCGCCATCCCAGTGCGTCCACCCCTCGTCCGGCCGCACCAGGCGGCACATGGCCCGGCCATCCGCCAGCACGAATCCGATCTCGATCGGGTAGCTGCCCCGGCCGAACCCGGAGGCCTCGATGTCGATGACACAGGGCAGCGGCATGCGTTTCCCGGTAGGAGTGCGGCACCACGAACGGGCCCGTTGCCCCGAATGTAAACGCTGCCAGGGCATGTCGCGGCGGGGACAGGGCAGCTCCGGGTGGCCCCGCTGGCGGCCGACGGGGCGAGCGGCTATACCGTTGTACCCGCAGCCCCTGCCGTCGCGCATCGCCATGATCCCCAACGACCGCCCCCACCTGAAGCACTGGCCTCGGCACCTGCCGCGCGACCTGGTCGTTCCCGAGACCTCGCTGTGGTTCAACCTGGAGGTGTCGGCGGCGCGCTATCCGCACAAGCCCGTGACATGGTTCTTCGGCCGTGCCTTGTCCTATGCCGATCTGAAGGCACAGGCCGGGTCGCTGGCCGGCTGGCTGCAGGGCCAGGGCGTGAAGCGCGGTGACCGGGTGGCTCTGTTCATGCAGAACTGCCCGCAGTACCTGGTGGCCTTCTACGCGGTGATGCGGGCCGACGCGGTGGTAGTGCCCGTCAATCCGATGAACCGGGTCGACGAGTTCGGGCACTACATCGTCGACCCCGAGACCCAGGCGGTGATCTGCGGCGCCGACGGCGCCGCCATCGTGGCCGAAGCCAATGGGCGCTTGCCAGCTGCGCAGCGCTTGCGTGCCATGCTGGTGACACGTTATGCCGACATGCTGCCTGAGGCCATCCCGGCCGAGCTGCGGCCTGCACCGGCGGTCGAGGCCTGGCTGCGCGCCGACCCGCCGCTGCCCGATGGCGCCACCCGCTGGCTGGAGGCGCTGGGTGCCGGTGCGGTTCCCGCCGGCCCCCCGCAGGCAGGGCCCGACGACCTGGCGCTGCTGCCCTATACCTCGGGCACCACCGGGCTGCCCAAGGGCTGCATGCACAGCCATCGCACCTTGTTGCCCAATGCGGTGGGTGGTGCACTGTGGGGCCAGGCCAGCGCCGAATCCACCAGCCTGGCGGTGGTACCGATGTTCCACATCACCGGCATGATGTACGGCGTCATCGGCTCGGTGATGGCTGGCCTGACGATGGTGTTGCTGCCGCGCTGGGACCGCGAGCTGGCCGGGCGGATGATCTCGCACTACCGGGTGACGCACTGGACCTGCATCCCGACCATGATCATCGACCTGTTCGCCAGCCCGCAGTACAAGCAGTTCGACCTGTCCAGCCTGCTGTACCTGTCGGGCGGCGGCGCGGCCATGCCCGAGGCCGTGGCCCAGCGCCTGCTGGACGAATTCGGCCTGGCCTTCGCCGAGGGCTACGGGCTCACCGAGACGGCCGCACCCAGCCACGCCAACCCGCCTGAGCGGGCCAAGCTGCAGTGCCTGGGCATGCCGATCTTCGGCACCGACTCGCTGGTGGTGGATCCGGAGACGCTGGACGAGATGTCCATCGGCCAGACGGGCGAGATCATCACCAGCGGGCCGATGGTCTTCCTCGGCTACTGGAAGCACCCGGAGGCCACCGCGGCGGCCTTCGTCGAGAAGAACGGCCGGCGCTACTTCCGCACCGGTGACCTGGGCCGCATGGACGAGGACGGCTACTTCTTCCTGACCGACCGGCTGAAGCGCATGATCAACGCCAGCGGCTACAAGGTCTGGCCTTCGGAGGTCGAACTGCTTCTCTACGGCCACCCGGCGGTCGCCGAGGCCTGCGTGATTGCTGCCAAGGACGCCTACCGCGGCGAGACGGTGAAGGCCATCGTGGTGCTGCGCGCCGAGGCGAAGGGAACGGTCAGCGAGCAGGACGTGATCGCCTGGGCCCATGAGCACATGGCGGCCTACAAGGCACCTCGCATCGTGCAGTTCGCGGAGACCTTGCCCAAGTCGGGATCCGGCAAGGTCATGTGGCGCCTGCTGCAGGAGGCCGAGGCCAAGGCCTCCTAGAACAGCGATTGGCCGGTCAGTGTGGTGAAGCGTTCCAGCGCCACGCTGCCGGCCAGCGAGTTGCCGCTGGGTTCCAGCTCGGGCGACCAGACGCACACACCCAAGCGGCCCGGGATGTGGCCGACGATGCCACCGCCCACGCCGCTCTTGGCCGGGATGCCCACGCGGTAGGCGAAATCGCCCGCGGCGTCGTAGGTGCCACAGGTCAGCATCAGTGCAGACAGCCGCTTGGCCGAGCTGGCGTCGACGATGACCTCCCCGCTCCAAGGGTTGACGCCGCCGTGCGCGAGGAAGGCCACCGCACGGGCCAGATCCACCGCGTCCATGCGGATGGCACAGTGCCGGCAGTAGGCGTCCATCACGTCGTCGACCGGGTTCACCAGGTTGCCGAAGCTGCGCATGAAGTGGGCCATGGCCCGGTTGCGAAAGCCGGTGGCCAGTTCGCTGCGGGCCACCCGGTCGTCGTACTGCAGCGTGGCGTTGCCGGACAAGCGCCGGACAAATTCGACGAGTGCCGTCTCGGGGTTCACGAAGCGCGTGCACAACACGTCGGTGACGACCAGCGCGCCGGCGTTGATGAAGGGGTTGCGCGGCTTGCCCAGCTCGGACTCCAGCTGCACCAGCGAGTTGAAGGCCGATCCCGAAGGCTCGCGCCCGACCCGCTCCCACAAGGCGTCGCCCACGCACTGGTAGGCCAGCGTCAGCGCGAACAGCTTGGAAACCGACTGGATCGAGAACGCCTCGCGCGCATCCCCACAGCTGTGGACGCTGCCGTCCAGCGTGACCACGGCCATGCCGAACTGGTTGCCGGGCACCTTGGCCAGTTCGGGGATGTAGCTGGCCACCCGGCCGCGGCCCAGCAGCGGCTGGACCTCGCCATGGATCTGGTCGAGCACGGCCTGGTAGTCGACCGGGTGGGGCATCTGGTCGTCAGCCGGCCAACAGGCCCAGCGTCTCGGGGTGTCGCCGCATGTAGACCGCCACATAGCTGCAGCTGGGGCGCACCTTGAGGCCGTGTTCGCGCGCATGGGACAGCGCGGCCGCCACCAGCTGGGCGGCGATGCCGCGCCCTTCCAGCGGCGGCGGCACGCCGGTGTGGGTCATCTGCATCACGCCACCGGCCAGCCGGTAGTCGGCCACGCACAAGTGGCCGTCGACCACGGCCTCGAAGCGCGAGGCGGCGGTGTTGTGGGTGACGTTCAATGCCGTGGTCATGCGCGCCTCAGCCGAGCGCCGGGCCGCCCCAAGCCGGCTGAGCACCCGCTCGGCGGGTGGTGGCTGTACTCGGACACCGGGTGCTCCATTCAACGGGCCAGCTGCTGCCACAGGTAGGCAAATTCCAGCGCTTGTCGGTCGGCGACCTGGAGGTTGTCCGAGCCCGCGGCATGGCCGCCCTCGATGTTCTCGTAGTAGAGAACCGCATGGCCCTGCTCCATCATGCGTGCCGTCATCTTGCGGGCATGGGCGGGGTGCACGCGGTCGTCGCGCGTGCTGGTGATGATCAGCGGCTTCGGGTAGCGGACACCGGCCTTCACGTTCTGGTACGGGCTGTAGGCCGAGATCCAGGCCCATTCCTCCGGGATGTCCGGGTTGCCGTATTCGGCCATCCAGCTCGCGCCGGCCAGCAACTGGTTGAAGCGCCGCATGTCGAGCAGCGGCACCTGGCAGACCACCGCGTTGAACAGATCGGGGCGCTGCACCATCACCGCACCGACCAGCAGGCCGCCGTTGCTGCCGCCCTCGATGCCCAGGTGGCGTGGCGAGCTGACCTTGGTGGCGATCAGGTCCTCGGCCACGGCGATGAAGTCGTCGTAGCTCTTCTGCTTGTTCTGCTTCAGTGCAGCCTGGTGCCAGGCCGGCCCGAACTCGCCACCGCCCCGGATGTTGGCCACCACCATCACGCCGCCCTTGCTGTACCAGGCGTGCCCGAAGGCGCCGGAGTACCAGGGGTTCATCGGCACCTCGAAGCCGCCGTAGCCGTACAGCAGCGTGGGGTTGGCACCGTCGGCCTTGGCGCCCTTGGGCCAGACGATGAAATAGGGCACCTTGGTGGCGTCCTTCGAGGTGGCGAAGCGCTGCTCGACCTTCATGCCCGCAGACTCGAAAAAGGCCGGGCGCGACTTCAGCCGCTCCAGCGTGTCGGTGCCGGTGTAACCCAGCGAGAGCGTGTCCGGCGTCAGGAAATCGACATAGGTGGCGGTGAAGGCCTCGGCCAGCGCGTCGTCCTTCACCAGCGGATCGTGCAGGCCGCTGACCTGCAAGGTGCCGGGGTACGGCGCGGCGATGTCCTTCTTGACCCACCGGCCTGCGGCGTCCCGGCGCCAGGCCTCGGCGCGGCCGGCCACGTTGTCCAGCACATTCAGCAGCACCTGGCTGCGGGTGAACGAGTGGCTGGCCAACGACCGCGTGGCAGTGGGTGTGAACAACGCCGTGAAGCGCCGCTCGCCGCGCAGGTAGGCGGCGGCGTCGGCGATCAGCAGCGAACCGCGCGGCCAGGTGGCGCCGCCCACGGCCCAGTCGCTGCGCAGCTCGATCAGCACCTGGTCGCGCCAGAAGGCGAGCTGGGCATCGGCCGGTTTGGCGATGGGCACGGCCTTGTCGCCCTGCCACAGCGCCATGTCAGTCGTGAAGAAGCTCGGCGAACGCCCGAACACCACGCGTTCGAAACCGGGGGTGTGGTCGATCGAGGCGAAGGCGGCCACGTCGGCCTGCTGGCCCTCGTAGACCGTGACCGCATCCTTCAATGGCTGACCGCGCTTCCACCGCTTGATGACCCGGGCATAGCCCGAGTCGGTCAGCGAGCCGGGGCCGAAATCGGTGCCGACGAACACCGTGTTCTCGTCCAGCCATTCGATCTGGCTCTTGGCCTCGGGCAGCGTGAAGCCGCCTTCCACGAACTTGCGAGTGGCCAGGTCGAACTCGCGCACCACGGTCGCGTCTGCGCCGCCGCGAGAGGTGGAGACGAGGCAGCGGGTCGAAGCGCCGCCCAGGCAGTTGGCGCCGGCCCAGACCCAGTTCTCGTTCTCGGCCTTGGCCAGGGCGTCGAGATCCAGCACCAGTTCCCAGGCCGGCTGGGACTTGCGGTACTCGGCCAATGTGGCACGCCGCCACAGGCCGCGCGGGTTGGTGGCGTCGCGCCAGAAGTTGTAGAGCCAGTCGCCCTGCCGGCTGATCGCCGGGATGCGCTCCTTGGAATCCAGGATCTCCTTGAAGCGGGTGCGGTTGGCCTGGAAGTCGGGGTGGGCCTCGAGCACCGGCCGCGACGCGGCGTTGCGCTCGCGCACCCAGGCCAACGCTCGCTCGCCCTGCACGTCTTCGAGCCAGAGGTAGGGGTCTTGGGGTGCGGGGGTCTGGGCCATGGCGATCGAGCCTGCGGCGCCGATCAGGGCGGCCGCCAGGCGGTGGAGGAGGTGGTGTGTCATCGGTGGTCTTCGCGGGTGGCGAATCAACCGGCCGTGGGGTGGAGCCGGGCGGCGAATGATAGCCAGCCTGCGCGTGCCCCGGTCGCGTGAGGGTCAGCGGCGGGTGCTGAAGGCCTTCAGCAGGCGAGGCTCCAGGGCGACGGAGTCTCGCCCGTTGCCCACGTAGATGTGGCCTTCCTGCACGGTGACCTGCAACTGCATGCTGCGCTCGGCCAGCTTGGCCAGGGCCTGGCTGTCGGCCGGGTCGATCTGCCAGACCTCGAGGTTGGCCAGGCGGGCCACCTTGCCCTCGATGCCGGCCCACCAGATCGGGGTGGCCGGGTGGTAGGTCCACAGGCGAACACGGTCCGAGCGACCGCAGGCCTTGGCCAGGCGGCGGTCGTCGGGCTGGCCGACCTCGATCCACTGCACCAGGGCGCCGGTCAGGTCCTTCTGCCACAGGTCCGGCTCGTCGGCATCGGACAGCCCGCCCGCGAATTCGAGCGCGCCGTGGTCGTTGTCCACCGGCACCGCGAGTGCGAAGGCAAGCAGCCGCATCATCATGCGTTCGTCGGTCTCCGACGGGTGGCGCGCCAGCGTCAGCGCATGGTCCGCATAGAGCGAGCGGTCCATGTCGGCGATCTGCAGCTGGGCCTTGAAGACGGTGGATTTGAGAGCCATGGTGGATGCGGGGGGCGGAACCCGCGAGCGTACCTTGCCGTGGCGGTGTCAGCCGACCACGCCGAGTTCGCGCCGTTCTGCGGCGCTGCGGCGGCCGAGATCCAGCCAGTGCATCACGGCCAGCGCCTCGGCGGCCGGTACCGGGTTGGTGCCGCGGCCCTGCAAGGCGTCACGGATGCCGGCGTAGTAGTCCGGGTAGCGGCCGGGCATGGTGGGCCAGGGCAGGTGCTGAAGCTCCTCGTGCCGCGCGGGGTCGGCCGCCGTGACGAGCGCGCCCGGGGCGTCACCGTGGCCCCAGCCGGGGGCATCCGGCTTGTCCCCGCGCTTGAGCGCGTCTTCCTGCGGATCCAGGCCGTGCTTGGCATAGCTGCCGCGGGTGCCGTGCAGCTCGAAGCGCGGGCCGGGCAGGGCGGCTAGGGTGCTGGCCGAGACGGTCACGCGCAGCCCGCTGGCGTGGCGCAGCGTGGCCTGGAACCAGTCGTCACCTGTGGCACCGTCGCGCTGGGCGGCGATGTCGGCCTGGATGGCCACGGGCTCGCCGAAGAGTTGCAGCGCCTGGTCGATCAGGTGAGGCCCGAGGTCGATCCACAACCCGCCGGCCGGCGAGTCGGCCTCGCGCCAGCGGGCGCGCACCAGCGGGCGGTAGCGGTCGAAGTGGAATCGCGCCTGGGTCACGCGGCCCAGTTCGCCGCTGGCCAACAAGGCGCGAACCGTCAGGAAGTCACCGTCCCAGCGGCGGTTGTGGAACACGCTCAACAGGCGGCCCTGCCGCTCGGCCAGTGCCACCAGGGCCGCGGCCTGGGTCGAGTCGAGCGCAAACGGCTTGTCCACCACCACCGCCTTGCCGGCCTGCAGGGCGGCAGACGCCAGCGGGGCGTGGGTGTCGTTGGGGGTGGCGATGACGATCAGGTCGAGGTCGTCGCGCGCGATCAGCGCGGCAGGCTCGGCGTGGACGGCCACCGCGCCTCCGAGCGCTGCCCGCACCGCATCGGGCTGGCTGCTGGCCGCCGCGCACAGTGCCAGGCCCGGTGTCGCGGCGATCAGCGGCGCGTGGAAGGTGCGGCCCGCATAGCCGAAGCCGATCAGGCCGACGCGGACGGGCGGGCGGGCGCCAGGCGCGTTCAAGGTGTCTCGGCCACGGCCTTCAGGTTGGCCAGGCCGGCGTCGAAATCCTTGCCGGCCATGCCATCCATCATCAAGGCCATCCAGCGCATCAGCGGGTTGGCGCCCATGTCGCCGTCCATGCGCCAGGTGACCCGGGTGCCGCTGCCCTCGGGGGTGAACCGCAGGTCTCCCGTCGAGGTGCTGTCGAAGTCCGGGAAGTACAGGTCGTACGCGACGCGGGCGGGCGGCTCGACGGCGGTCAGCGTCATCTTGCCGTCGCCCTCGCTGGCGCTCTTCCAGGCCCAACCCGATGTGGCGCCGGAGGCGGCACCGAAGTACTCGATCTGCATCGCCGGGTCGCGGCGGTTCCAGACCGTCCACTCCTTCCAGCGGTGGGGGTCCGCCACCAGGGCGTAGGCCTTCTCGGCCGGTGCATTGACGACGATGCTTCGTTCGATGTGGAACTTGGGCGACAGCAACAGGCCGCCACCGAA
The DNA here is from genome assembly GCA_018780145.1 of Vitreoscilla sp. Lineage (GTDB taxonomy): Bacteria > Pseudomonadota > Gammaproteobacteria > Burkholderiales > Burkholderiaceae_C > Ideonella. Next base: position 28,433 of record JADMKA010000237.1, on the reverse strand, counting down.
CAGGACCGCTGCGACCAGCACGACGATGGTGGCCAGCACCTTCAGGATCTTCATGGGCATTGCTCTCCAGGTCTACGGGCTGGGCCCCAGCCAACGCGGCGCGAAGTCTCGTTCCGATTGGGGTGATTGGCAAGTGCGCGCCGCGGGCGCCAATGGCATCATGCTTTTCTCTGACAGATCAACAGGCCTTCTGCATGAGCATCACCCTGACCACCACCAATCCCCTGCTGGAAGCCTGGGACTCGCCCTTCGGCCTGCCGCCCTTCGAGCGGATCAGGCCGGAGCACTTCGGCCCGGCGCTGGCCGAGGCGATGCGCCAGCACCTGGCCGAGCTGGACCTGATCGGGGCCCAGACCGAGCCGCCCAGTTTCGACAACACCGTGGCCGCCTTCGACCGTGCAGGCAGCTTGCTCTACCGGATCGAGTCGGTGCTGGGCAACCTGACCGCGTCCGAGACCTCGCCGGCCCTGCAGGCGGTGCAGCGCGAGACGGCAGCGCCGCTGGCGGCGCACGACAGCGCGGTGAAGATGCACCCGGCGGTGTTCGCCCGGCTCGACGCGCTGCACCGGGAACGGACCAGCCTGGGTCTGGCGCCCGAGGCGTTGCGGCTGCTGGAGCGCCTGCATCTGGATGCCGTGCGGGCCGGGGCACGCTTTGGCGCCGACGCCCAGGCGCGCTACTCGCAGACCATGCAGCGTCTGGCGACGCTGACCACCCGCTTCGCGCAAAACGTGCTGGCCGACGAAGCCGCGTTCCAGATGGTGCTCGACAGCGAGGCCGAGCTGGCTGGGTTGCCGGCGTTCGTGCGCGCTGCCGCGCGACAGGCGGCCGCCGAGCGGGGCTTCGGCGATGGCGTGCATGTGATCACGCTGAACCGCTCGCTGATCGTGCCGCTCCTGACTTTCTCCGAGCGGCGCGACCTGCGCGAGGCCGCCTGGCGCGCCTGGGTGGGCCGCGGCGAGCGCGGCGGCGCGACGGACAACCGGGCGCTGGCCCGCGAGATCCTGCAACAGCGTCAGGAGCAGGCGCGCGCGCACGGCCACGACTGCTACGCCGACTTCGCCCTCGTCGACACCATGGCCGGCAACCAGGCGGCGGTGAAGGGCCTGCTTGACGAGGTCTGGACGCGGGCGTTGCCTGCCGTCGAGCGCGAGCGCCAGGCGCTGATCGCGATGATGCGCAGCCACCACGTGGCGGGGGATCCCGCTGCCTGGGACTGGCGCTTCTGGTCCGAAAAGGTGCGCCAGGCGCGCTACGAGATCGACGAATCCGAGGTCAAGCCCTACTTCCCGCTGGAGCGCATGGTCGAGGCGTTGTTCGACTGCGCGCAGCGGCTCTTCGGCGTGCGCTTCGAGGCGCGCCCGGCGCTTCGGGCCTACCACCCGGACGTCAAGGTCTACGAGATGTTCGATGCCGGCGGGGCCAGCGCCGGCCTGTTCCTGCACGACAACTTCGCGCGCCAGACCAAGCGCTCCGGTGCCTGGATGAGCGACTTCAACTACCAATCGCGCAACCGGGGCGTGGCGCGGCCCATCATCGTCAACAACAACAACTTCGCCAAGGGCGCCCCGGGCGAGCCGACGCTGCTGTCGTTCGACGATGCGCGCACGCTGTTCCACGAGTTCGGCCATGGCCTGCACGGCCTGCTGTCACGGGTGACCTATCACCGCCTGGCGGGCACGCAGGTGCTGCGCGATTTCGTCGAGCTGCCGTCGCAGCTGTTCGAGCACTGGCTGAGCCAACCCGAGGTGCTGGCTCGCCACGCCCGCCATTGGCAGACCGGCGAGCCGATTCCTGCCGCGCTGATCGAGCGCCTGCAGGCCGCCCAGCGCTGGGGCCAGGGCTATGACACGGTGAGCTACGTGGGCAGTGCGCTGGTCGACCTCGAACTGCACGGGCTGACCGACCCGGATGGGCCGGCGGACATCAGCGAGTTCGAGCGCCAGGCGCTGGCCCGGCTGGGCATGCCCGAGGCGGTCGGCGTGCGACACCGGTTGGTGCACTTCCAGCACTTGTTCGCGGGCTCGGCGTACGCCAGCGGGTACTACGTGTACCTGTGGGCCGAGGTGCTGGATGCCGACGCGTTCGATGCGTTCGTCGAAGCCGGAGATGCGTTCGACGCGGAGGTGGCGGCGCGCTTGCACCGCCACATCTATTCGGTGGGGGACACGGTGGCCCCCCAGGCGGCTTACACCGCCTTCCGCGGCCGCTTGCCGGCGTTGGCGCCGCTGCTGGCAAAGCGTGGCTTGCTCGAAGCGAACTTGCCCGGCGCGTGAGCCGGCCGGGCCGGCGCGTGGCCGGCCGGGCGGTCGGCGCGGATGAAGCCGGGGCCGTCATTGCGCTGGTAGTCCGGGCGGTCCTGGCGCTGGTAGTCCGGCCGCTCGCCACGCTGGAACGCGGGGCGCTCCTGGTGCTGGAACTCCGGGCGATCGGCGCGCGGGAACGCGGGCCGGTCGTGGCGCTCGAACGGTGCACGGTCCATCGGCGGGCGGCGCTCGCCACCGGCGAAACGGTCGTTGAAGCCGCGGTCGTTGCGCGGGGCGCCACGGTGGCCGAAATCGTTGCCACGTGAGAAGCCGCCGGTCTTGCCGCGCGGGGCGCCGGCACGGGGCGGGCGCTGAACGGTGTCGGGGGCCGGGCGGCTGGGTTCCAGGCCCTGCACGGTGGCGACCGGGATCGGCTGCGTGGTGTAGTGCTGGATGCGACGGATCATCGGCACGTCGCGGCGCTCGGCCAGCGTGACGGCGCGGCCCGAGCGGCCGGCGCGGCCGGTGCGGCCGATGCGGTGCACGTAGTCCTCGGCCTTCAACGGCAGGCCGTAGTTGATGACGTGGCTGATGGTCGGCACGTCGATGCCGCGGGCGGCCACGTCGGTGGCCACCAGGATGCGCAGCTGGCGCGAGCGCAGGCCCTGCAGCACGCGGTTGCGCCGGCCTTGCGGCATGCCGCCATGCAGCGCGGCGGCGGCGTGGCCCATCTCGTACAGGCGGTCGGCCAGGCGGTCGGCGTCGATCTGGGTGCTGGTGAATACCACGGCCTGGTCGACATCACGGTCGGTCAGCAGGTGGTCCAGCAGCTGGTGCTTGTGGTCGAGGTCGTCGGCCCACATCAGCTCCTGGCTGATGTTCTCGTGCTTGGCGGTGTGGCCGGTGATCTCGATACGCTCCACATCCTTGTTCTGCAGGCGCATGGCCAGCTGGCCGACCTGGCCGTCGAAGGTGGCGCTGGCCATCAGGGTCTGGCGGTTCTGCGGCAGCGAGGCGGCGATGTGCTCGATGTCCTCGATGAAGCCCATGTCCAGCATGCGGTCGGCTTCGTCCAGCACCAGCATCTCGACGTTGTCGAGGATGGCTTTGCCGCTGCCCAGGTGGTCGATCAGGCGGCCCGGGGTGGCGATCAGGATGTCCAGCGGGCTGCGCAGGGCCTTCAGCTGGGCCGGGTAGGGCACGCCGCCGACCACCGAGGTGACGGCCAGGAAGGGCACGTTGCGGCCGTAGTTGGAGGCCGCCTTGGCGACCTGCATGGCCAGCTCACGGGTCGGCACCAGCACCAGGATGCGCGGGCCGCGCACCACATTGCGCTGCGGCTTCTGCGTCGGGTCCTGGCGGGCGGCCAGCACCTTCATCAGCGCGGGCAGCACGAAGGCGGCGGTCTTGCCGCTGCCGGTGTTGGAGCACACGCGCAGATCCTTGCCGGCGAGCGCGGCCGGGATGGCGCGGGCCTGCACGTCGGTGGGGTGTTCGTATTGGGCGGCGCGCAGTGCGCTCACCAGGGCCTCGTCGAGGCCAAGCGATTCAAAAGTCATGACAAGTCCTAGGCGCCGGCCATTGAAGGCGTGGGCGCGCGGTGGGGCTGTGAAAACACATCGCCGCCGACCGCGTCCGCCAGAGGCACCGGCACTTCAACGAGTGCGGCGCATGGCGCGGACCTTCAAGAATGTCACCTTTGCGGCCATCCGGTTGAACGGTGGCTGCCGGGTGAGGTGTACCGGGAGGTCAGAGGGGATGAACTGGAGTCACTGTGCATTGCGCCACAGTGCAGCCTTGGATTCTAGCGTAAACCCGGAGCGTGTGCGCGTGAACTGTGCCGCGATCATCGCTTACTCTGCGCGACCCTTGTGCGCCATGCTTGGCGGACACGTCCTCCACGCCCGGCACCATCCCCCACCATGACCCTGCACCTGCCCACCCTGATGCTGGTGCTGATCGTCGGCTTCCTGCTGATGCTGTTGGAACTGGCGATGGCCCGCTCGGCTTGGGTGCGCAGCCCCGAGTTGCGCATCTGGAACTGGGGCGGCTGGGCCATGCTGGGCGGCTTTGTCGGCCTGGCAGCGCGGCTGGCCGTGCCGGAGTGGATCTCGGTGCTGATGGGCAACGGGCTGATCCAGATCGGCCTGGCCATCTATGCGCGGGCAATCTACCGCTTCGTGGCGCAGGCCGAGCCGCCGCGATGGATACCGGGATTCACCGTGGTGGCCCTGGTGGCGCTCGCGCTCATGCTGCCATGGCCGCTGAACCAGCGAACCTCGGTGCTGTCCTTCTTGTTCATCGTGCCGCTGGTGCCCTGTGCCTGGCTGATCTATCGGCGCGCCTGGCACGCCGAGCGTTCTCTGCGCAGCATCGTGTTCACCTTCGGCCTGTGCATTGCCGCGCTGCTGGTGCGTGGTGTGCACGCCTGGGTGTCGCCGCAGGACTACACCGACCTGATGCAGGCGAGTTTCGGGCAGGGTGGCACCTTCCTGATGGCCTTCGTGGCCCTGTTGGGCGCGGGTTGGGGTTTCGTGTTGGCAGGATTCGAACGCACCGCCAGCCAGTTGGAGGTGCTGGCCACGCACGACGGCCTCACGGGCTGCGTCAACCGCCGCACCGCCGACGCCATGCTGAGCCATGCCCTCGCGCGTGGCCGGCGCGACGGCTCACCGGTGGCTCTGGTGCTGATCGACATCGACCACTTCAAGCAGATCAACGACCAGTATGGGCATGCGGCCGGTGACGAGGCCCTGCGCGGCTTTGCCGCGGCCGTTCGCCTGAGGCTGCGGAATTCGGATGTCTTCGGCCGTTGGGGAGGTGAAGAATTCGGCCTGATCCTGCCTGCCACGGACAGGCCCGGGGCGATGCGCCTGGCCGAAGAGGTGCGGGCCAGCGTCGAGGCACTGGAACTGCGGGCCTCCGATGGCGGGGCCATTCCGGTGAGGATGTCTGCCGGCGTGGCCATCGCGTCCTCCGACAGCGAGTTGAAGTCGGCCGCGCTGTATCGGCTGGCCGATCAGGCGCTGTATGCGGCCAAGGACCAGGGCCGCAACCGGGTGGTGATGGCCGACGCTTGAGATGGGGCACCCGGTGCCGGGGTACCGGCCCCACCCTCCGAGAGGGTGCGCGGCCGCTCGGGAGCGGCCCAGCGCTGGCCGCGCCCCGTCCCTTCTTTGGATCCGCACCGGTGCCCCGGCACGGAACCCGGATGATCGGATTGGCTCAGAATCCGGGCCTGACACCGATTGCCCATGCCGAGCCGACACCCTGCGTGCCTGGCGGACCACGCTGAAGCGTCCGCGAACCGATCGACCGCACTTCGACATGGGCTCGCCGCCTGCTCCCTGGCGGGACTGGTGGCCCACAGCCTGCCGGCACTGGCACAAGCGGTGGCACCTGCCGCCCCGGCGGCCAGCAGTGCCGCCACCCGCCCGGACAGCGCGGCGCCGCAACGCGTCGAGGTCACCGGTGAACGCGAGAGCGATACCGACAAGCGCCGCCTGTCCACCGCCGCCAAGATCATCGTCGGCCGCGACGAGATCGAGCGCTTCGGCGATGCGTCTCTGGGCGATGTGCTGAAACGCCTGCCGGGTGTCACCATCGGTGGCCGGCCGGGCCGCGGCGGCGCCATCCGGATGCGCGGCCTGGGCGGTGGCTACACCCAGATCCTGCTCGACGGCGAACGGGTGCAGGGCGGCCTGTCGCTGGATTCGATCGATCCCGAGATGGTCGAGCGCATCGAGATCCTGCGCGCCCCCACGGCCGAAACCGGCGCCCGGGCGATCGCCGGCACCATCAACATCATCACCCGCGAAGGCTTTCGCAAGCGCCTGAACGACCTGAAGCTCGGCTTCGGGCTGGAGAACGGTGCGCTGGCGCCCGGGGTGACCTGGACGCGTGACGACAAGCTGGGCGAGATGAGCTACAACGTCTCGGGCACCGTCTGGCGTTGGCGGCGCGAGGACGCAGGCAGCGTCACCACGATATCGCCCGAGTTCGACCAGACCGAGACCAACCGCTCGTCCGACCACCGGCACGGTGGCAACCTCAACGCGCGCCTGCAATGGCCGCTGGGCGAGGGCAGCTCGCTGATGGTCATGCCGCTGCTGGTGTTCTCGGAAGGCGGCAGCCGGCGCAGCTCGGTGCTCGATCTGCGCCGCCCGCCGCCGCCGGACATCGAGACCTTCGATCACAGCACCGGCGACAACGAGAGCCGTTTCGCGCTGGCCCGCCTGAATGCCCAGTTCCGCCATCGCTTGGGCGACGGCGGGCGCGTGGAGATGCGCGGTGGCGTCGGCAGCTCGCAGTCGCGCGGCAGCACGGTTCGCCGGGAGTTCGATGCCGGCGACCAGTTGTTGCGCACCTCGGTCGACGACCAGGATTCGCGAGAACGCAGCGCCCACCTCAACGCCAAGTACAGCGTGCTGCTGGAGGGCGACCACAGCCTGGTCACGGGCGCCGAGATCGACATGGCCCGGCGCACCGAAACCCGCGGCACACTGGAGAACGACGTGGCGCAGCTCACCGATTTCGGCGACAACTTGCGTGCCAGCACCCGGCGCTACGCGGTGTACGGGCAGGACGAGTGGAACCTCACACCCGAGTGGTCGGCCCATGCCGGGCTGCGCTGGGAGGGCATTGCCACCCAAGGCCAGGGCGACGACGCACGCACCGACAGCAACCGCTCGAGCGTGTGGACGCCGCTGCTGCACGCCGCCTGGAAGCCCGACCCGAAGAGCCGCGACCAGATCCGAATCAGCCTGACGCGAAGCTACCGGTCACCCACCCTGCAGAATCTGCTCGGCCGGCCCTCGTTGTCCACCCGCTACCCGGTGACCGGCGAAAACACGCCGACCAGCCCGGACCGCGCCGGCAACCCGGTCCTGCAGCCCGAACTGGCCACCGGCGTCGACCTGGCCGTGGAGCGCTACCTGCCCAACGGGGGCCTGCTGAGCGCCAACTTGTTCCATCGCCGCATCCAGGACCTGATGCGCACCGTGACCGCCCTGGAAGATGTGCCGTGGTCCGATTTGCCGCGCTGGGTGGCCCGGCCGCGGAACATCGGCAAGGCCACCACCCAGGGGCTGGAGCTGGAGGCCAAGTTCCGGCTCAACGAACTCATCGACGAAGCGCCGGCAGTGGATCTGCGCGCCAACCTCAGTGTCTTCCGTTCCATGGTCGACAGTGTGCCCGGACCGAACAACCGGCTGGACCAGCAGCCCGGTGGCACGGCCAACATGGGGGCCGACTACCGCGTGCCAGGGTGGCCGCTGACGATGGGCGGCAACGTCAACCTGACGCCGGGCTACACCACGCGCTTGTCCGAGAGCCAGTGGCTGGTCCAGTCGGCCAAGCGGGTGGTCGACGCCTACGTTCTGTGGACCATCAACCCCGAGTTCCGCGTGCGGGTGACCGCCAGCAACCTGCTGCAGGAGGATGCCGACAGCACCAGCCTGGTGGCCGACGAATCGGCCTTCAGCACCGCGCCGACCTTCGTCAACTGGCGCGTGCAGGTCGAGATCAAGCTCTAGATAGGGCACCCGGTGCCGGTGTACCGGCCCCACCCGCCGGGCGGGTCGCGCGGCCGCTTGGGGCGGCCCGGCGCTGGCCGCGCTATGCCCCGGCTATCACCGCGATGCGCTCGTCGCCAAAGGTCACCACCTGGCCCGCGCGGATCTTGCAGGTCTTGCGGGTCTCGACCTGGCCATCCACCCGCACCTGGCCGTCGCTGATCAGCATGCGTGCCGAGCCGCCGCTGGGGGCCAGGCCGGTGGCCTTGAGCAGGGCATCGAGCGGGATGAAGTCGCCGCGCAGCGGGAAGTCCACAGGTGAGGTCATGGCCCGGATTGTCGCAGCGCATCCCCAACACATGGGTTGACTTCCGCGCCCGGCAGCGGCAAAGTCGCGCCCAGTTTCAACCCACCCACGAAGGAGCGAGCCATGGATACCTGCACCAACGCCCTCTCGTCGGGTCGCCTGAACGCCGCCACGCTGCGCTGACGGTCCTGTCCCAGGCCCGAAGCCGGCTCCGGCTTCCGGGCGATCCGCACCCCACCTCTCGATGCGCACCCGCCTTGCCGGGTTCGCTGCCGCATGCGCCCGCTTGGTGCGTGCCCCTTCCGTCCTTGCGGATCGCGGAAACCTCTTCATCATGTTCGACTCGATCGATTTCGAAGCCCTGCGCGGCATCGGCCTGACCCAGGCCCTGGTGGCGCAGATGTTCAACCTCTCCACCGAGCCCGGCGACCGCCTGATGCGGATCACCGAGGTGCAACGTGACCGCCTGCGCCTGCACGACGGCCAAGCCGAGCACGGCGCCCAGGTCTGGCCCACGCTGCGCCTGGGCTTGCAGATGCAGGGCGACTCGCTGGTCGTCGGCGACTGGGTGGCTGCGCGCGATGCCGGCGACTGTTGCTGGGCCGTGGCCCGCGTGCCGCCGACCAACCGGCTGGTGCGGCGCGACAGCAGCGGCCAGCGCCAGGGCCTGGTCAGCAACGTGGACACCGCGCTGCTGGTCATGGGGGCCGGGCTGGATTTCAACCTGCGCCGCCTCGACCGTTACCTGGCCCTGGTGCAACTGGCCGGTGTCACGCCGCTGGTGGTGCTCAGCAAGGCCGACCTGTGCGCCGACCCCGGCGCCCGGGTCGAGGCAGTGCGCCACCATGTCAGCGGCAGCGTCGATGTGCTGGCACTCAATGGCCTGGACCACCATGCCGCCGAGGCGCTGGAGCCCTGGCTGGGGGCCGGCCGCACGCTGGTGCTGCTGGGCTCCAGCGGCGCCGGCAAGAGCACGCTGACGAACACCTTGACCGGCTTGCCCGGTGGTCAATCCACCGGCGGCGTGCGCAACGGCGACGAGCGCGGCCGCCACACCACCACCGCGCGTTCGCTGCACCGCTGCCCGGGCGGCGCCTGCATCATCGACACCCCCGGCCTGCGGGGCCTGCAACTCGACGCCGACGAGGCGCAACTCGATGCGGTGTTCGACGACATCTCGCGCCTGGCCCCTGCGTGCCGCTTCCGGGATTGCCGCCACGAGGCCGAGCCCGGCTGCGCCGTGCGGCCGGCCGTCCCGGCCTCGCGCCTGCTGAGCTACCACAAGCTGCAGCGCGAGGCCCAACGGCACGAGATGACGATCCTGGAGCGCCACCAGCAGTTGGCCGAGTGGAAGGCACGCGGCCGCGCCGCGCGCGAGGTGGGCCGTGCGAAGCGCGGCTGATGCGGGCCCGCCTGCGGAGCGGCCACGCGGCGCCAGGTCAGGTCACGGCTTGGCGGTGGCCTTCCACTGCTCCACCGCCTTCAGCGCGGCGTTCACGTGGCCATTAGGGTCCATGCTGGAATAGGCCAGCAGCACCTTGCCCTGCGGGCTGATGACGTAGGAAATCCGGTCGGCCATGTTCGGCACGATGGCCAGGCCGGCGTCGTACTGCTTGATGATCTTCGCGCCCGGGTCGGCGGCCACGGCAAACTGATTGCGGCAGGCCTCGACCGAGAATTTCTTCAGGGTCTCGATGTCGTCGTTGGACATGCCAACGACGGTGGCGCCCAACGCGGCGAATTTCGGCGTGGCCTCGGCGAACTGGTGCGCCTCGACCGTGCAGCCGCTGGTGAAGGCCTTGGGGTAGAAGTAGAGCACCACCGGCCCCTTCTTCAGCGTCTCGGCCAGTGCGAAGCGATACGGCTTGCCGCCCAGCGCCGCATCGGCGCTGAAGTCCGGCGCGTTGGCGCCAATGGCCAGGGCCGCGTGGGCGCTGCCGAGGCCTGCGGTGAGCGCGCCCAGGGCGGCCCAGCGGGTGAAGTGGTTCATGGTCATCCTGATGTGGATAGGTGGGCGGGCCCGGAGTTCCCTGCTGTGTCGCTCACGGTTTGGGGCAGTCGCAGGCGTCGTTGCCCATGTCCAGCACGATGCGCCAGACGCCTGGAGACTCCTGCCGCCAGACCGAGTTGAAGCGTGCCACCAGCTTGCCTTGCGGGTCGCGCACCGGGCCGCTGCTGAGAGCCATCAGACCGGAGCCCAGCACCAGGACCTGATCCGGCTCCCAGGAGAACGGGGCCTGCGGGCCGTCGAAGAAACGCTTCCACGCGGTAGCCACCTCGTCGGCACCGCGCAGAGGCCCCTTGCCGCCGGTGAAGGTGGCTTCGGCCGACAGGAACTTCGTGAACGCGGCGTGGTCGCGGTCGGCCATGGTCCGGGCGAAGGCCCGCTCGGTGGCCTCCACGGCCTGGCGCAGTTGATCCAGATCCGGGGCTGCGCCCTGGGCCGAGACCATGCCCAGGCTGCCCCAGGCCAGGCCCAGCGCGGCGAACCAACGGTGTGCAGGCAGGTGTGTCATGGTTCCTCCGGGGTCGATGGGCGAAGCCGGGCCTCGGCCTCCTTCACGTCCTTGCCGTACTCGGCCAGATGGCGGTCGTGTTCGGCGCCGGCCCATTGTGCGTCCGGATGCCGAGCGCTTTGCCATTCTCAGGTGCGCGAGGCGAGCACGTAGACTGCTTGCAGCCCGGCGACGACCGGGCATCAAACAAATCATCCATTCAGGGAGAAGGACAGTTGCTGAACTCGCTGCGGCGGCGACTGCTGCCGATGGGCCGGCCTTTCCGGTTGCTCATCGTCAGCGACGCGCTGATCTTGCTGTCGCTGATGGTCGGCCACGTGGCCATTCCCTGGTGGGTGGTGCACGAAGGCGGCGCGCACGACCTGGCGTTGTGGGCCGGCGCGCTCGCGCTGGGCTCGCTGCTGGCCTTGCCGCTGATGTCCCCATGGGGTGACCGCATCAGCAAGCGCACCCTCATCAGCGCCGGTGTCGCCCTGACGCTGGCCAAGGCGCTGGCGCTCGCTGCGCTGGTGCAGGCTGGCATCTATCACCTCGGCCTGGTCATCGCGCTGGAGCTGCTCGGCGTGGTGGCCACGGCGGCGCTGATGCCGGCCATCTTCAGCGTCGTGGCCGAGCTGCTGCCGGCGGAGCAGTTGAACGAGGGTCTGGCGCTGCAAAAGAGCGCACAGGCGCTGGGCCGTTTGCTGGGGCCGGTGCTGGGGGGTGGTTTGCTGGCCGTGGGCGGCAGCGCGTTGGCGCTGTGGGGCCACGCGGCGCTGCTCGCATTGGCGTTCGCTCTCGCCTTGCGCATTGAAACCGCAGCGCCTGCGCCCGGTGTGGCCGGCGCGGCGCACTGGTGGCGCGACCTGCGCGCCGGGCTGGCCGCCAAGTGGCAGCTCCGCCTGGAGCGTGGCTGGACCTTCGTCTCCTTTTGCGTCATGGTCTTCTTCGGCCCGGCGATCGGCATGCTGGTGCCGCTGAAGGTGCAGGCCTTGGGCTTGTCAGGCGCCTGGCTGGGGGCCAGTGAAGCGGGGCTGTCGGCCGGCATGCTGATCGGCTCGCTGGGCTACTCGACCTGGCTGGCCGAGCGCGTCGGGCGCTTTCGAGCCAGTGTGGGCTCGATCCTGCTGGAGGGCGTGTGCGTGGCGCTGATCGGCTTTGTGCACGAGCCGCTGGCACTGGTGGCGCTGCTCGGTGTCGTCGGTCTGTGCATCGCCACGGTGTCGCTGGTGGGGCAGACCCACCGCATGCTGGCCATTCCACCGCACTACCGCTCGCGCATGACCTCGGTGAACATGATGGTCTTCCAGGTGGCTGGTGTGCTCGGGCCGGCGCTCGCCGGCTGGGGACTTGGCAGCCTGTCGGTCCATGCGATCTATGGCTGGTTCGGTCTGGGCCTGTTCACGGTGGGCCTGGGTTACTTCGCGGTGCCGGGCTTCCGCGCCTTTCTGAGCCTGCCGCACGATGAAGCCAGCGGCCACTACGGCCGCACGCACCCCGAACTGTTCCGCTGAGCTCTTAACATTCGCGTCTTTGCCTGACCACACACCACCATGGCCGCCGCCAGCCTGCTTGCCCTGCTCGACGACATTGCCACCGTGCTCGACGATGTCGCGGTGCTCACCAAGGTGGCGGCCCGCAAGACCGCCGGCGTGCTCGGCGACGACCTGGCCCTGAACGCGCAGCAGGTGGCCGGCGTCAGTGCCGAGCGCGAGCTGCCGGTGGTCTGGGCCGTGGCCAGGGGCTCGTTGCTCAACAAGGCCATCCTGGTGCCCAGCGCATTGGCCATCAGCGCCTTCGCGCCGTGGTTGATCACACCCTTGCTGATGGTTGGCGGTGCCTTCCTGTGCTTCGAGGGGGCCGAAAAGCTGGCCCACCGCTTCCTGCACAGCCGCGCGGAAGTCGACGCCGAGCATGCCGCGCTGACCCAGGCTCTCGTCCAGGGGGCCGCGGATCTGGTGGCCTTCGAGAAGGACAAGGTCAAGGGCGCCGTGCGCACCGATTTCATCCTGTCGGCGGAGATCGTCGCGATCACGCTCGGCAGCGTGGCCGCCGTGCCGCTGCCGACCCAGGCCGCCGTGCTGGCGGCGGTGAGCCTGGCGATGACGGTGGGGGTCTACGGCTTCGTCGCCGGCATCGTCAAGCTGGACGACGCCGGCCTGGCGCTGAGCCACCGGCCCGGTGCCCTCTCGCAGCGCGTGGGGGCGCTGCTCTTGCTGGCCGCACCTCGGCTGATGCGGCTGCTGGCGGTGCTGGGCACCGCGGCGATGTTTCTCGTGGGTGGTGGCATCCTGGTGCACGGTGTGCCCGCCCTGCACCATGCGGTGCAGGCATTGGCCGGCGCAGGTGTCCTGCCGGGTTGGCTGTGGGAGATGGCGGGTAATGCGCTGGCCGGCATGGTGGCCGGGGCGCTGGTGCTGGGCGGGGTGAGCCTGGTGCAGCGTTGGCGGCCCCCGGCGGTGTCGGACAAACACTGACAACGTCTCGCGCTGCCCTCCGACATCGCGCAACGGCGCGGCGCCGATGTCAACCGAACCCCTCCTGCCTAGAGTTATGGGTGTGTGCACGCCATGTCGCGTGTGCCCTGGAGTCGGACGAAATGAGCACCAGTACCCTGAGCGTGACGACGCAACCCCACTACGAGTTGCGCTTCCAGTCCTTGTTCAACCAGGGCCGTGCCCTGGCTTTCCCTTGTGATGCGGGTGGTCATGTCGATCTGGATGCCTTGAGCGAGCGCGCCCGCGAGAACTACTTCTACGCCCGCGCAGTGATCGGTTTCGAATACGCCCAGCCGGCCGTCATGACCGACTACTCACACTGAGCGGGGCCAGCACCCTGCTCGCCTGAGATGGTGCACCCGGTGCCGGCCTACCGGCCCCACCCGCCAGGCGGGTGCTCAGCCGGCTTGGGAGCGGCCCGGCGCTCGGCTGAGTACCTGGCCACCAGCGCCTCCCGGCGCGGCGGGTGAAGGTTGGCGCGGTGCACGTCGCGGCCGTAGTGCGCCAACACCTTGGGATCCATCACCCTGAACCACAGCGGCGGCACATAGGCCAGCAGCAGCATCGCCGCGTAGCCCGAGGGCAGTTGCGGGCTTTCGTCGAAATGCCGCAGCGCCTGGTAGCGCCGGCCCGGGTGGGCGTGGTGGTCGCTGTGGCGCTGCAACTGGTAGAGGAACAGATTCGACAGCACGTGGCTGGAGTTCCACGAGTGGCGTGGGTCGCAGGGCTCGCGCCGGCCGTCGGGCCGCACAGAGCGCAGCAGACCATAGTGCTCGATGTAGTTCACCACCTCCAGCAGCGAAGCGCCGTAGAACGCCTGCGCCAGCAGGAACACCAGGACGGCGGAGCCGAAGGCCGCCATCAACGCCGCATAGAACACCACCGTCATCGCCCAGGCCTGCAGCAGCTGGTTGCGCCCGTGCCAGGCCGGCAAGCCCCGTGCTCGCAGGCGGGTGGCTTCGATGTCCCAGGCCGAGCGCACGCTGCCGATCATCGTGCGCGGCAGGAAGGCCCAGAAGCTCTCGCCCATCCGGGCACTGGCCGGGTCGTCCGGCGTCGCCACCCGCAGGTGGTGGCCGCGGTTGTGTTCCACGTAGAAATGCCCGTAGGCCACCGGTGCCAGCGTGACGCGCGAGAGCCAGCGCTCCCAGCCCGGCCGCTTGTGGCCCAGCTCGTGCGCGGTGTTGATGGCCACGCCGTTGATGCCGCCCACGGTGAGCACCAGGCCGACCCAGCCGGTGGCCGACAGGTCGTGGGTCGCCGCCAGCCAGGTGCCGATCACGGTGGCGGCCCACTGGAACGGGACGAAGGCCACCACCACCGCGCGGTAGTAGCCGTCGGCCTCGAGGTCCTTCAACGCGGCTTCGGGTGGGTTGCGGCGGTCCGGCCCCAGTACGGCGTCGACCAGCGGGATCACGCCGTACATCACCGCCGGCAACAACCAGAGCCAGAACTCGTGTCCCGTGCGCGCGAAGTTGACCAGGTGCCAGGCCGCGCCGACCGCGAAGAACGGGCTCAGCAGCCAGAGGTACCGGCGTGGGTCGCGCCACGGGCGGCCGACTGCGGCGGGCGGGACGGAAGCAGTCGGGGGCATGGGGCCATCGTCGCGCAGGGCCATGGCCGGGTCAATCCGGGGCGGCGCCGGGGCCGGGTATCGTGCGGGCATGAGATTGCTGCTGGCCCCGATGGAGGGCCTCCTGGACCACCTGCTGCGCGACGCGCTCACCCGCGCTGGTGGCATCGACCGTTGTGTCAGCGAGTTCATCCGCGTCACCGACATGCTGTTGCCCGAGCGGGTGTTCCGCCGCATCGTGCCGGAGCTGGCGAACGGCGGCCTGACGCCGTCTGGCGTGCCGGTGCGCGGCCAGCTGCTGGGCTCCGACCCGGCCTGCCTGGCCGACAACGCGGCGCGCCTGGCGTCGCTCGGGCCGACCGGCGTGGACCTGAACTTCGGCTGCCCGGCCAAGGTGGTCAACCGCCACGGCGGCGGCGCCACCCTGCTGGACGACCCGGAGCTGCTGTTCCGCATCCTCGCGGCGGTGCGCCGGGCGGTGCCGGCCGGCCTGCCGGTGTCGGCCAAGATGCGGCTGGGCACCGACAACGACACCCGTGCCGAGGAGTGCGCCATCGCCCTGGCCGAGGGCGGCGCCGGCGAGATCGTCGTCCACGCCCGCACCAAACGCGACGGCTACCGCCCACCCGCCTACTGGGAGCGGGTGGCGCACGTGCGCGCCGCGGTCAAGGTGCCGGTGGTCGCCAACGGCGAGATCTGGACGGTGGATGATGCGCTGCGCTGTCTGGCCGTCAGCGGCTGCGACGACCTGATGCTGGGCCGTGGCATGGTGGCCGACCCCGGCCTGGCGATGGCGCTGCGGCAGGCTTGTGCCGGGCAAGCCGCCGGACAAGCGATGCCGTGGACGCGGCTGCATCCCCTGGTGCGCTCGTTCTGGGAGGGCACCGAGCGGCATGTGGCCGCGCGCCACCGTGCGGGCCGGGTGAAGCAGTGGCTCAACTTCCTGCGCCGCCGCTTTCCCGAGGCCGAGGCGCTCTACCAGCGCCTGCGCACCGTCAACGACCCGGTGCTGGTGCGCCGTGCGCTCGCGGCGGATTGATCAGGCTCATTCCACGTCGAACAGGTCTCTCACGTCGTTCTCCCAGTCGGCCAGGTCGTCCTCGGTGGCGTCCAGCCATTCGAGCGAGCGGGTGCCGAAGCGCGTCCAGTCCGCATCCGCCTCCAGCCCCTCGTTCAGGCGCATCAGGTGCTCGGCGACGTGCAGCGCGGCGACCAGGTTGTGCACGTCTGCGTCGGTGCCCCGCTCGCCCAGGGTGTCCAGGTCGTGGTGGCGGCGGATCGCCGACATCACGGTAGGCCCGAGATTCCAGACCCGCGCGACCAGGGCGCCGACCACCGCGTGGTCGGTCCGGTGGTTGGCGTTTTCGGTGCCGATGAAGGGGCGGTCGAGCCGCGCGTTGGCCTCGACGAGCGTGCCCGAGTAGCCCTTGAGGCTTTGCAGCATCACCGGCATGCCCACGTGCGAGAACAGGCCACAGGTGTGGGCCACGTCGGGCGACACGCCCGGCAGCCGGCGCGCCAGGAAACCCATGGCCCGCGCCCGCTTGCTGCCGCGCTCCCAGAAGCGCCTCAGGTGCGGGCTGTTGACCGGGATCGCGCGGCGCACCAGGTAGCTGGTCATCTCGGCCGCGGTGTGGGCCAGGCCCAGGCGGTTCATCGCCTGCCCGACGGTGTGTACCGGCATGCCGCTGCCGTACAACGCCGAGTTGGCGCAGCGCAGCAGCGCGGCGGACATGGCCACGTCGCAGGAGGCGATGCGCGAGACCTCGGCCAGATCCGGCTCCGGCTGATCCAGTGCCGCCTGCATGCGCACCAGCAAAGCCGGGCAGGGCGGGATCACCACGGCGCGCAACGGGCCGTGCTTGACCGCCTGGTCGAGTTCAGCATGAACAGTGGCGACAAGGGGGCGTGCGGGGGCCAGGGTCGGCATGGTGAGCTCTCGTCCGTCATGTCTCAGTCTCCGGTTATCGGCGGCGCCGGCTGGCGATAAAGAGGGGGGGCTCCTGACAAACCCTGTTGGGTGCTTGCTTCGCTTGATTTTTGGGGGCTGTCGCCGATAGTTCAGCCACAGCCCGCCAGGACAGGCGGGATCGTGCGCATGGAATACCCGCTACTCACCAACTCGCTGGTCAATCTCATCGTCGGGCTGGCACTGCTGGCGGCGTGGCGACGGCACCGCGACCAGGCCTTTCTGAAGGCCCTGGGTGGCTCCTGCCTGGCCCTGGTCGCCACGCCGCCGGGCTACCTGTGGTGGCAGGCGACGCAGGGCCTCGCGGCCGTGCCAGCCGGCGCATTGCTGGTGGCCGCCGCAGTGGGCCACCTGCTGCTGTTGGCGATGGGGGCCGCAGGGCTCGCCGGGCGCCCGCTGACACGCCGGCAACTGCAATGGCTGGCGGCGTTGCTGCTGGCGATCTACCTGGCGCTGCTCCCGACCAACATCCAGGTGGCCCACGGCGTGACCACCGTGCTGAACCTGGCTGTCGGCGGGGCGGCAGCCCGGTGGCTCTGGCCGCAGCGTGGTGCCGAGCGCCTGAGCGGCGTGTTGCTGGTGGCCATCGCCTTGAACCGGCTGTGGTTCGTCTTCCTGGGCGAGTCGGGCGTTGCGCTCCAGGCCAGTGTGGGCACCGTGCTGCGCGCGGCCCTCGGCCTGGCGCTGCTCTATGCGGCCCTGCGTCGCAGCGGCGACACCAGCCTGCGCCTGCACGACCAGTACCTGCGCATGACCGAAAACCTGCACTTCGGGGTCATCGTGATCCAGGACGACCGGGTCCCCTATGCCAACCGGGCCGCGCACCGCATCTACAACCTGCCTGCAGGCCGCCACTTCCCCTTGCCCTGGCTCAGCCGAAATGTCGGCCCCGCGGACCGCGAGCGTGCGCTGGCTCGCCACCGGGCCATCGTCAGCGGCGAGATGGAGCAGGCGCAATGGGAGGGCCCGCGCAGCCGCCACGACGGCCGGCCGATGTACCTGCGCTTTGCCGCCTGGCGCATCGAGTGGGATGGCCAGCCCGCCGAGCAGGTGGTGGTGATGGACGACACCGAACACCACGACGCCACCGCGGCGCTGCTCTATCAGGCCACGCACGACGGCCTGACCGGCCTGCCCAACCGGAGCGCGCTGCTGCAGCGCCTGGGCGACCTGTGCAGCCACGGCAGCCCCTTTGGCCTGCTGCTGCTGGACGTCGACCGCTTCAAGCTCTTCAACCAAGCGCACGGGCCGTCGATGGGTGACGAGGTGCTGTGCGCCCTGGCCCAGGTGCTCAAGCAGAGCATCGAGGCGCCGGCCGAGGCCATGCGCCTGGGCGCCGACGAGTTCGCGCTGCTGCTCCCGGTGCCGCAGGGCGATGCCGAGGCCGCTTCCCTGGCCCTGGCCGGGCACCTGCGCGATCGCCTTCAGCAGCCGCTGCAACTGCCCTCGCACGAGTTCTACATCGACGTTTCCATCGGCCTGGCCCTGCACCCGCACAGCGGCCGCGAGCCCGAGGCCTTGCTGCGCTCGGCCCATGCCGCCATGACCGAGGCCAAGCGCACGCCGGGCTGGTCGCTTCAGCGGGCCGAGGAGCGCTTCGAGCGCGGCTCCGGCGCCTCGCTGGAGGCCGAGCAGGCCCTGCGTACCGGCCTGCTCAACGAGGAATTCCTGTTGGTCTACCAGCCCAAGGTGGATGCCCGGGATGGCAGCCTGGTCGGTTTCGAGGCACTGGTGCGTTGGCAGCGCCCGGGCGCCGGCCTGGTCAGCCCGGCCGAGTTCATCCCCGCGGCGGAGCGCACCGGCCTGATCGGCAGCCTGGGTGCGCTGATCATGGACCAGGCCTGCGCGCAGATCGCCGCCTGGCAGGTGGCGGGTGCCGGCTTGGTGCCGGTGGCGGTGAACGTGTCACCGCTGCAACTGCTGGACCCCGGTTTCCCCGGGCTGGTGGCGCGCACCATGGCCCGCCATGGCGTCGAGGCGCGCTGGCTGACCATCGAGATCACCGAGACCGCGGCGGCCATGCACCTGGACCAGGCCCGCC
Source organism: Vitreoscilla sp. (assembly GCA_018780145.1). Lineage (GTDB taxonomy): Bacteria > Pseudomonadota > Gammaproteobacteria > Burkholderiales > Burkholderiaceae_C > Ideonella. The sequence goes on along the minus strand of JADMKA010000237.1, from coordinate 9,791 downwards.
AGCGCCTGGGTGAAATGTGTGCGCTGGGCCTGCAGGTGGCGCTGGACGACTTCGGCGCCGGGGTCTCGTCGCTGAACATCCTGCGCAGCCTGCCGCTGCAGACGGTGAAGATCGACCGCCTGCTGATCGACCCGATGCCGGCCGCCGACGCGGTGGCCGTGGTGCGGGCCATCTGCAAGCTGGCGCAGGCCTTGAACCTGCGCGTGGTGGCCGAAGGCGTGGAGACCGAGGCGCAGGCCGAGGCCGCTCGCGACGCCGGCTGCGACGAGCTGCAAGGCTACTTCTTCAGCCGCCCGCTGGCGGTGGCCGACGCGAGCCACTGGCTGGCGCGCCAGCCCGCCCTGGTCGGCGCGCCGACCTGAGGGCCGTGCCGGATCAGGTGCCGGCCACCGAGGCCACGCCGGCGCGTGCGACCTGCGCGTCCTCGCTGGACTTGACGCCGCTGACGCCCACCGCCCCCGCGAGCAGGCCGTCCACCAGGATGGGCACGCCGCCCTCGAGCAGGCCGGCCAGCCCCGGGGCACTCAGGAACGCCGTGCGGCCCTGGTTGATCATCTCTTCATAGAGCTTCGACTCCCGCTTGCCCAGCGCGGCGGTGCGCGCCTTGGCGGTGGCCATCTCGGCGCTCATCGCCGGGGCGCCGTCGAGCCGGAACAGGCCCAGCAGGTGGCCGCCGTCGTCGACGACGGCGATCGACACGGGCCAGTGGTGCGTCCAGGCGGTGGCGCGAGCGGCGTGGAGGATCTTCTCGACATCGGCATGGTCGAGGCAGGACTTGGTATGCATGGCGATTGGAAAGGGGTGGAACAGGAACCCGCAGTATCGCCAAACTTTGGCTCAGGCCTGAATGAAATGCCGCAGTGCAGCAAACGCCGCCTCGGGCTCGTCCCGCCAGGCGCCGTGGCCCGAGCCGTCGAAGCACAGCAACTGGCCCAGCCCGGCCGGCAGCGCGGCGGCGATGTCCTGCGAATCCGCCAGCGGGCAGACCGGGTCGTGGCGGCCGGCCATCACCAGCACCGGGCAGCGCGCGGCGGCCAGGCCGGGCAGCAGGTTCATGGCCTGCATCTCGCCGGACACGAAGTGGCGCAGGATCTCCAGCCGGTGGATGGAGCGGGTGCGCGCATCGCCATTGGGCGCTGGCTGGGTGTTGTACAGCGGCAGCACCTCGTGCAGGTAGGCGGCCGTGGTGGCCTCGTCCGGGGTGGTCCAGAACCTGTCGGCCAGCGCCCGCGCGGCCGGGCCGCCCAGCAGCTCGAACATCGGCAGCTTGCGCGCCAGGTTCAGGGCCGGCGACGTGGAGGAGAGGATCAGCTTGGCCGGGTGCCCCGGGTGGCGCGCCAGGTAGCGCTGGGCCACGAAGCCCCCGAAGGACTGGCCCAGCACGATCGGCCGCTCGATGCCCAGCGCGGTGCACAGGCGAACCACGTCGTCTGCCCAGGTGTCCAGCAGCCACTCGCTGGCGGGCCGCGGGTCGCTGCGGCCATGGCCGCGGTGGTCCCAGGTGACGATCTGCGCGATGTCGGTCAGCTGGGAGAAGGCGGGCTTGAAGCCGCTGTGGTCGAAGCCCGGCCCGCCGTGCATCAGCAGCAGCGTGGGCTTGTCGCGCATGCGCGGGCCATCCGGCACGCAGCCGAAGCCGTCCACGTCGACGAAAAGGCGGATCCCGGGTTCGATCTCGATGCGCATGGGGCGATGCTATCGCCCTGGGAGGCTGGTCAGGCCGCCTTGGCGCTGCGCTTCTTCGCGGGTGCCGATGCCTGCTGCAGCGCCGCGTGCAGCGCCACGAACTCCTGCGTGAGCTTGTGGCGTGCATCGAGGTGGATCATCGGCAGCGCTCGCTCGTGCGACTCCTTGATCTTGACGCTGGCGCCCAGGTAGGGCTGCAGCACCGGCAGGCCCTCGTCCACCAACTCCTGCACGGTGCGCTGCGGCAGGTTGGCGCGCGGCTGGAACTGGTTCACCACGATGCCCTCGACCTTCAGGCCCGGGTTGTGGTCGGCCTGGATCTCCTGCACGTTCTCCAGCAGCGCATAGAGCGCGCGGCGGGAGAAATCGTCACAGTCGAAGGGGATCAGGCAGCCCTCGGCGGCGATCAGTGCCGAGCGGGTGTAGAAGTTCAGCGCCGGTGGCGTGTCGATCCAGATCGCGTCGTAGTCGGCTTCCAGCGCGGCCAGCGCGTCGCGCAGCTTGTAGATCTTGTAGCGCGACTCGAGCTTGCTGTGCATCTCCTCCAGCGCCGGGCTGGAGGGCATCACGTGCAGGTGGTCGAACGGGCTCTCGACGATGTACTCGCTGGTGGCATGTGAGCGCACGCTGAACTTCAGCGTCTGGTCGAAGAACTCGGCCACGCCGGCGCCGGCATCGTCCGCCCCGGCGCCCAGCAGGTAGCGGGTGGAGTTGCCCTGCGGATCCAGATCGACCACCAGCGTGCGCTGGCCCAGGCTGGCGCCGATGGCGGCGAGGTTGCAGGTGATCGTCGATTTGCCGACGCCGCCTTTCTGGTTGAACACGACATGACGCATGGTGGGCACGCTCCGAGGCCAGGGAAGAGGTGGCGCCAAAGGGCGCCCTGGGCTCGATTGTGCACTGCAGCAAACGTGACGCTGCACTCAGGTGGTCGAAAACCAATCGCCCAGCGCCTGCGCCGTCTCCTGCGGGCACTCCTCCGGGATGAAGTGCCCCGCCGGCATCAGGCGGCCGGTCACCTGGCCGGCGCACTGGGCCTGCCAGAGGTCCAGCGGCTTGAACAGCTTGTGCACCACGCCGCGCTCGCCCCAGAGCACCAGGGTGTCGCAGGCGATCTGCTGGCCGGCGGCGCGGCTGGCGCGGTCGTGGTCCAGGTCGATGCCAGCGGAGGCGCGGTAGTCCTCGCAGGCGGCGTGGATGGCCTCCGGGCGGCAGAAGCAGCGCTCGTACTCGGCCAGGGCCTCGGGTTCGATGTAAGAGAGGCCGCGCGAGCCCCAGCCGCCGAGCTTGGCATGCAGGTAGGCTTTCGCGTCGCCCAAGATCATCCGCTCGGGCAGCGGCGCCGGCTGGATCAGGTGGAACCAGTGGTAGTAGGCGCTCGCGAAGGCCATGTCGGTGGCGGCGTACATGTCCAGCGTGGGGGCGATGTCGATCAGGGCCAGCCGGCTCACCGTGCCGGGGTGGTCCACGGCCAGGCGGTGGGCCACGCGGGCGCCGCGGTCGTGGCCGGCCAGGCCGAAGCGCGGGTGCCCCAGCTGGCGCATCAGGGCCACCATGTCCGCAGCCATCGCGCGTTTGCTGGAACCGGCGTGGTCCGCGCTGTCTGAGGGCAGGTGCGAGTCGCCGTAGCCCCGCAGGTCGGGCAGCACCAGGAAGAATCGGTCCGCCAGCAGGCGGGCCACGCGGTGCCACAGCACATGCGTCTGCGGAAAGCCGTGCAGCAGCAGCAGCGGCGGGCCGGCGGCGTTCCCGCCGGTGCGGGCGGCAAGGGGAATGCCCTGCACCTCGTGCACGGCCCAGCTGAAACCGTCGAACCAGCCCATGGCGCTTCCCCGTCCGGTTGGTGGTGAAGGTGTGGTGATACCACAGCCCGAACGGGGAGGCGCCCGGCACCGAGGGAGTTCTCGGAGCCGGGCGCCGGGGCGCTTCTCAGCAGGAGATCACCAGGTCTTCAGGGCCGAGCGGATCTCGTCGCGGTACAGCTCGTTGGCTGCGGCGCTGTAGGCGTTGGTGTAGTTCACGTCTTCCTGGCAGTTGGTGCCCGGGGCGTCGTAGTCCTCCCAGCAGGACACCGGGGTGTCGGAGATCAGCCTGCCGAACGAGTAGGTGCGGTAGGTGATCAGGCCGCCACGGCCCTTGATCGGGATCTGGATCAGGCCGGCGCCGGAGCGCACGATCACCTTCTGCCCGCAGCCGGTGCCGCCGTCACCCAGGCAGGTGCCGTAGCTGCCGCCCTTGCCCCAGGTCTTCACCAGGTCGCCGAACTGCGTGGCGATGGCGCTCTTGCCCACCGCGGCCGCCTCGGCGTTGATGATCGCCTGCAGCGCGTCGCTGGCACCGGTGGCCGGGTTGGCCGACTCGAAGAACTCGTCACGCGCCGAGTTGGCGTTGGTCAGCAGCGACTGGTTGTAGACCCCTTCGTAGATGCGGGCCAGGTCAGCGGCGCTGGTGTCGTTGCGGCGAGCGGCCGGGTCGTACTTGCCGGTGGTGAAGTTCCAGTAGCCGCAACCGATGTTGTGCCGCATCGTGGTGCTGCCCATGCCGGACGCGGTGGCCGTGGCGTTGAAGGGGGTGAAGCCGCCGTAGCGCAACACGGTGCCGCGGGTGGTGCGGTTGTCCGAGATGCGCATCATCTCGTCCAGGCCCTTCTCGAAGTTGTAGTTGGTGCGCTTGTTGGCCGCGGTTTCCTTGGACGGATCCGGGCAGGCGTCCTTGCCGGCCACGAGGTCGTACTCGTAGTACGTGAAAGACGAGTTCAGGACGTCGTCGCCAGCTTCGACCTGCTGCATCGAGTGCAGCAGGTGCAGCGACTTCAGCGCACTGGCGGTCTCGGCGCGGCGGCCGCCGTTCAGATCCACCTTCACCGAGCTGCTCACCTGCTTCAGGTAGGACTCGAAGATGCCCTTGGTCGGGTTGCCATTGGCATCCAGGAAGGTGGCGCCCAGCAGGCTGCGCATGCGGCGGGTGCTGTCGTTGGCGTTGTCGATGAAGCTGGCGTCGTAGCGGCGCTTGCCACCGCTGTCGACGTAGGTGGTGATGTCGATCGGGCGCGAGGCCACCTGCAGGCCGTAGTTGTTCAGGTCGGCCATGCTGGAGAAGCCGTACTGGTACCACCAGGCCGACGAGTCGGACCCGGTGTTCTTGACCTGCACGAAGTTGTACTTGCCGTCGGCCTGGCGCTCCAGCTTGACGATGCGGCCGTTGAACGAGCTGACCTTGCTGGCGATGCCCGAGGGCGACATGTTGATCCACCACTGCCAGCTCTTGGCGTCGGCGCCGGTGTTGGCCACCAGCGCGGCGGTGTACTTCTTGACGCCGCCTTCGGTGTAGGTGTCCAGGTCGATCAGGCGGTGGCCCGACGACGTGATGTGGCTGCTGATCTGCGCCGAGCTGACGCCCATCAGGTAGCTCCAGGCGCGCGCCGCACCGCCGGTGTTGGAGACCATCACCACGGCGTAGCGGATCACGCCACCGCCGATGTCGTAGGGCTCCACCTCGATCAGGCGGCCGTTGTTGGCATTGAGCCGGGTGGTCACGTCGGCGGCCGTGAGGCCGTAGTACCACCACCATCCAGGCACCGCGTAGGCGCCGCTGTTGGGCACCATGCGCACGGTGAAGCGCGGGGTGCCGCTGGTGACCGAGTAGACCTCCAGGTCGGTCAGCCGCGCGCTGTTGGCGCTGAGGTAGCTGCTGACCTGCGCCGCGGTGACATTGGTGTAGGTCCACCAGCCAGTGGGCACGTTGATCGAGTGGTCGTCGGTCAGCGCGGTGGTGTCCAGCGCCTCGGGCTGGTTCATCGCGGCCTGGGCCGTCTGGGTCATGCCGCACAGGGCCAGCGCGGCCGCCATCAGGGCGGTCAGGCGCAGGGCTCGGGTGGTCTGAATCGTCTTCATGGTTTCTCTCGCTGTTTGGAATGGACAGGTGGGGGACCGTTGTCCAACCCGGCGGGCGCCGTGTTGTCACGCTCCTACCTATCAATTCGCACCGGCGGGCCCGAACCGGACACCGCCCGGCGCCTCAAGTTAGGGCCCCCATTCGGGGGGCATCAGAAGGGCACGACCAGGCGGCCCGGAGCCGGGCTGCCGCTGAGCTTCTGGAAGCGCTCCCGCGCCTCGCGGGCCAGCGTCTCGGCCGTGCCGGGTTGGCCGCTCGCGTGCAGCCACTGGGCCTTCACCAGGTCGGCCACGGCGTGGTCGGGGTGCGGGCTGGCGTGAGCTGCCTTCAGCAGGCTGGCGGCTTCGGCCAGCAGGGCCTCGGCTGGTGCCGGCTCGTTCGACGCCAACCAGGCCAGCGCCTCGGTGAGCCGTGCCTTGGCCAGGCCGATCTGGCCACTCGGGCCCATCGCCGCACCGGCCTTGCGCCAGACCTCGGCCGATTCGGCGGCGGCCGCCACCGCGTCACGGTGGCGGCCCTGCAGGCTCAGTGCGCCGGCCCGGTACATCAGCGTGGCGGCATGGCGTGTGTCGCGCTGCCCAGCGGCAGCTTCCTCGGCCAGCAGCGGGTCCAGCACGGCGAGCGCGTCGGCACCCTTGCCGGCCAGCACCAGCACCGCGCCCAGGCGGCGCACCAGGCCGCGTATCTCGGAGGCAGACAGTGCGGCCTTGGTATGGGCCTTGGCCAGCCGCACGGATTCGCGCGCCTTGGCCTCGGCATTCACCAGATCGCCAGTACGCGCCAGGGCCATCACCAGGAAGGACATGTTCAGCGCGGTCTCGCTGTCCTGCGGACCATAGAAGCCGATCGCCCGTTCCAGGTTCTTGCTGAAGACCTCGCTGGCCTGCGCGAACTGCCCGGCATCGATGTGCACCATGCCCAGCGTGCGCGAGACCTGGATGGACTGGGTGTTGTTCGGCCCGGCCAGGCGGTCGAGTTCGGCGGCCGCGCGGCGCAGCGAGTGGGCGGCCTCGGGCCAGCGCCGCAGTTGCCATTCGGTGTAGCCCACGTCGCCGAGGATGATCGCGGCGCCCAGCCCTTCTTCGGGCCAGGTGTTCTCCAGCAGGGGCTCCAGGGTGCGAAGCGCGGCCACCGCCTCCTGGTGCCGGCCTTCGGTGGCCAGGCTGACGGCAATGCGCGTCCGGACGCTGACCACCTCGTAGCTGCCGGCACCGTAGAACGCGACCACGTCCGGCAGCATGGATTCGAGCAGCTCGCGTCCCTCGGCGTACCGGGTCATGTCCAACAGGTTGTCGGCGATGCCGCTGCGCAACCGAAGCCACATCTCGGGTTGCCTGCCGGCCTGCCTCTCGATGGTCGGCCGGGCCAGCTCCATCGTGGCCAGCGAGGCCTGGTGCTGGCCGATGGTGGTCTGCACGAAACCCAGCGACAGCCGCGCTTCGGCCAACTCCAGGCTGTCCGGGCCGTGGTTTCCGAGGGCCAGATCCACCCAGCGTTGCGCCAGCGGCAGCGCCCGCTTGCCTTCGCCGAGCTTCAGGTAGAGGCGCACCAGCACGCCGGTGAGGGTGGCGTTCAACTCCGGTGTGCCGCTGAGTTTGGCCTCCAGATCGCGCTCGCCGCGGGCCATCAGGTCACGCACGGTCAGCTCGCGGCCTTGCGCGCGGGCCGGGTCGGCCTCGTTGAACAGGCCCACCAGGAACTGCTGCACAGCCTGCGCGCGGGCCGCCTCGCGCTGGGCCAGCGTGGCCTGGTGCAGCGCGATGCCGGTGCCTCCGATCAGGGCCAGGCCGACACCCGCCACCGCACCCACCTGCCAGCGGTTGCGGCGGATGAACTTGGCCGCCCGGTAGGCGGCGTGGCCCGGGTGGGCCAGCACCGGCTCGTTGCGCAACCAGCGGATGAGATCCTGCTCGAAGGCCTCGGCCGAGGCATAGCGGTCCACCGACTCCTTGCGCAGCGCCTTCAGGCTGATGTTGTCCAGGTCGCCGCGCAGCTGCCGGCGCAGGCCGGACAGGTGCGCACCGCGCACGGCCGCCGCGCCTTCGGTGGTCGGCATGCGGCTGGGCTTGGTCGGGTCGGTGCCGAGGATGGCGTCCTCCAGGGCGCCACGGCTGTCGCGCGCCAGGCGGTAGGGCCGCTGGCCGGTGATCAGCTCGTAGAACACCACCCCCAGCGAGTAGACATCCGACGCGGTGCCGATCGGTTGGCGGGCGATCTGCTCGGGCGAGGCGTAGTCCGGCGTCATCGGCGCATGGGACCACTCGGTGGGAGCCTGGTCGCGCGGCTGCTCGCCGTCGTCCAGCAGGGTGGCGATGCCGAAGTCGAGCAGCCGCACCTGGCCCTCGGGCGTGACGAAGATGTTGGAGGGCTTCAGGTCGCGGTGCACCACCAGCCGCGCGTGCGCGTACTGCACCGCCTGCAGCACCTGGATGAACAGGCCGATGCGCTGGCGCAGGCCCAGGCCGGCACGGTCGCAGTGGGTGGTGATGGGCACGCCCTCGACATGCTCCAGCGCCAGGTAGGGCTGGCCGTCCTCGGTGACACCGGCGTCATAGAGGCGTGCGATGTGCGGGTGCTCCAGCGCCGCGAGGATGTCGCGCTCGCGCTCGAAGCGGTGGGCCAGCGCCGGCTCCAGCAGGTTCACGTGCGGCAGCTTCAGCGCCACCGTGCGGCTGAAGGCGCCGTCCACCCGCTCGGCCAGCCAGACCGTGCCCATGCCGCCGCGGCCCAAGGGGCGCAGCAGGCAGTACGGGCCCACCTTCTTCATCGCGGTGCCTGCGGCGGGGGCGGCGCTGGCCAGGCGCTCTTCGGCGGCGGCTTCAGCGATCTGCGGCATCTGGTCGAGCAGGCCGACGAGCCCCGGGGCCGCGTCGCCGGTCTCCAGCTCGGCCAGCATCCGGGTCAGCTGGGGCCTCAGGCCCTCGTCGACCGGGCCGAGGGCGGCGAGCCAGGCCGCGCGCTGCCCGGCCGGCAGGTCCAGCAACTCGTCCAGCAGCTCCGACAGGCGTGCCAGTTCGGCCGGGTCGAGTGCCATGGCGCTGACAGCCCCTACGCCAGCACGGCCTTGAGCAGCAGCCGGGCCTTTTGCCAGTCGCGCCGCACGGTGCGGTCGGTGATGCCCAGGGCCTGCGCGATGGCCAGCTCGTCCAGCCCGGCGAAGCAGCGCATCTCGACGATGCGTGCCAGCCGGTCGTCCACCTTGGACAGCTCCTCCAGCGCTTCGTGGATGCGGATCACGTCGTCGTCTTTGACGGCCACCGATTCGGCCACTGCGGTGTTCAGCGTGACATGCAGGTGGTCACCGCCGCGCCGATCAGCGTGTCGCTGGCGCACGAAGTCGATGACCACGAATCGCATCACCCGTGCGGCATAGGCCAGGAACTGGCCCTGGGTCATGCCGCCCAGATCGCTCTGGTGCTGGAAGCGCAGGTAGGACTCGTGGACCAGCGCCGTGGTGTCCAGCATGGTGATGTCCTCGCTGCGGCGCAGGCGGGAGCTCGCGAGGCGGCGCAGGTCCTGGTACATCAGCCGGAACAGTTCGTCCGCGGTGTCCGGCGCCGGGGCGTTGGGGTCCATGGCGGACGAGTATGCCGTCAATCGAGTGTCTGCCGGTAGCGCTTCATGGCCACCGCGCCGGCGACAGTGAGAAAGGCCAGCATCGGCCAGAGCTCCGGCCACATCTGGTCCAGGCCGTTGCCCTTCAGCAGGATGCCGCGCACGATGCGCAGGAAGTGCGTCAGCGGCAGCACCTCGCCGATCGCCTGGGCCCAGCCCGGCATGCCGCGGAACGGGAACATGAAGCCGGACAGCAGCATCGAAGGCAGGAAGAAGAAGAAGGTCGCCTGCAGCGCCTGCAGCTGGTTGCGGGCCAGCGTGGAGAAGGTGAATCCCACGGCCAGGTTGGCCAGCATGAAGACGCCGATCATCGCCATCAGCAGCGTGAAGCTGCCGACCATCGGCACCTCGAACAGCAGCCAGGCCGCGCCGAGGATCACGCCGAGCTGGAGGTAGCCGATCAGCACATAGGGCAGGATCTTGCCCACCATCACCTCGAACGGCCGCACCGGCGTGGCCAGCAGGTTCTCCATCGTGCCGCGTTCGCGCTCACGGGTCATCGCCAGGCCGGTGAGCATGACCATGGTCATCGTCAGGATGGTGCCGATCAGCCCGGGCACGATGTTGTAGCGCGACAGGCCCTCGGGGTTGTAGCG
>JADMKA010000126.1 GCA_018780145.1 Vitreoscilla sp. | reverse complement strand
GGCGTCAGCTGGGTCAAGTACCTGCGCCGCATCGAGGTGGGCGACAAGCCCTATGCGACCAAGGACGAGACCATCCACTACGTGGACCTGATGCCTGGCGGCCTGCACCGGCAGTACACCAACATCCAGGAGTGCAAGAGCGTGGTCACCACGCCCTCGGGCGGCCAGGTGCTTCTGGACAAGGGCTTCTACAACATCAGCGGTCTGGCCTGGTCGGGCCGTGGCGCGATCAGGCAGGTCGACGTGTCGGTGGATGGCGGGCGCAACTGGCGCCGCGCACGGCTGGAGGGGCCGGTGATGTCCAAGAGCCTGACGCGCTTCAACATCGACTGGGTCTGGGACGGCAAGCCTGCCCTGATCCAGAGCCGGGCCGTGGACAGCACGGGCTACGTCCAGCCCACCTATTCGCAGCTGCGCAAGGTGCGCGGCACGCGATCGATCTACCACAACAACGCCATTGCAACCTGGCTGGTGCAGGAAGGCGGGGAGGTGAAGAATGTCCAGATCGCCTGAATTGCGGGGCCTGCTGCTGGCCCTGACCCTGGGCGTGGCCGCCCTGGGTGCCGCACAAGCCGAAGGCTACCCGGGCATCGGCCGCGCCGCCACGCCCAAGGAGATTGCCGCCTGGGACATCGACGTGCGGCCCGATTTCAAGGGCCTGCCGAAAGGCTCCGGCACGGTCGCCAAAGGCCAGGACGTGTGGGAGGGCAAGTGCGCCCAGTGCCATGGCATCTTCGGCGAAAGCGGCGAGGTGTTCTCGCCGCTGGTCGGCGGCACCACGGCGGACGACGTGAAGACCGGCCGGGCAGCGCGCCTGAACGACGCGAGTTTCCCGGGGCGCACCACCTTGATGAAGGTGTCCACCGTCTCGACCCTGTGGGACTACATCAACCGGGCGATGCCCTGGAACGCCCCCAAGTCGCTGAGCGCGGACGAGGTCTACAGCGTCACAGCCTTCCTGCTCAACCTGGGCGGGGTGGTGCCCGAGGACTTCGTGCTCTCGGACAAGACCATGGCCGACGCCCAGGCCCGCCTGCCCAACCGCAACGGCATGCTGCTCGAACACGCCATGTGGCCCGGCAAGACACTGGTCGCCAACAAGGGCCCGGACACGCGCAACACCGCCTGCATGAGCGACTGCGTGACCGAACCGAAGATCAGCTCGTTCCTGCCCGAGCATGCGCGCAACGCCCATGGCAACCTGGCCGAACAGAGCCGTGCCGTGGGGCCGCAGCACGGCGCCGACACGACGCGCGCTGCCGGCACGCCCGTGACCTTGCCCGCCGCACCCGCCGTGGCAGCTGCCGCCAACGTGCCGGCGGCACCGCGCCCCGGTGCGCCGATGGCCTTGCTGAACAAGTACACCTGCACCGCCTGCCACGCCGTGGACACCAAGCTGGTCGGCCCTTCGTTCAAGGACGTGGCCAAGAAGCACGGCGAGCGGGCGGACGCGGTCGCCTACCTGACCAGCAAGATCCGCCAGGGCGGCGTGGGCGTCTGGGGGCAGATCCCGATGCCCGCGCAGACGTTGAGCGAGGCCGACGCAGCGACCATCGCCCAATGGCTCAAGGCGGGCGCTCCGAAGTGAGGCGGACCCATACCCCGTAAGGGATGCCACCGATGATGCGACATCATCCTTTTATTAGCATGCAGTGAAGCAGGAGATCCACATGATTGCGAAGCGTCGAGAGTTGCTCAAGGGTGGGGCCATGGTGGCCTCGCTGATGTTGGCGTCGGGCGTGCTGGGGCCCCTGGCCCAGGCCGCCGGCGCGGCCGCCGGCAAGGGGGCATTCGATGCCAAGAGCCTGGCCGATCTGGTCAAGTCCCTCGGCTACGGCGCACCGGCCGAAAGCAAGGATGTCAGCATCACCGCGCCCGACATCGCCGAGAACGGCGCTGTCGTGCCGCTGGGCGCGGCCACGACCCTGGCCAACGTGAAGCAGGTGATGTTGCTGGTCGAGAAGAACCCGGCGGTCCTGGCAGCGTTGTTCAACGTCACGCCAGAGATCGAGGCCAATTTCTCGACCCGGGTGAAGATGGGCCAGTCGTCGAACGTCTTCGCCGTGGCGGTGACCGAAGACAACAAGGTCTTCTTTGCCCAGAAGGAAGTCAAGGTCACGCTGGGCGGCTGCGGCGGCTGAGCCCGCACCTCTCGTACACCCTTACCCCCACGTTCGGCCCCCGTCAGAGGCGGTGGGCCAAGAAGGAGATCGACATGGCAGACCCGATGCGCATTCGCGCCCAAGCCGCCGGTGACAAGACCACCGTGCGCGTCCTGATGGCCCACGAGATGGAAAGTGGCCAACGCAAGGATTCAGCTGGCAAGGCCATCCCGGCCTGGTTCATCAACGAGGTCAGCGCCTCGCTGAACGGCAAGGTCGTGATGACCGCCGAGTGGGGCCCCTCGGTGTCGAAGAACCCTTTCCTGCAGTTCACGATCAAGGGCGCCAAGGCCGGCGACAAGGTGGCCGTGAACTGGACGGACAACAAGGGCGACAAGCGCACCGACGAAGCCACGGTGTCCTGACACACCGGGCACGCAGTCCACGCAACGGCAAAGGAGACAGGCGATGACCGGTTCGAGGTGGGTTTGGGCGCTGGCCTGCGGCATGGCCGCTGCCCCAGCGCTGGCGCAGAAGAGCGCGGCGGACGGCATCGCCGAGTACCGTGCCTTGCTGGCCGACGGCAACCCGGCCGAGCTGTTCGAGGCCAAGGGCGAGGGCTTGTGGAAGCAGAAGCGCGGCCCGAAGAACCAGTCGCTGGAGCGATGCGATCTGGGCAAGGGCCCGGGTGTCGTCAAGGGCGCCTTTGTCGAGCTGCCGCGCTGGTTTGCCGACACGGGCCGGGTCCAGGATCTCGAGTCGCGCCTGCTGAGTTGCATGAGCACGCTGCAGGGCCTGGACACCGATGCCATCGCCAAGACAGCGTTCGGCAAGGGTGAACAGGCCAACATGGAGGCGCTGGCCGCCTACATCTCGGCGGAGTCGAAGGGCCTGCGCATGAACCTGCCGCAAGGGCACCTGGAAGAGCGGCGCATGTTCGAGCTGGGCAAGCGTGCCTTCTTCTTCCGCGGTGGCCCGATGGATTTCTCCTGCGCCTCGTGCCACTCCGAGGAGGGCAAGCGCATCCGCCTGCAGGATCTGCCCAACCTCACCAAGAACCCAGGCGACGGCATCGGCTTTGCCGCCTGGCCGGCCTACCGGGTGTCGAGCGGCGAGCTGTGGAGCATGCAGCGCCGCCTGAACGACTGCTACCGCCAGCAGCGCTTCCCGTTCCCGGGCTATGCGTCGGACGTGACCGTCGCACTGGGCGTCTACATGGGCGTCAATGCCAAGGGCGCCGAGTCGGTGGCCCCGGCCATCAAGCGCTGAAGGAGCCGCCATGAAGAAGTACACCTTGCATACCCTGGCGGCCATCCTGGCGTCGGCAGGCCTCATCGGTTGCGCTGCGCTTCCCAGCCCGGCCGAGCTGGATGCCCAGGCCATCGCGATGCAGAAGGCGTCGTTTCGAGACGAGGGCATTGCCACCGTCAAGCGCCTGGACCAGGACCTGGGCCAGAAGGCCTGCTCGTCGGATCAGGCACCGGCCGATGCCGTGGCCAAGCAGATCGAGGCCGAAGCGCTGGCCACCATCCGCTGGCCGGCGGGCGGCCAGTACCTGGGCGACTGGAAGGAAGGCGAGAAACTGGCCCAGAACGGCCGCGGCATGACCTGGACCGACAAGTCCGCCGCCCCCAGCGCCAACGGGGCCAGCTGCTACAACTGCCACCAGATCGGCAAGCAGGAGGTCTCTTTCGGCAACATCGGTCCCAGCCTGTACAACTACGGCAAGCTGCGTGGCGTGAAGAACCCGGCGGACCCGGCTTCGGCCGCCATCGTGCAGTACACCTGGGGCAAGCTGTGGAACTCCAAGGCCTACAGCGCCTGCTCCAACATGCCGCGTTTCGGCCATGCCGGCCTGCTCGAAGAGGCACAGATCCGCCACGTGATGGCGCTGTTGCTGGACCCGACGTCGCCGGTGAACCAGTAGGCCCGCGCACCCAGCCCGCTTCGGCGGGCTGTTTTCGGTCCAAAACATAAGCGAATACTTATCATGAGCCTGTCCAAGCGCGAATTCCTGCAAGTCATGTCGGCGGCCTCGGTGGCCGGCATGAGCCTGGGCCGCTACGCCCATGCCGACGCCGCCACGGCCGAGCAGGGCCTGTACGACCTGCCGCGCTTCGGCCAGGTGTCCTTCCTGCACATGACCGACTGCCATGCGCAGTTGAAGCCCATCTACTTCCGCGAGCCCAGCGTGAACCTGGGGCTGGCCGGCATGGCGGGCCAGAGCCCGCACGTGGTCGGCGAGAAGCTGCTGCGCAGCCTGGGCATCCGGCCCGGCACGCCGCTGGCGCATGCGTACACCTTCGTCGATTTCGAGACCGCGGCCCGCCGCTACGGCAAGGTGGGTGGCTTTGCGCACCTGGCCACGCTGGTCAAGCGCATGAAGGCCAGCCGGCCCGGTGCGTTGCTGCTCGACGGTGGCGACACCTGGCAGGGATCGGCCACCTCGTTGTGGACGAATGCCCAGGACATGGTCGACGCCTGCAAGCTGCTCGGCGTCGACGTGATGACCGGCCACTGGGAGTTCACCTACGGCAT
>JADMKA010000090.1 GCA_018780145.1 Vitreoscilla sp. | reverse complement strand
CAGCGCCGACCGCGGAACCGAAGCGCCGCGGCCTGCCCGCACGCCCCTTTGCCGCGCCAGCCGGTGCATGCGACGACAATCCACGAACGACCGCAGCGGAGCTAACGCCGTCTGTCGCGGTGTCAGCCATGCGAGAGGTCTCGGAGTCATGTCAGATGTCCAGCGCGCTGAAGGCGACCGAGAACAGGCCGTCGGCCGAGATCACCAGGAAGGTGGCTTGCACCACGCTGCGGGTGGTCTGCCGGCCCACGCTGTCGGCGCCGCCCTTGGCGCGGAAGCCCTGGAAGCAGCCGACCACGGCGATGATGGCGGCGAACACCGGCGCCTTGCCGATGCCCACCAGGTAGGCAGTGGGGCTGACGGCCTTGACGAAGCGGTCGATGAATTCGCCGTAGCCCACGTCGAGCTGGCTGCGCGCCATCAGCATGCCGCCGAACACGCCGGAGACATCGGACAGCACCGTCAGCAGCGGCATGGCCAGCATCAGCGCGAACAGCTTGGGCAGCACCAGCAGCTCCAGTGGCGCGATGCCCAGCGTGCGCATCGCGTCGATCTCCTCGTTCACCGCCATGGTGCCGATCTGGGCGGCGTAGGCCGAGCCCGAACGGCCGGCGATGATGATGGCGGTGATCAGCGGCGCGAACTCGCGCAGCATCGACAGGCCCACCAGATCCGCGACGAAGATGTTGGCGCCGTACCGGCGCAGCTGGTCCGCCCCCTGGTAGGCCACCACCACGCCGAGCATGAAGGACATCAGCGCGACGATGGGCACCGCGTCCACCCCGGCGCTGCGCAGGTTGTAGAGGATGGAGCGGCCCCGCCAGCGCGACGGGTGGGCCACGCAGCCGGCCAGTGCCACCGCGTTCTCGCCGACGAAAGTGAGCAAGCCCAGCGCCTCGTCGGCAGTGGCCACCGCCTGGCGCCCGATGCGCTCCAGCGCCGGGCGCGTCGGCGCTGGGGCCGGTGCTGGTGCCGCGGACTGCGCCGCGCGCTCGGTGGCCACCGCCTCGAGCAGCCGTTCGAAGGCGGGCTTCAGGCCTCGAAGCTGGACCGCGATGCCTTCGCCCTGCAGCCGCAGCACCAAGCCTTGAAGCACCCAGGCGCCGGCGGTGTCCAGCGCCACGATCTGCGAGCAGTCCGCGACCAACTCGGGGCCAGCGAGCTTGCCCAGCGCCGCCAGCCTGGCCTCGATCGGGCCGAGCCCGAAGGCCGTCCAGAACCCGGACAAGGCCAGGCCCCGGCTGGGGTCTTCGGTGAGGGCGGCGGGCGGCACCGGCGATGGCTTCATGGTGGAGGGCCAGCCTAGGCTCGGGAGGCGGCCCGGTCTGTGCGACATCGAACACAAGGCGCCCCGCCACCGGGCGAGGCGACGCGGCGCAGAATGGTGGCCACCCTCCCGCACCCATCCCGCACGACGAGGCTCCCGATGTCGAACCAGGATCTCTACCAACGCAAGCGCATGTCGGCGGCAGATGCCGTGCGCCAGGTGCGCGACGGCGACACCATCATCGTGCCGACCGGGGTGGGCGAGCCGCCCGCGTTGCTGACGGCGCTGTCCGAGCAGCGGCGCGACTTCCACGACGTGAAGGTGGCGCAGATCCTGGCGATGCGCAAGTACGGCTACATCGACCGCGAGACGGCGCAGCATGTGCGCCATGTCGCGTTCTTCTATGGCGGCGCCACGCGGGCCGGCGGCCAGGAGGGCTGGATCGATTTCATCCCCAACTACTTCTCCGAGATCCCGGTGCAGATCGAGCGCGGGCAGATCCCGGCCGATGTGGTGTTCAGCATGGCCTCGCCGATGGATTCGCACGGCTACTTCGCGCTCAGCCTGGGGGCCGACTACACGATGGCCGCGGTGGCCAAGGCCCGCGCGGTGGTGCTGGAGGTGAACCCCAACGTGCCCTTCGCCTACGGCAACTGCCATGTGCACGTGTCGCAGGTGGCGGCGCTGGTGGAGAGCGAGGAGCCGGTGCTGGAGGTGGGGCTGCCGAAGATCGGCCCGGTGCAGGAGGCCATCGGCAAGCACGTGGCCGAGCTGATCGACGACGGCTCCACGCTGCAGATCGGCTACGGCGGCATCCCGGACGCGGTGGTGATGCAGCTGACCCACAAGCACGACCTGGGCATCCACACCGAGATGATCGGCGACGGCATCCTGACGCTGGTGGAAAGCGGCGCGGTCAACAACCGGCGCAAGAACCACCACCCCGGCAAGATGGTGGCCACCTTCGCGCTGGGCTCGCGCAAGCTCTACCGCTTCATGGACCGCAACCCGGGCCTGGAGATCCACCCGGTGAACACCACCAACAGCCCCGAGCTGGCCGGGCTGAACGACAAGCTGGTGGCCATCAACGCGACCCTGCAGATCGACCTGCTGGGCCAGTGCGGCTCGGAGAGCCTGGGCCATGCGCCGTACTCGGGCACCGGTGGCCAGTCGGATTTCGTGCGGGCCGCCAACCGCTCGCGCGGCGGCAAGGCCTTCATCGTGCTGCCCTCGACCGCCAAAGGCGACACCATCTCGCGCATCGTGCCCTCGCTCAGCCCCGGCACCCATGTCAGCACCAGCAAGAACGACATCAACCTGGTGGTCACCGAGTTCGGGGTGGCGCAGCTGCGCGGAAAGTCGGCGAAGCAGCGCGCGCTGGCGCTGATCGGCATCGCCCACCCGGATTTCCGCGCCGAGCTCACCGAGCAGGCGCGGCAACTGAAGCTGCTCTGAAGGAGCCACGCATGAGCGCCACCATCCCCCGCACCGGCCTTCAACTGCGCTCGCTGATCAAGCGCAGCGGTGAACTGGAACTCTCGCTTGCCGAGGTCGAGACGCCCACGCCGCGCACGGGCGAGGTGCTGGTGCGGGTGGAGGCGGCGCCGATCAACCCGTCCGACCTGGGGCTGCTCATCGGCCCGGCGGATCTCTCCACCGCCACGGTGGGCGGCACGGCGGAGCGGCCGGTGGTCACCGCCCGCGTGCCCGAGGCGGCGATGCGGGCGATGGCGGCGCGGCTGGACCAGTCGATGCCGGTGGGCAACGAGGGCGCTGGCACGGTGATGGCGGCGGGCGACTCGGCCGCCGCCCAGGCCCTGCTGGGCCGCCGGGTGGCGGTGCTGGGCGGGGCGATGTACTCGCAGTGGCGCTGCGTGCCGGTCGAGCAGTGCCTGCAACTGCCCGAGGGCGCCAGCGCCGCCGACGGCGCCTCGTCCTTCGTCAACCCGCTCACTGCACTCGGCATGGTGGAGACCATGCGCCGCGAGGGCCACACCGCGCTGGCGCACACCGCGGCCGCGTCCAACCTGGGCCAGATGCTGAACCGCATCTGCCTGCAGGACGGCATCGGCCTGGTCAACATCGTGCGCAAGCCCGAGCAGGTGGCCTTGCTGCGCGAGGCCGGCGCCGCACAGGTTGTCGACAGCAGCGCCCCCGGCTTCATGGCCGAGCTGACCGAGGCCTTGGCCGCCACCGGCGCCACCATCGCCTTCGACGCCATCGGCGGCGGCAAACTGGCCGGGCAGATCCTCACCGGCATGGAGGCCGCGCTGAACCGCCAAGCCACCGAGTACAGCCGCTACGGCTCGACCACCCACAAGCAGGTCTACCTCTACGGCGCGCTGGACATGGGCCCGACCGAGTTCCACCGCCACTTCGGCATGGCCTGGGGCATGGGCGGCTGGTTGCTGTTCCCGTTCCTGCAGAAGATCGGCCCGGCAGCCGCGCAAGCGCTCAAGCAGCGCGTGGCCGCCGAGCTGAAAACCACCTTCCGCAGTCACTACGCCAAGGCGGTGTCGCTGGCCGAGGCCCTGCAGCCGGCCATGATCGCCACCTACGGACAGCGGGCCACAGGGGCGAAGTTCCTGATCAACCCGAATGCGGGGGCCGGGTTGTGAGGCGCTGTTTCGCTGGTGCTGGATGCAGGAGTTGGGCGCACTCCTCCGGCCTGATTCCGCGCCAAAGCCCGCACGCCAAACTCAACCTCAAACGGCGGCATTGGAGCTTCCGGGCCAGGTGACGAGGACAAGGCGCGCGCCGCCTTCGCCACGCTGAACCAGGCGAAGACGCGCGAGGATTTCCTGGCCGCGGTGGCCTGGCTGCGCGCGCTTCGAGGCGGCCGCGAAACAGTCCTGGGAGCGGACTGTCGCATTCTGCAAGCGCCACCTGACCTGATCTGGGCGCGTTGCGATTGCTCACCAATCGCCCTACAGATCTCCGCCGGGCGGCCGATGTTGACGGTGACAACGCCCCCCGGGAGACTCACCATGCTTGCAGCGGCCCCTCGCAACCCGTCGTTCTCGACGGCCAACCAGCATGCGCTGGCCACCATCCTGGAGGCCAGCCAGACGAAGAGCATCATCGCCTCGCGCGACATCTTCGACATCTCGGGCATCAAGCTGTGGGCGCGTGACCAGCCCGTGTCCAGCGCCTTGCAGCGCCGCCTGCTCGACAGGCAGCTGCGCAACCCGCTGGAGAGCTGCCTGATGGCCGAGGACGGGGTGACCGTCTACACCCTGACCCAGACCACCGAAAGCCTGCTGGAGCGCGATCTGCCGATCACGGCGCTGCTGCGCCCGCACGCCGCGCGCTTGGTCAAGGAGATCATCCACCTGCCGCTGCACTCGGTGCCGCAGTTGCTGCTCACCGCGGGGCAGGCCTCGCGGCCGGAGAGCTTCGAGCACGCCGTGCAGGCGATGGCGCTGGCCGGTGCGCTGATGCTGCAGCAGGGCGGCTCCACCGCCGAGGTGCGCGTGGCCATGCTGGCTGGCCTGCTGCACGACCTGGGCGAGATGTACATCGACCCGCGCTACGGCGAGGCCGACGCCGACCGCAGCCTGGATGTGCTCAGCTACCAGCAGCTGGTGGTGCACCCGCACGTGGGCCACCTGCTGATCGCCCAGCTCACCAACTACCCTGGCGCGGTTTCGCGCGCCATCGCCGAGCACCACGAGCGGCTGGACGGCTCGGGTTACCCGCATGGGCTGCGGCGCGATGCGGTCTCGCCGCTGGGCCGCCTGCTGGCCGTCACCGAGGGTGCGCTGGGCGTGCTGCGTGGCGAGCGGGCGCATCTGTCACGGGTCAGCGTGGCGCTGCGCGTGGTGCCTGGCGAGTTCGACCTGGCCTGGGTCGGTGGCGTCGAGCAGGCCGCGCGCGCTCAACCGCTGCGCCGGGCCAGCCATGGGGCCGGTGAGGTGCGCATGCGCCTGGGGCGGCTGGACGTGGCCCTGCAGGCCGCCGAGGCGCGCGCCGCCGCGCTGCTGCCGCAGGCCGAGTCGCCCGACCTGAAGGGCGCGCTGGAACTGGCGCAGCACCTGCTCTCGCGCCTGCGCACCGGCTGGAACGCCAGCGGCCTGTGGAGCCCCGACGAGGTTGCGGCCCAGGACGCGGCCGAGGTGGAGTGCGTGGAAGACGAGCTGAGCTTCCGCCTGCGCGCTGTCGAGCGGGCGGCACAGTTGCGCGCCGGTGAGCTGGCACCGCGCGATGCGAAGTTGCTGGAGCAGCTCTGCGTGGAGCTGCGCTCGCTCAACCCTTGAGCCATGCGCAGGTGGCGCGCCTGCGCTACCAGAGCGCGATCAGCGGCGGCACGCAGAACCAGAGTGTGAAGCTGAGCGCACGCACCAGCGTGCCGTCGATGCGCTCGGGCATGGCGTTTCCGGTGCTGGTGTAGCGGCGCAGCCGATCCCACAGCCACAGGGCGTGCAAGGCGCCGCCGGTGGCACCCCAGACGAGCAGTCGTGCCAACTCCGGGCGGGTCAGCGCCAGCCAGGCGGCCAGGCCGGGGGCCAACAGGCTGGCCACGATCGCCAGGCGCACCGCCCGGCGCTTGCCCAGGATCACCACCAGCGTGCGCTTGCCGGTTGCCTGATCCGCATCGTGGTCCGGGCAACCGGCCAACAGGATCGACGGCAGCACCGCCACGCCCAGCGGCAGTGCCAGCAGCCACGGCAGGCTGGTGGCCCAGCCCCCGCCTTGCGCCACGACACCGGCCAGCACGGCGCCCGCACTGTGGGTCAGCGCCACGTCCAACTCGCCGAGGCCGCGGTGCGACAACTTCAGCGGTGGCACGGTGTAGGCCAGCGCGAGGGCCGCGAAGATGGCGTACAGCGCAGCCACCCTGCCAGGTGCCGCGCCCGGCCCGTTGCCAACGACAGCGACCAGCGCCAGCAGCGAGAGCGCCGCTCCACCGAGCGCCAGGCCGATGCCCCAGCGCATCGCAGGCAAGGCGATCCGCCCGTCGACGAGCACCCGCGAGCCGCCCGTGAACGGGCCGGCGTTCTGATTCAGCCGGTCGCTGCGCTGGTCGAACCAGTCATTGAGAAACACCGTGGCCACTTCGACCAGGAACAGGCACAGGTAACCCAGCAGGTAGGGCGCCAACGCCAGTGGCTCGCCGCGCTGGACCGCGAGCGCGCCCAGGGTGTAGGCCATCCAGGTCATCGGGTAGAACTGCAGCCGCAACGCCGCTAGCCACGACAGGCCTTGCGCCCGCTGCCGCTGCGCGGCCGAGAGGGCGCCGCCCGCCAAGCGCGCGCCGAGGGCGCCGGCCTGTTCGATCCAGTGCCTGCGTTGTTCTGCGCTGGAGCCGACCACCGGCCCCAGGAATTCGGCACGCGCGACGCGCACACCGCAGTAGCCCAGGGTGGCCCGCGCCATCGCGGCGTGTCCCGGTTCGCGGTAGATCCACCGGTGTGCCCAGATGGGGGTGTCCAGGGTGGTGACCAGGTCGGCGGTGCGGCCGGTCAGCAGCTTGTCCCAGCGCGTGGGCGTCAGGTGCCGGAAGGCGAAGCCCGGCGTCAGCACGCGGTCCAGGAAGCCCTTCAGGCGCGCCGGGTAGGTGCCCCACCATGTCGGGTAGACGAACACCAGATGCTCGGCCCAGGCGATGTCGCGCTGGGCCAGCAACAGGTCGGGTTCCAGCGCCTGCTGCTCGGGCGACACGGTGTGCACGTCGGGGTCGAAGTGCATCTCGCAGAGGACCAGCTCGCGGCACTCGACCCCGGCCTTGCGGGCGCTGGAGGCACAGGCGTCGAACAACGCGCCGCACAGGCTGTCCCGGCGCGGGTGGGCCAGGATCAGCAGGCAACGCCGCATGGGAACGCCAAATTTCACGCAGGCGGTGCGGGCGGTTCGTC
Source organism: Vitreoscilla sp. (assembly GCA_018780145.1). Classification (GTDB taxonomy): domain Bacteria; phylum Pseudomonadota; class Gammaproteobacteria; order Burkholderiales; family Burkholderiaceae_C; genus Ideonella. The sequence continues at coordinate 41,707 of JADMKA010000090.1, read as the reverse complement.
GTCGGGAGGGGGGATGTCGTCGGGCGGGTCCGAGATGGGCTTGATGGCCGGCGAGCCGGCACCGGGCAGGCCGTCGACGATGTCCTCAGTCCGGCGCAGCTTCTCGTCGACCTCGTCGGTTGAATGGCGAGACGGTTCGATGTGGGTGTCGGGTGGCAGGCTCATGGGGTCTCCGATCGTTTGGGGGAGCCCCAGTATTCGAGCGAAGTCCCCGGCGCGTCTGTCGGCAGCGCGGGCCAAAGCGGGTCGGACGCCGCCTACACCCGGGGCTCAGGGAACGCTGGCCGGCCTGGCCGGTGCCACGGGCGCCGAGTGGTCATTGGCCTGGCCGCCCAGGGGCATGGCCGTGGACTGCTGGGCCGGGGTCACGGTCTCCTGGCTGCGAACGCCGGTGGCCAGGGGCGCCGTGGTGGCAGGTGCCGCGAACACACTCTCGGCCGAGGGCACCGAGGTGTCGGGTGCCGCGACGCTGACCACCGGCTGCGCGCCCACGGTGATCGGCACGGGCGGATCCTTGCTAAGCTTGTCGCAACTGGCCAGGCTCATGACCATGACCATGACCAACCCGGCGGCCCCATTGAACGGTGTGCGCATGGCCTGCTCCTGCTTCCTTGGTGGAAGGAAACAGCATGGTCGCCGGCATGGCGACTCCGGTCGGTGCGCCAACGCACCGTGGAATCGGCCCTGGCCCTGAGCTCAGCCGGCGGCTTGCAGCCGCAGGCGCCGCGCCGCCTCCTCGGCCTTGGCGTCGTCGATTTCGCGCAGCACGCTGCCCACGTCGGCCAGGCCCTTGGGTTTCTCGAAGTGGCCGGTGAGGGCGCTGTCGGGCTGTAGCAGGCCGCGCTGGAAGAGGCCCCAGATCTCGTGGCCGTAGTCGGTGGCCAGCAGGTCCGGCGCAAAGCGGCCGAAGAAGTGGCGCAGGTTCTCCACGTCGCGCAGGAGCATGCGTTTGGCGTGGTTGTTGCCGGCCGCGTCCACCGCCTGCGGCAGGTCGATGATCACCGGCCCGTCGGCGCCGAGCAGGATGTTGAACTCGGAGAGATCGCCGTGCACGACGCCGGCGCAGAGCATGCGAAGCACCTCCTTGAGCAGCGTGGCGTGGTGGGTGCGGGCGTCCGCGGCGGTGAAGGCCACGTCGTTCAGGCGCGGCGCCGCGGCGCCCTCGGCGTCCACCACCAGTTCCATCAGCAGCACGCCCTCGTGGAAGTTGTAGGGCTTGGGCACGCGCACGCCGGCACCGGCCAGGCGGTACAGCGCGTCGACCTCGGCGCTCTGCCAGGCGGCCTCCTGCGCCTCGCGGCCGAAACGGGTGCCCTTGGCCATGGCCCGCGCCTGGCGGCTGTTCTTGACCTTGCGGTTCTCGGTGTAGTCCACCGCCTGCCGGAAGCTGCGGTGGGTGGCCTCTTTGTAGACCTTGGCGCAGCGCGTCTCGTCGCCGCAGCGCACCACGAAGACCATCGCCTCCTTGCCACTCATCAGCTGGCGCTGCACGCTGTCGATCAGGCCTTCGTCGATCAGGCTTTGCAGCCGCTTCGGGGCTTTCATCGGCGCATCCGGCGCTGCGCGAGCGGCCGCTTGCCCTTGAGCTGGCGCTCGATGCCGTCGTTCAGGTCGGCACGCAGCGCGTGTACCTCCTCGACATGGCCGTAGACGCCAGGGAAGCGCAGGTCCAGCCACAGCCACAGGGTGCAGGCGCGCAGGGCCTGCTCCATGGCGTCGAGCCGGCTGTGGCCGTCCACGCCCTGCAGGAACCAGGGCGAGCCGGCCTGGCCGGTGCTGGCGTGGCGGTGGCTCCAGTCAAGAAACTCGTCGACCTGGCCTTCGGTGCGCGTGTCCACCGGGGCCTGGGCGTAGATGAAGCGTTCGCGCAGGCTGAGCGCGCCGGCGCTCTGGTCCAGCTTGTCGGCCAGCTCCAGCATCGCGTCCAGCTCGGCCACGGCGAAGTGGGCATCGTCCAGCTTCAGCTGCTCGACGAAGACGCCCAGCACCTCGCGCAAGCGGGTCTTGTTCAGGCGCTTGGCGATGGTCTCCACATGCCAGGGGTTGGGGGCCACCGGTGCCTTGAAGTCGCGCGGCGCGCGCGGCACCTTGGGCAGCAACTCCTTCAGCACCCGCGCCGCCGAGGGCTCGGCCTCGCTCAGCACGCCGACGAACCCCTCCTCGTGGATGCCGAAGCGGCCCGCGCGGCCGGCGATCTGGTGCACCTCGGATTCGTTCAGCGGGCGGTCGCCGATGCCGTCGAACTTGCTCATGGTGCTGAACAGCACGCGCTGGATCGGCAGGTTCAGCCCCATGCCGATGGCATCGGTGGCGACCAGGATGTGCGACTGGCCCTGCGCGAAGCGCTCGGCCTCGCGGCGCCGCACCTCGGGCGGCAGCGCGCCGTAGATCACCGAGACCGGGTGGCCGCTGGCGGCGATCTGGTCGCGCAGCATCAGCACGTCGCGCCGGCTGAAGGCCACCACCGCGTCGCCCAGCTTCAGCGAGGCGATCGGCACCGGGTGCGCCAGGCGCTCGACATGCTGCTTGCGCTCGAAACGCTTGACCACGCAGCGCTCGCCGCACAGGCCCAGCAGCTTCTCGATCGCCGCCACGGCATAGGCCGAGCAGATGATGATCACCTCGTTGGCGGGCACGGCGACGATGGCCTGCGTCCAGGCCCAGCCGCGCGAGTTGTCGAAGATCATCTGTGCTTCGTCGATTACCGCCACGTCGATCGGCGCGTTGGTGTTGACCATCTCGATGGTGCTGGAGACCACGCGCGAGTTCGGCGCCGGCACGTTCTCCTCGCCGGTCAGCAGCGAGCAGGGCACGCCGCGCGCCACCAGGCGGTCGCGGCCCTCCAGCGCCAGCAGGCGCAGCGGCGCCAGGTAGGCGCCGTCCAGCGCCTGCGACAGGCGCTCGAAGGCCGCGTGTGTCTTGCCGCTGTTGGGCGGGCCCACGTAGAGCGTGACGCTGCGTTGCAGGCGGCGGGCCTTGTCGAAGGTGGCGGGGTAGCCCTGGAAGGCGAGTTCGCTGTTCAGGCCCTCCAGCGTGTCCAGCTCCGACACCTGGTGCTCCCAGCGGTCTTGCGCGCGGTTGCAGGCGGCCTTCAGTTCGGCCAGCGCGTCCGGCAGCGTGACCAGGGCCTGTGGGCCGGCGCACTCGGCCTGCAGGCGCGGCAGCAGCGACTCCAGGTGCTTGGGCTTGAACTCGCGGCTGCGGGCGGCCAGGGCCTCCATGTGGGCCACCAGCTCGGCCGCGTGCGGGTAGTGAGGCGGCGCGCCGAGCGCGGCGTGCAGCGCGATCTCGTCGCCGGTGCGGTAGAAGGCCCAGACGGCCTCGGCGGCCACCGGCACGCGGAACAGCACCGGCACCTTCCAGTCCAGGCCGGGCAGCAGCAGGGTGTGGCGGATCAGCCGTGTCCACTGGCCGGCGCGGCGCGTGACGGCGGCGGCCTCCAACGCCGCCGCGCGCTCCTGCATCAGCGGCCGAGCGTTCGGGCCGGAGCCCACCGCGTCCAGGTGGGCCAGCGCGGCGGGCATCAGCGCGGGGTCGATCCAGCGGCTGGGCCGCTGGCCGGCAGCGGCCTTCTGCAGCAGCACGAAGCCCAGCTTGTCCAGGTACTCCTCCAGGCCGGGCGAGTTGTCGGCCACGTAGTCGGCCGGCTTGACCACCTGGGGCAGGGCGAAGGCGGCGTGCCGGATGCGGGCAACGGCCTCTTTGCCGATCTGTGGTGGCAGCCGCGCCACGTGGCGCGGGTTGGGCAGGTTGGGGGTGCTGGGGTGCGCGCCGGCGGCCTGCGCGGGGGAAGAATTCTTGGGCATTCCCGGCAGGGTAACCGCTCCGGGCGGGTTCAGGTGCCGATCAGCTGCTCGGAGGCCCGGTCGGTGATGGCGGCGATGCAGGGGTGGGTGATGCGGCGCTCCACCGTCACGGCGTAGAACTCCTCCACCAGCTCCGAGGTGCGACCGACCACCCGGACGCCGTACTGCGCCGAGGTCTCCGACTCCAGCACGGTGGGCGTCATGAACACCCCGCGACCCTCGCCGCCGAACGCCTTCATCAGCGCGGCGTCGTCGAACTCGCCGATCACCCGCGGGCGGATCTTGTGCATCGCCAGCCAGAAGTCGAAGCGTTGGCGCATGGCCGACGACGAGCCCTGCACGAGCATCGGCGCGCCGTCCAGGCACTGCGGGAACTCGCCTTCCAGGCTGCGCTTGAGCGACGGCGCGGCGAAGAAGCTCATCTCGGTGGAGCCCAGCAGGTGGTTGAAGGCCTTCACGCTGATCTGCCGGCCCATCGGCTCGTCGGCGATCACCAGGTCGAGCCGGTGCACCGCCAGTTGGCCCAGCAGATCCTGGAACTTGCCCTCATGGCAGATCAGGCGCACATGCTCGGCCACGGCCAGCGCCGGCTCCAGCAGGCGGTAGGCCACGGCCTTGGGCACCGAATCGGCAATGCCGACCTGGAAGCCCAGCGTTCGCTCGCCGCTGCGGGCCTGGCCGATCTGGCTTTCCAGCTCGGCGCCCAACGCAAAGATCTGGTCCGCGTAGCCGAGTGCCAGGCGGCCCTCCTCGGTGAGCTCCAGGCCGCGGCCGGACTTGCGGAACAGCGCGCAGCCCAGGCGCTCCTCCAGCAGCTTGATCTGGCCCGAGAGCGTCTGCGGCGAGATGTGCAGCTGCTCGCCGGCACGCACGATGCCGCCGGCCTTGGCAGCAGCCCAGAAGTAGTGCAGGTGCTTGAAGTTCATCGTGTCGGCGCCATATTGCGGTTTTTTCGAAGGGTTCTCCCGCGAATGGCGACTTTACGCTCATCGTCCGCGTGCCTACAGTCCGGTCTTCCTCACCCAACCACCGCCACGCCATGGAATTCCTCCTCGACCCCAACCTCTGGATCGCGTTCGCGATGCTCACGGCCCTCGAGATCGTGCTGGGCATCGACAACATCATCTTCATCTCGATCCTGGTCGGCCGCCTGCCGCCGGAGCAGCGCGAGCGGGCCCGCCGCCTGGGCCTGGGCTTTGCGATGGTCACTCGCGTGCTGTTGCTGCTGTCGCTCAGCTGGGTGATGGGGCTCACCTCGGACCTGTTCAACGTCTTCGGGCAGGGCATCAGCGGGCGCGACATCGTGCTGCTGCTGGGCGGCCTGTTCCTGCTCTACAAGGCCTCGCACGAGATCTTCGTCGAGGTCGAGGCGCGCGACGAACGCAACCCGGATGAGTCCGCCACGCCCTCGGAGGCGGCTCGCAAGGGCATGTTCTGGGGTGTGATCGGGCAGATCGCCGTGATCGACATCGTGTTCTCGCTCGACTCGGTGATCACCGCCGTCGGCATGGTCGACCAGATCGGCGTGATGATTGCCGCGGTCATGGCGGCCGTGGGCGTGATGCTGGTGGCGGCCAAGTCGATCGGCGACTTCGTCGACAGCCACCCGTCGGTCAAGGTGCTGGCGCTGGCCTTCCTGGTGATGGTGGGCATGGCGCTGACGGCCGAAGCCTTCGACATGCACGTGCCCAAGGGCTACATCTACGCGTCGATGGCGTTCTCGCTGGCGGTCGAGGCGCTGAACATCCGCTCGCGCAAGAAGCGCCTGGCTGCGGCAGCCCATTGATGCGTATTTTCCGAACCCAAGATTCGCAACATACGACTTTTCACGAAGCTTCTTTTGCCCTAGATTGAAGCTCTCCCCATCCACCAAGGATTTGCCATGAACCTCCAACCTGTCCGCACCGACGCCTACCTGGGCAGCGGCTCCTCGGCGTCGACCGAGCAGCGCAACCGGGTGCTGCGCAACACCTACTGGCTGCTCGCCCTGTCCATGATTCCCACCGTGCTGGGCGCCTGGCTCGGTGTCTCCACCGGCCTGGCCCGCGCCATGGGGCCGGGCATGAGCCTGGTCGTGTTCCTGGTCGGGGCGTTCGGCTTCATGTTCGCCATCGAGAAGACCAAGAACACGGCGGCGGGTGTGCCCGTGCTGCTGGGCTTCACGTTCTTCATGGGCGTGATGCTGTCGCGCCTGGTCGGCACCGTGCTGGGCCTGAGCAACGGCGCCAGCCTGATCATGACCGCCTTCGCCGGCACCGGGGCCATCTTCCTCGGCATGGCATCGCTGTCGTCCATCATCAAGCGCGACCTGACCTCGATGGGCAAGTGGCTCTTCATCGGCATGATCATGCTGCTGGTGGCAGGCATCGCGAACGTCTTCCTCCAGTCCAGTGCGCTGATGATCACGCTGTCGGTGCTTGCGATCGGTATCTTCTCGGCCTTCATCCTGCACGACCTGAAGCGTGTGCAGGACGGCCTCGAAACCAACTACATCACCGCCACGCTGGGCGTGTACCTGAGCATCTACAACGTGTTCCAGTCGCTGCTGATGCTGCTGGGCATCTTCGGCGGTCAGGACGACTGAGTTCCCTGCTGCGCCCCACCACCCCACGACCGAGAGGCATTGAACGCCATGTACCAGACCCGTCGTCCGCTGCCCGCGCCGGGGCTCTCCGGCCCCTTGCTGGCGCTGGCGCGCTTCGGCCGAGTGCTGCTCGGCGCAGCCCTGCTGGCCGGGGCCTTGTTGCTGGGCCTGATACTGATGACCGCGCTGCTGTTGCGCCGTGCGTTCAAGGGGCGGCGTGCCACAGCGCATGCCGCCCAGGGCTGGGCAGAAACGGCCCGACCCAGCCCCCGCCGGTCCACCGGCGAGGTGGTGGATGTCGAGGCGCGCGAGATCCGCTCGACGGGCACTCAGTAGCGCACCAGCACGCGGTACCTGAGGGTGCTGCTGCCGCCGGCGGGCACGCTGACACGCCACTCGGCCGTGCCGGCCGCCACCTTGGTGTGGCGCTGGGACTCCTCCAGCATGGTCCATTCGCCCGGCACCGGCTCGCGCACCGTGACGGTCACGGCCTCGGTCTTGGCGTTGCGAATGACCATCTCGTAAGCGCTCTCCATCGCGTAGCTGGCCTTGTTGTTCGGGTCGCGGCGGCGGAAATCGGTCTGCTTCTTGTCGGCCGTCACGTCGAACGCGTCGCCCAGGTGCAGGCGCAGCTTTTCGTTCTTGGGTGTGTGGTCGATCCGGTCCTCGCCGACGAACTGCGCATTGCCCGCGCTGTCGCGCTTGTAGACCCGCACCACGCCCTTGGGCAGCGGCATGCCCAGGCGCGCCGCCTCGCGGTTGCTGAACTCCACGAAGACGCCGGCCTTCAGCTTCTGGCCGATCTCGCCGGCCTGGGCGCGGTAGTAGAAGTCGGCCCCGCTGATCAGCAGCTCCTTGGTCACCGGCACCTCACTCGCACTGAGCAGGGCGACCTGCTTGGTCTGGTTGTCGGCCAGCGTGGTCGGCCGGTTCAGCGTGTAGAGGTGGTACTCGAACAGGGCTTCCTGCGCCATCGCTGCAGGTGCGGGAGCGGCCATGGTCATCACCGCCCGCTCGGCCTTGGCCAGGTGCAAGTCGTCGCGCACCCGGTTCACGTCGCCGGCCACCAGTTGCAGCCGGGCGTTCGAGTACGCGGTGCCGCTCTGGTTGTTCAGCGTGACCCAGCCGTTCAGGTCCAGCGCGCTGTCGTCGGCATTCAGCTCGGCCACGTAATCGGCCTTCCATGACAGGCCGGCGGTGAGGTAGGAGAGCTCCAGATCCTGCGTCCCTGCCCGCCGGCTCTGCAACTCGGTCACCAGCGTGGGCCGGTCGCGCAGGTTGGCCGGCACGCCGTCGAAGACGATGCGGCCCGGCACGCCGGTCTCGATGCGGTCGCCCATCTTCAGCACCACCCCACCCTGGGCGCCCAGCACCTGCGCGGTCTCGGAGGTTTCGGCGCCGGTGGTCGGGTGGGTCCTCACCACGCGGACCGAACGGCCCACGTACTTTTCCAGCAGCTTCTCGGGTGTCAGCAGGTCGAAATCGAAGTTCTGCTCCAGCAGGCTGAAGGAGCCGGGGTTCGACAGGCTGCGCAGCAGCGCTGTCTCGGGCCGCAGGCGGGCACTCACGTCGCGCAGCGCGATGCGGTTCACGCCTTCGTCGATGGGCACCTTGCGGGCGTCCTTCACCAGGGCGAGATCCTCGTTGTAGATGGTGATGGCGACGGACTGCTGGTCCTCCAGGGTGCTGCGGCGCTCCTGCGCGGCAGCCGCCGATGCGGCCAGTACCAGGGACAAGGCAGCGAGGGCGACAGGGGTTCGGGATGCCAGCGGCATGGGTGCTTCTCCGGGAACGATGAAGTGGGCGCTGGTTCAACGCGCGGCGCGCTGAAGCGAACGACAGGCCAGCCCAAAGTGTCCCCGGAAGGGCGTAAGCTGAGCCGCTGACTCCCACGACCCAGGACAAGACATGTCGAACGACCGCAAGACCCTCGCCAAATACGGCGCCCAGATCCCCACCGGCCCGCGCACGGCGGCGAAACCCGGGAAGCCGGTCACAGCGGCCACGCCGACGCCCAAGACGGGCAAGTCCACCAAAACCAACAAGAGCGACAAGCCGGCCGGCTGAGATGGGGCACCCGGTGCCGGGGTACCGGCCCCACCCGCCGTGCGGGTGCGCGGCCACTTCGGAGCGGCCGTGCGCTGGCCGCGCGTGGGGCACCCGGGGCCAGGGTCACGATAATCGCGCATGACCGATTCCCCCGCCAGCCTCTCCTTCGCCACCCTTCCGCTGCCACCGGCCACGCTGGAGAACCTCCAGCGCCTGGGCTACGACGCCATGACGCCCATCCAGGCCGCCAGCCTCCCGCTGGCCCTGGCCGGGCACGACCTGATCGCCCAGGCCAAGACTGGCAGCGGCAAGACGGCCGCTTTCGCGCTGGCGCTGCTGGCCAACCTGAACCCGCGGCGTTTTGCCGTGCAGTCGCTGGTGCTGTGCCCCACGCGCGAGCTGGCCGACCAGGTCACGCAAGAGGTGCGCCGCCTGGCGCGCGCCGAGGACCACATCAAGGTGCTCACGCTGTGCGGCGGCGCCACCATGCGCCCGCAACTGGCCAGCCTGGAGCATGGCGCGCACATCGTGGTGGGCACGCCGGGCCGCATCATGGACCACCTGGAGCGCGGCAGCCTGAACCTGGAGGCGCTCAACACCCTGGTGCTCGACGAAGCCGACCGGATGCTGGACATGGGCTTCTTCGACGACATCGCCACGGTGGCCAGGCAATGCCCCGCGCAGCGCCAGACGCTGCTGTTCTCGGCCACCTACCCCGAGGGCATCGCCAAGATCAGCGCCGCGTTCATGCGCCAGCCCAAGGAGGTGAAGCTGCTCGCGCCGCACGCCGCCACCAAGATCCGCCAGCTCTTCTTCGAGGTGGCCGAAAGCGAACGGCTGCATGCCGTTTCGCTGCTGCTGAACCACTACCGCCCGGTCAGCACGCTGGCCTTCTGCAACACCAAGGCGCAGTGCCGCGACCTGGTGCAGGTGCTGCGAGCCCAGGGCTTCTCGGCGCTGGACCTGCACGGCGACCTGGACCAGCGTGACCGCGACCAGGTGCTGGTGCGGTTCGCCAACCGCAGCCTCAGCGTGCTGGTGGCCACCGACATCGCCGCCCGCGGGCTGGACATCACCCAGCTCGAGGCCGTGATCAATGTCGACGTGACGCCCGACCCGGCGACCCACACCCACCGCATCGGCCGCACCGGCCGGGTCGACGCCGAAGGCTGGGCCTTCACGCTGGCCAGCATGGACGAGATGGGCGCGGTCGGCCGCATCGAGCAGGCGGGCGGTTTCACGTCGGAATGGAAGCCGCTGAAGGATCTGGCACCGGCCAGCGCAGAGCCGCTGCAGCCGCCGATGCAGACGCTGCAGATCGTCGGGGGGCGCAAGGAAAAGATCCGCCCCGGCGACGTGCTGGGTGCGTTGACCAAGGACCTGGGTTTTGCCGGCACGCAGATCGGCAAGATCAACGTCAACGAGTTCTCGACCTACGTGGCGGTGGAGCGCTCGATCGCCGCGCAGGTACTGCGCAAGCTCTCGGCCGGCAAGGTCAAGGGCCGCAGCGTCAAGCTGCGGCTGCTTGAAAGTTAGATGGAGCACCCGGTGCTGCGGGTACGCTGCCCCACCCGCCGGGCGGGTACGCGGCCGCTTGGGAGCGGCCCGGCGCTGGCCGCGTCAGCCCACCTGGTTCTGCGCGATCCCGGCGATGGCCCACTCGCGGCTGCCGTCTACCGGTTTGACCAGGTGCCAGGTCTCGTCGAACGGCATCGCCGGTGACTCCGGTGTCTCGCGGATCAGGCCGTGAAAACGCACGCTGACGATTTGCTGGTCGGCCTCGTTCGAGAAGTCGAGCACCTGGGCGTCGAGTTGCATCACGTCGGTCTGCTGGGCGGCGCCCTGGCGGTCCTGCAGGTCCAGCCGGAAGGTCGCGAACATCTCCGGCGTGGCGAACTGGCGCAGATCCTCCAGGTTGCCGGCATCGTTGGCGGCCTGCATGCGGATGAAGATCAGCTTGGCGATGCGCTCGAAGGCCGGGGCGTCGAACCCACTGGGCAAGCCGGTGGGAAGGCCGCTGGGCTGGCTGGTTCCGGCCGCGTGCGCCGAAGGCCCGGCGCCGAACGGCGGACCCGCTGAAACCGGTGCGCCACCGGCCCCGGCAAACTGCAGCCCTTGCGGGGCGCGCTCGGCCGGTCGGCCGAAACGGCGCATCGCCCAGCGCACCGCGAAGAAGGCGACACCTGCAAGCAGCAACATCGTCATCACGTTGGCCAACCCTTCGCCCATGCCCAGGTGGCTGAACAGGGCGGCGAGGCCCAGGCCGGCGGCGATGCCGGCGATCGGGCCCAGCCAGTTGCGCTTGGGTGGCACGGCGGCCGCGGGCGCCGCGGCGGTGCCGGGTGTGGCTGCCGGCTTGGCGGGCACCGGCTGGGCCGGCTGCGGCGGCGGGGTCTGCCGCTTCATGCCAGAGGTGGCGCCGCCACCCAGGCGGCGGGCTTCGGCTTCACCGGCCACGAAGACCAGGCTGAGCACGACCATCAAAACACTCAGGAACCAGCGAGTCACACACACCTTTCAGGGAGCCGGAAACGGACTCCTCCGCGTCTATTTGGGGGCTGCCGGGCTGCTTGCAAGCCCATAGGGAGCATCGAGTCGGATCTCCAGCAGGCTCTCCGGTTTGGCCGGCGGTTGGAAGCCGAAGGGCCGGTACAGGCCATGGGCATCCCGCGTGGCCAGCAGGAAGCGGCGCAGGCCCTGCAGATCGGGGTGTGCCAGAACGCTGCGCACCAGAGCCTTCGCCAGCCCCTGGCCGCGGTGAGCCTCCAGCACGTACACATCCGCAAGATAGCCGAACGTGGCGCGGTCGGTCACCACCCGCGCAAAGCCCACTTGCGCGTCACGGTGGTAGAGCCCGAAGCACAGCGAATGGGCCGCCGCGCGCTCGACGGTCTCCCGAGGGATGCCGGGTGACCAGTAGCTGCGGCTCAGGTAAGTGTGGATGGCGTCGAGGTCGAGCCTCGACCGGTCCGCGCTGATCTCGTAGTCCGGGTGCATGGGATCCCACCATACCGCACACGCCTTCCCCGGCCCGGCGGCCTTTCGGGCACGGCGTATGCTCCGGCCCGACGTCACCATTCTTCGCGCAACACCATGGTCACCCCCATCCCCGCCACCCTGATCGCCGGCGACGGCATCGGCCCCGAAATCGTCGACGCCACGCTGGCGGCCCTGGAGGCGCTGGGCGCGCCGTTCGAGTGGGACCGGCAGATCGCCGGCCTGGAAGGCGTCACCGTCGCCGGCGACCCGCTGCCCAAGGCCACGCTGGACAGCATCCGCCGCACCCGCCTGGCGCTCAAGGGCCCGCTGGAGACGCCCTCGGGCGGCGGCTACCGCAGCTCCAACGTGCGGCTGCGCGAGGAGTTCCAGCTTTATGCCAACCTGCGCCCGGCGCTCACCGTGATCCCCGGCGGCCGCTACGACAAGATCGACCTGGTCGTGGTGCGCGAGAACCTCGAAGGCCTGTACATCGGCCACGAGCACTACGTGAAGATCGACGACGACCCGCATGCCGTGGCCATGGCCACCGGCATCAACACCCGGGCGGGCAGCCGGCGCCTGCTGGAGTACGCCTTCGAGCACGCCGTGCTCACCGGGCGCAAGAAGGTCACCATCGTCCACAAGGCCAACATCATGAAGGCCCTGACGGGCATCTTCCTGGAGACCGGCCTGGAGCTCTACGAGAAGAAGTACAAGGGCCGCTTCGAGCTGGACACGGTGATCATCGACGCCTGCGCGATGAAGCTGGTGCTCAACCCCTGGCAATTCGACATGCTGGTCACCACCAACCTCTTCGGCGACATCCTGTCGGACCTGGTGGCCGGCCTGGTCGGTGGCTTGGGGATGGCCCCGGGCGCCAACATCGGTGCCGACGCGGCCATCTTCGAGGCCGTGCACGGCTCGGCCCCGGACATCGCCGGCCGAGGCTTGGCCAACCCGACCGCGCTGTTGCTGGCCGCGGCGTTGATGCTGGACCACGTCAAGCTGCCCGAGATGGCCACGCGCCTGCGCAAGGCCATCGATGCGACGCTGAACGTCGACCAGGTGCGCACCGGCGACCTGGGCGGAAAGGCCAGCACCAGCGAGTTCACACGCGCCCTGGTGGCGCGCATCAACCAAGGCTGAGCGCCAGCGCGCCCACGCCCAGCACCGCGGCGCTGGCCACGCCGATCTGCGCACGCAGCGCGCCCCGGCCGGCCGCCCAGGCGATCACGCACTTCGAGACGGTGTTGGACAGGGCTGCCACGCACACCGCCACGGCGGCCGGCGCCAGGCCGCTGCCGTCGCGCGCACCCTCGGCGAGCGACATCGTGATCGCGTCGGTGTCGACCAGGCCGACCACCGCAGCCACCCAGTACAGCCCCGAGCCGGGCAAGTGCTGTTGCACCACCCGCACGGCCAGCAGCACCACGGCGAACAGCACACCGAAGCGGATCGCCGCGCTCAGGCTGAACGGATTGCGAAGGCCCATCTCGGTGGCCTCGGCCGGCGGGCCGCTGGCCAGCCCGGCGCGGTAGTGCCAGAGCGCGAAGCCGATACTGACACCGCCCATTGCCGCCAGTGGCAACCAGGCGGCCCTGAGCAGATCGACGTGGACCACCGCCACCAGCAGCATCACGCGGGCGAACATCACGCTCCAGGCCAGCAGGATGCCGGCGGCGAGCGCATGCGCCTCGGCAGGCTGCGTGCGGCTCGCCCGGGCCAGGCTCAGCGTGGCCGCGGTGGACGAGACCAGGCCGCCGGACAGGCCGCTGAGTGCCGCGCCGCGGGCCGGGCCCAGCGCGCGGATGGCCGCGTAACCCAGCAGCGAGATCGCCGAGATCAGCACCACCAGCAGCCACAGCTTGTAGGGGTTGAGCGCCTGCCAGGGATCGATCGGCGTGTCGGGCAGCAGCGGCAGCACGATGAACGAGGCGATCAGCAGCTTGATGCCGGCGTACAGATCCTCGGCATCGATGCGGGCCACCAGGCCGTGCAGCGGCTGCTTGTAGGCCAGCACCGCCGAGACCGCCACCGCCAGCGCCACCGCCAAGGTGGCATGCCCGGCCACGCACATGCCGCCCAGCAGGAACACGGTGATGGCCGCCAGCTCGCTGGTCAGGCCGGGCACGTCGTCGCCCGGGTGGCTCTGGTGCGCGTAGCTGGCCACCACCGCCGCACCGACCACCGCCAGCGTCACCACGAAGGCCCAGGGCTGGGCCATCTCGCGGGCGATCCAGGCCGAGGCGGCGCCGGCCAGCGCCAGCAGGATGAAGGTGCGGATGCCGCCGAAGGCATGGCCCGGTGCCACGCCCTTGCGCTTTTCGCGCTCGATGCCCACCAGGGCACCGATCAGCAGGGCGACGAGGAAGTGGCGGGCGGCGTCGAGGTCCATGGGGCCATTGTCAATCCCCTGGCCGACGCTTCCGCCGGCTCGGCACCAGGTGGACAGTCCGGGGGCTCATCGTTGTCTTGGAGGGCACCATGAAGACACCTCTCTCTGCCTGCCTGGTGGCCGGCTTTCTTTCTGCAGCACTGTCGCCAGCCTTCGCCGCGCCGACGCTGATCGACCAGTTCACGCCAGGTTTGGGCACGCTGGTGGGGGCCGGCTACGACGCCAAGCGCAAGCAGGTCTGGGCCTATGCGGACTTCTCCACGACGATGGCGCGCTACTCGCGCGCCGGCGCGTTGCAGACCACGGTGCCCATCACCGGTGGCACGGCCAACGACGCCGACGTCGAGGTCGCCCGGGTCGACTTCACGATGAACGGCACCAAGGTCAAGGCCGGCACGCCGCTGTTCGTCAACGGCGAATCCGGCGTGGCCGAGATCTACGCGCTAGACCGCGACACCGGCGCGGTGCTGGCCACGCTGGTCACCGCCTTCGGTGCCAGCCACGTGGTGGGCGGCGCCCACCACGCCGCGCGTGGCAGCTTCTTCCTGGTGCAGGACAAGGTGCCCGGTGGCAGCGCCGGCAACCGCATTGCCGAAATCGACCTGGCCACCGGGGCCGTGCTCAACACCTTCCAGACCACCGGCCTGTTCTCGGTGAATTTCGGCGACATCGAGGTGAGCGCGGCCAACGGCAACCTCTTTCTGGTCAGCAGCGACGAACCCCGCATCGCCGAGCTGACGCCTGCCGGTGCGCTGGTGCAGTACCACGACCTGCCTCTCGGTGTGACGTCGCTGAGCGGCATCGGCCTGGACGACACGCGCGGCGAAGCCTGGGTCAGCGGCACCGGCGGCACGGTGTTCCACCTGGGTGGCCTGCTGGCCGTGGCCCACGCCGGTGGCAACGCAGCCGGGCAGACGGTGAGCAAGGTGACCTGTGCCAACCTGGGCGACGGCAGCACGGTGGACATCACCGATGGCGCACCGGCCTGGGACTGCCAGGATGCCGGCCTGGCCGTGGCGCCCGGCGCGCGGGTCAAGATGACCATCAAGGGTCAGGCCAACGGCGTGGGCGATCTGGCGGGCACCGCCAGCGGGCTGGATGTCGGCTCGGTCGTCTGCCAGAACAAGAGCACCGCGCAGAAGGTGACGATCAGCGACAAGCTGCCGAGCTGGAACTGCGTGGCCGCCGGGCTGGCCGTGTCGGCGGGCGACTCGGTGGTGCAGATCGTCACGGCCAGGGCGCAATAGCCTCGCTATCGAGGTGGTGGCGCTGGTAGATCAGCACCCGGCCCTTGTAGCTGGCGGCCAGTTCGGTGGCCGGCCGGCTCAGCAACTCCTCGCGCCGCTCGAAGCCGTGCATGGCCATGTGCCGGTGGAAGGACGGCCGGTTGCCGCGGTTGGGGTCGACCACCCAGGCCTCGCCGCCAGGGGCCAGGTGCCGGGCAATGAAGCTCGCCAGCTTGGGGCCGAGATCCCGCTCGTAGAGCAGGTCGCTGCCGATGATGAGGTTGTACAGGCCGCTGACCAGCGCCGGCTGCAGCAGGCTGCGCACCAACGGAGGCGGACCCCAGTGGCCGTGGCGGTACTTCATCGGGCCCAGCTCGTTCAGGCGCAGGTTCTCCAGCAGGAAGGCAGCGGCCAGAGGGTGGCAGTCGCTGGCGGTCACGTCGGCGCCGCGGCGGTGGCCCACCAGGCTGGCCAGCGCCAGGCCACAGCCCAGCTCGAGCACCCGTTCGCCGGGGCTCACCGGCCGCCGCGCCATCCGCTCGGCCAGTTCGGCTCCCGAGGGCCACAACAGGCCGAACAGCGGCCAGGCGGCCGAGGAGATGCCCAGTCGCTCGGCCTCGCCGAGCGGGTCGGCGTACTGCTGGTGGTCGAGCAGGGAGCGGATGGTCAGGTCCGCCACGCCGCGAACGGCGATGGTTTCCTGCTTGGTCTGGTAGCCGGGCATCGGCCATTAGACGCTGTTGTGCCTCCGGCGGGCCGGATCGCACCGAGAATGTCCGGATGAGTCACGCTCTGCACCTGTCGCGGCGCCTCTGGGTGGCCGGTCTGTCGGCCCTGCTGATCGCCACGCTCCCGCCGGCACACGCCGAGGCGCCGCCGGCGGTGGCACTGGTCGAGTTCGCGTCCGACGAGGGCCTGTTGCGCCTGGCCCGCAGCACCGCCAAGGTGGATTTCGCCACCCTGGCCAACCAGTTCGAGCCGCAATCCAACATCGCCTTCTGCGGGCCGACCACCGCGGCCATGGTGCTCAACGCGATGCGCGCACGCACGCCCGGCCTGCCGCGCGACGCCAGCCGGCTGCGCCCAGAGGACCGGGCCCATCTGCCGGCCAGCCTGGACCCGACCGTGCCGCGCTACACGCAGGACAACGTCATCCCGGCCGGCCCGAAGACCCGGGCCCAGGTGCTCGGCGAGCCGGTGCAGATCGCCGGCAAGATGGTTCGCGACGGTGGCTACCAGCTGCGGCAGTTCGATGCGCTGTTGCGGGCCCATGGCCTGGCCAGCCGCATCACCGTGGTCGACGCCGATCTGACCGAGGCCCAGGTGCGCACCGACCTGCAGGCCAACCTGCAGACCCGCGGCGACTACGTGGTGGTGAACTACCGGCGCGCCGAGCTGGGCCAGGGCAGCGGTGCGCACATCTCGCCGCTGGGGGCCTACGACGCCGAGTCGGATTCGGTGCTCGTGCTCGACGTGAACCCCAGCAGTGCCGGCTGGGTCTGGGTGCCCACGGTGGCCCTGGTGCGCGCGATGCGCACCTTCGACACCGTCGAAAACCGCGGCTATCTGCTGGTCGCACCTCAGTAAATGGAGCACCCGGCGCCAGGAGTACCTGGCACCACCCGCCGGGCGGGTTACGCGGCCGCTTGGGGGCGGCCCGGCGCTGGCCGCGTGGGTGGAGCACCCGGCGCCAGGAGTACCTGGCCCCACCCGCCGAGCGGGTCACGCGGCCGCTTGGGGGCGGCCCGGCGCTGGCCGCGTGGGTGGAGCACCCGGTGCCGGTTAACTTACCATCGGCGCTTCGCTGCATTCCAGGTGTCATGGCCGGTTCGATCGCGCAATTGTTCTGCCTTGCCGGCCTGGCCCTCGCGGCTGGGGTGGCGAAGGCGGCCGAGCCCTTGTCGCTGTACTACTTCGACCGGCCGCCTTATGCCCAAAAGGCCTCTCGCGGCGACGAGGTGGTTGGGCTGACTGCCACGCCGGCGGCCCAGGCCTTCCGTGCTGCCGGGCTGGAGTTCCGCTGGACCTTGCTGCCGACGGTGCGCCAACTCGTGACCCTGAAGGACAGCCTGGTGCCGGCCTGCGCCGTGGGGTGGTTCAAGAACCCCGAACGCGAGTTGCAGTTCAAGTTCACCAAGCCCATCTACCGGGACCGCCCGACCGTGGCCCTGGCGCGCTCGAACTTCCATGCCCTGGCCCCGACCCTGATCGACACGCTGCGCCAGCCTGGCCTCAGCGTGCTGGTGAAGGACGGCTTTTCCTACGGCCCGCTGATCGACGGCATGCTGCTGCTCGCCCGGCCCGAACGGGTGGTCACCAGTGTGGAGAGCGTGGCCATGGTCAGCATGATTGCCGCGCAGCGGGCCAGTTTCATGTTCGCCGCGGAGGAGGAAGCCAACTACCTCGTCGAGCAGGCGGGGGTGCCGTTGAACGCACTGAAGCTGGTGCGTTTTGCCGATGTGCCGCCCGGCGAGCGCCGCTACATCCTGTGCAGCAAGGCCACGCCGGACGAGCTCATCGAGCGCTTGAACAAGGCGATCAACGTCGAGATCCCCTGAAGGGTTGCGCTTGGCGGCATCAGGCCGCCGGCGCGAACTGCGCCTGGTGCAGCCGCGCATACAGCCCACCGCGCGCCAGCAGCTCGGCATGGCGGCCCTGCTCGACGATGCAGCCCTGGTCCATCACGACGATGAGGTCGGCGTGCTCGATGGTCGACATGCGGTGGGCGACGATCAGCGTGGTGCGGCCGTGCATCAACTCGGGCAGCGCCTGCTGCACCTGGCGCTCGCTTTCGTTGTCCAGCGCCGAGGTGGCTTCGTCGAGGATCAGGATCGGCGCGTCCTTCAGGAAGGCGCGGGCGATGGCGATGCGCTGGCGCTGGCCGCCGGACAGGTTCAGCCCGTTCTCGCCGCAGGGCGTGTCCAGCCCCTGCGGGGCGCGTTCGATGAACTCCCAGGCGTGGGCGGCGCGGGCGGCGCGCTCGATGGCCTCGCGAGGCACGTCGGGCCGGCCGTAGGCGATGTTGGCGGCCAGCGTGTCGTCGAACAACACCACCTGCTGCCCGACCAGCGCGAGCTGTTCGCGCCAGGCCGCCAGCGGCAGCTGCTCGATCGGCGTGCCGCCCCAGCGGATCTCGCCCGCTTCGGGCAGGTAGAAGCGTGCCAGCAAGTGGGTGATGGTGGATTTGCCGCTGCCAGAGGCGCCGACCAGCGCCACCGTCCGGCCCGGCGCCAGGGTGAGATCGAAACCGGCGACCGCGGGCCGGGTCTGGCCGGGGTAGCCGAAGCGCACCCCTGTGAATTCGAGCAGCTGCGCCTCGGCGCGCGGCGCTGCGGGGTCGCGGGCCGACGCGGTCTCGTCGGGCTCCAGCGGCAGGTCCAGCAACGCAAAGATGCCGTCGGCCGAGGCCAGCCCGGCCTGGATGGTGGCGTTGACGTTGGTCAGCCGGCGGATCGGCTCGAACAGCATCGACATCGCGGTCACGAAGCCGACGAACTCGCCCGGCGTCAGCAGGTTCTTCGACGACAGCGTGGTCACCACGAAAATCACGCCGGACACTGCCGCCGCCGCCAGCACCTGCACCAGTGGCACGTTGGCCGCCTGCACCCGCACCGTCTTCATCGTGGCCTGGCGCAGGCGCTCGGCCAGCTGGTTGAAGCGCCCGGCCTCGTAGCCGCGCGCGCCGAAGATCTTGATCTCTTTCACGCCGATCAGGGCCGACTCGACCAGGCCGGTCATCTGGCCGGCGAGCTGCTGCATCTGCTGGTTCGAGCCGCGCAGCTTGCGGCTGGCACTGCGGATGATGAACGCGACGATGGGGGCCACGAAGACGATCAGCAGCGTCAGTTGCCACGCGGTGTAGAGCAGGAAGCCGGTCAGGCCGACGACGATCAATGAATCGCGCACCACGATGATCCACGCGTTCGACAGTGCCTGGCCGACCTGCGGGATGTCGTAGAGCACGCGCGAAAGCATCCGGCCATGCGTCTGCGCCTGGTGCGCGGCGAGCGGCAGGCCGGTCTGGTGGTGGAAGACCTGCTGGCGCAGGTCGGTCACCGCGCGGTGGGCGACCCATTGGCTGGCCACGTTGGCGCTGTACTCCGCCAGCCCCTTGAGCACGAAGGCGCCCAGCAGCAGGACCGGCAGCTGCCAGCCGGCGGTGGGGTTCTTGGCGATCAGGCCGTCGTCGATCAGGCGCTTGAGCAGGGCAGGCATCACCGGCTCCAGCGAGGCGGCCAGCATCATCGCCAGCAGCGACACGCTGACCACGCGCCAGTAGGGCCGGGCGTAGCCGAGCAGGCGGCGGTAGATTTGAATCGACGAGCTCATTGGAACCCCCTACGCCGCTGCGCGTCGGTCCCCCCGAGGGGGAGCGAGCGCCTTGGGAACGGCCCGGCGGCACTCATTCGCGCCGCAGCACCTTGTCGACGAACCAGTCGCCCAGGCTGGCCTCCTTGCGCTCGCGCACGAAATCGGCGTGCAAAGCGAGCTTGTCGTAGCGGGTGTGCACCCAGTCGATGAAGGCGATCGGTTGACGCGCGTTGTCGGCCAGGTAGCGGGCGAAGAAGTAGTCCAGCACCGCGGTGGCGCCGAAGTTGAAGTGGCCGTAGCGCGGGCTCAGCTCGCGCAGCTCGGCGATCGGCACGCCCAGGCGAAAGTGCTTGTACAGCGCCGAGCCCAGCCCGGCCCGGTCGGCGCCGGATTTGCAGTGCATCAGGGCGGGGTACTCGATGCGGTCGAACAGGGCCTTCGTCTCGTCAAGCAGCTCCACCGTGGGCGGCTGGCGCGAGTACATGCGCAGGTCCACCAGCGTGATGCCGAGCTCGCGGCAGGCCTCGACCTCCAGCGCGTAGGAGCCGTAGCCGTTCGAGCCGCGCAGGTTGACGATGGTCTTGATGCCGTGCGTGCGCTGGTAGCGGCGGATCTGCGCCGGGCTGGGCTGCGAGAGCCGGTACATGCCGCCGCCCAGCGCGTGGAAGTTGTTGTAGACGGCGCGGATGACGCCGTGGTCCACCAGGTGCATGTCCAGCCAGGCAAGCAGGCGGCCGGTGCGGGTGGACAGGTTGTGCGGCATCGTGGCGTTGGCAGGCCCTAAACCCGGGATTGTCCCTGATGCCTGTCAGTGGAGTTTCAGGCGCCCGGACACCCGCCGCTGCAACAGCCGCGCCAGCGCCAGCACGAAGGTGCCGCGCAGGCCCAGGATGGCGCGGTGGTGGTTCAGGTGCAGCGACATGTACATGTACTTGGCCAGCAGCCCCTCGACGAAGAAGTTGCGCCCCGCCAGGCCGCCCATCAGGTTGCCCACACCCTTGTTCTCGCCCAGCGAGACCAGCGAGCCGAAGTCGCGGTAGTGGAAGCGCCCGCTGGGGGCCCGCTCGTGCAGCAGCGCACCCAGCGTGGCCACCAGGAAGCTGGCCTGCTGGTGCGCCGCCTGGGCGCGGGCCGGCACCATCTTGTCGCCATGCCACAGGCAGGCGGCGCAGTCGCCCAGCGCGTAGACGCCAGCGGCCGAGGTCTCCAGCTTCTCGTTGACGACGAACTGGTGGGCCCGGTTGGTGGTGAGGCCCAGCGTGGTGTTGGCCTCGGCGGCCTTGATGCCGGCGGCCCAGACGATCAGGTCGGCCGGGATCTCTCCGGTGGCGGTGACCAGCCGGTCCGGCAGCAGCGCCTTCACCGGCGTATTCGTGAGCACGCTGACCTGCTTTCGCTCCAGCGCGGTGGTGGCCTGCGCCGAGATGCGTTCGGGCAGGCCGGCCAGGATGCGTGGTGCGGCCTCGACGATGGACAGATCGAGCCGGAAGCGCTGCTCGGCGCCGAGGCTGGCCAGCGTCTCCTGGTGGGCCTCGATCAGCTCGGCCGACAGCTCCACGCCGGTGGCGCCCCCGCCGACGATGACGATGCGCAGCCGCTTGTCCGGCGAGAAGGCGGTGCGGGTGAAGGCGGCCTGCAGGTGGCGGCGGAAGCGCTCGGCGTCGGCCGCCTGCTCCAGCACGTAGGCGTGCTCGGCGCCGGGCGTGCCGAAGAAGTTCGAGCCGCTGCCCACGGCGAGCACCAGCCAACGGTAGGTGAGGGTGCGCTCGGGCACCAGCAGCCGGCCCTGCTCGTCGTGGATGGCGCCGAGCTTCAAGGTGCGGCCGGCGCTGTCCAGCCCGCGCAACTCGCCCAGCGTGAAGCTGAAGTGGTTGCGCCGCGCCAGCACGGTGTAGCTCAGGCCTTCCTGGTGCGAATCCAGCGTGCCGGCGGCCACCTCGTGCAGCGTGGGCTTCCAGATGTGAAAGACCGAGCGGTCGACCAGCAGCACGCGCCGCGGGCCTTCGGCGCGGCCCAGCTTCCGGCCCAGGCTGGCGGCCAGTTCCAGGCCCCCGGCTCCCCCGCCGACGACCACCACGTCATGGTGCATGGATGCTCCCGGTTCGAGTGTGTGCCCATGCTAACGTGCCGCGCCTTCGCGAGACTGCCGACATGCCCTCCACCTCCCGCCAACCCGGGCTCGACACCCTGCGCGCATGGGCCATCGTGCTGGTGTTTCTCTACCACTACCAGGTGTTCGTCAGCCATGCACCGACCTTCGGCTGGCTGGGCAACGTGGGCTGGACCGGGGTCGACCTGTTCTTCGTGCTCAGCGGCTACCTGATCGGCCACCAGGTGTTCGCCGGCGTCGCGCGTGGCGAGCGCTTGTCGCTGCCGGCGTTCTATGCGCGCCGCCTGCTGCGCACGATGCCGGCCTTCTGGGCCGTGCTGGCGCTGTACTTCGCGTTCCCGGCGGTGATGGGCGGCACCACGCCCCCGCCGCTGTGGCGCTTCCTGACCTTCACGCAGAACTGGGGGCTGCAGCCGGGCACCGCGTTCTCGCACGCCTGGTCGCTGTGCATCGAGGAGCAGTTCTACCTGGTGCTGCCACTGGTGGTGCTGGCGGCGGTGCGCTGGCGCGGGCCGGTGGCCGGGGCCTGGGTGCTGCTGGCCCTGCTGGCCGGGCTGGGGCTGGGCGCGCGCGCCTGGCTCTGGTCGCTGCACGGCAGCGAGGCCGGGCCCACCGGCACGGCGGGCTACCACCCCTGGGTCTACTACGCCACGCTGTGCCGCTTCGACGAGTTCCTGCCGGGCCTGGCGGTGGCGCTGGTGAGGCACGCCCACCCGCGCACCTGGGCCCGCTGGACAGCCCACGGCAACGCCTGGCTGCTGGCCGGCACGCTGGCCGTGGCAGCGATGTTCTGGGGCGTGCAGACACGGTACTACGTTGCGGGCGTGGGCTACGGCGCCTTCATGACCGTGGCGGGCTACTCGCTGATCGCCTGGGCCTTTGCGCTGTGGGTGCTGGCCGCGCTCAGCCCGGGGTCCTGGCTGCAGCGGGTGCAGGTGCCGGGGGCGGCGGCACTGGCCGCGTGGTCGTACGCGATCTACCTGACCCACAAGGCGGTGGCGGTGATCGTCGCCCGTGCCCTGGCGCTCTGGCGTGTGCCGCTGGCGGTGGAGGTCGCGGTGGTCACCGCGGCATGCCTGGCTGCCGGCTGGCTGCTCCACCGCGCGGTCGAGCGACCGGTGATGCGCTGGCGCGACAGGCAGGTGCCGACGCTGTTTCCCGGCGCCCGCGCACGCGGACCGACAGCCGCCTAGAGTTGAACGACCCGGTCGCGCCCGCTGCGCTTGGCCTGGTACAGCGCCGCGTCGGCTCGCTCCAGCAGGCTGGTGCGGGTCTCGCCCGGGCGCCATTGAACCAGGCCCAGGCTCACGGTCACCGCCAGCCCGGGGGCGATGGCCTGCCAGTCGTGCACCGCCACGGCAGCCCGCAGGCGCTCGCAGGTTTCGGCGGCACGTGCCGCCAAGGTGCCGGGCAGGGCCAGCATGAACTCCTCGCCTCCGACCCGGGCCAGCAGGTCGCTGCCACGCAGCCGGGCGCGCAGCACCAGGCTCATGGCCGACAGCACCTCGTCGCCCACGGCATGGCCGTGGACGTCGTTGATCTGCTTGAAATGGTCCACATCCAGCATGGCCAGGGCGAGCGGGCGGCGCGCGGCCTCGGCCTGGGCCAGCAGCAGCGGCAGCGTCTCGTCGGCGGCACGCCGGTTTGCCAGGCCGGTGAGCGGATCCTGACGGGCGTCGCGTGCCAGCGTCTTGGCCTCGGCGCGCAGCCGCTCCAGGTCGTCATAGGTGCGCTGGAGGTCCAGTTGACCCAACTTGACGCGGGCCTGCAGGTCCGCGCGTTCGATCAGCCATTGGCGTTCCAGCCGGCTGTGGGCTTCCAGGCAGGCGAGGGCCTGCTCGTGGTGCTTCAAGGCCTTGTGCGATTCGTACAAGCCCCGCTCGATGTTGCGCAGAACCTCGCTGTTGGCGGGGTCGTCAAGCACCTGCTCGCGCAGCTTCAGCAGGTGCTTGACGGCCAGTGCATGCCGGCCCTGGCGCTGCAGCACGGTGGCGATGTCGTACGCGCCACTGGTGATCAAGTTCTTGAAGCCGTGCTCGCGGGCCAGGGCCTGGTAACGACGGATGAGGTCGCGTGCCGCGTCGGTGTCGTCGTCCTGCGACAGGGTTTCAGCCAGGTTGCCCATCGCCACGGCCATGCGGTGCACATTGCCCGATCGCCGGGCAAGCGTCAGCGCCTCTTCGCTCAGTTGCCGCGCCTCAGCCAGCGCGGCCAGGGCTGCCTCGGCCTGTCCATCCCGTGTGTGGTATTCAGCGCAGGCCACGAGGTCGTTGGCCAGGTTGTTCAGGGAGGCGAACAGCGCCTCGTCATCGCCATCCAGGCTGCGTGCCAGGGTCAGCGCCTGGCGGGTGTAGTCGGCGGCCACCAGCGTGTCGTCGATGACCCGGTAGACCCCGCCCACCCGGTTGAGGGCCCAGCATTCGAGCCGGCGGTCGCCCAGGCAGCGGGCGCTGGCCAGGGCCTGCACGGCATGATCCAGCGCTTCACGCGGCCTGCCGATGTCGCGATAGGCCATGCACAGGGTGAGGAGGCTCTCGGTGTGCCCTGCAGAATCGCCCAGTTCGGCATAGGCGGTGGTGGCCTGCGTGGCGTGGCGCAACGCGGCCTCGGCATCGCCCAGCCGCCAGCGGTGCAGGGCGGCCAGGCGCCAGGCGAGCGCCCGCTGTGCAGTGTCGGCCAGGCCCGGCGGCGCCAGGGCCTGCTCGGCCAGCTGGGCCCCCGCCCGATGGTCGCCCCGTCGAAGCGCTGCCTCGGACGCCGCGAGATTGGCCTCCGGGCTGTCGACGGGTGGCGCTGAGGCCAGGGTGGTGTCGATCATGAGCTTCCTGCGTCCATCCTAACCAGCCTGTGCGGCCGGCTCAAGCAGGCTTGCCCAGGAGCGAATCCACTTGTCCCGCACTTCGGAACCAGCCCGCTCAGGCCCAGCTCAGCGGGTCCACGCTGTAGTAGCCGGCCAGCTCCGAGTAGAGCGCCGGGTGCCCGGCCGCGACCTCGGCCGGGCGCTCGAAGAAGGCCTCGGAGACCACCGCGAAGAACTCGGCCGGTTCGGTGGCGGCATAGGCGCCGAACAGCGTGGGCTCGCCCTGCGCGAGCTGCTGGCGCAGGCGTTCGAACTCGGCGCTGAAGACGGCGGCCCAGCGCCGGTAGCGCTCGCGCCGGCCCAGGTACGGCGCGCCGCTGGCCGGGCCGCGCTCCTGGTCGAGCTGGTGCGCGAACTCGTGGATCACGACATTGCGGCCGTCGGCTGCCAGCGCGGCGCCCTCCTGCACGTCCGGCCAGGAGAGGATCACCTGGCCCTGTTGCCACGATTCGCCGGCCAGCGCGTCGCGCCGGTCGTGCAGCACGCCGGTGCCGTCGGGCCGCACCCGGTCGACCAGGAAGGCGCTGGGGTACAGCAGGATCTGGCGCAGCTTGGGGAACAACTGGCGCCGGTTCAGTGCCAGCAGGCAGGCCTGGGCGGCCACCAGCACGCGCATGTCCTCGGTCACCTCCAGGCCCTGGCAGCCGAGGAAAGGCTTCTCGGCGAGGAAGACCTGCATCTGGCGCTGCAGCTGGCGTTGCACGTCGGGCGGCAGCTGCCGGTACAGCGGCCAGTGCCGGCGCAGCACGGTGCGCCAGGCGGCCGGGAAGGGCCGCGCGCGCAGCCGCCGACGCCGCCACTCGGCCCAGGCTGGCCCGAACAGCAGCCAGGCGACGATGGCACCTGCCAGCGCCACCACGGCGAGCAGCGGCAGGGCATCGGCGAGAGAGGCGCTCATCGGTGTCAAATGGGTGTACTGGTCCTGCTTTCAATGGTCCACAGACCGACATCCTCCCAGCCATGCACGAATTCGAGCTGAAGTTCCAGGTCGACCCCGACCGCGCGGCGGCCGTGCGGGCTGCGATTCGGCGTGCCGCGCCGCGCCGGCAGCACCTGCGGGCGATCTACTTCGACACCCCCGATGCGGCCCTGGCCCGCGCCGGCATGGCCCTGCGGCTGCGCCGCGAAGGCCGGCACTGGGTGCAGACGCTCAAGGCCGCCGGCGAGCACACCGCGATCCGCCTGGAGGACAACCAGCCGCTGCCTGGCGCCGCCGAACCCACCTTGCAGCCCGACCGCCATGCCGCGTCGGCGGTCGGCCAGCGGCTGCTGGCGGTGCTGGCCGCATCGGGCGGCACATTGGTGGCGCTGTATGGCACCGACATCCAGCGCCAGACGGTGAAGGTCGAGCACGGCGGGGCGCTGATCGAGATCGCCTTCGACGAGGGCGAAATCCACGCCGGCGAGGCCCGCTGGCCGGTCTGCGAGGTGGAGTACGAGCTGGTGTCGGGACCGGCGGCCCCGCTGTTCGACCTCGCCCGCGAGGGCGTGCAGGCGCATGGCCTGTGGCTGGACACGGTGTCCAAGGCCGAGCGCGGCATGCGCCTGGCCCGGGGCCAGCGGCACGGCTCGGCGGTGAAGGCCCGCTCGCCGGTGCTGCAGGCGGGCGACGGTGGCGGTGCGATGCTGCGCAGCACCCTGGCCGCCTGTGCCGAGCAGGTGCTGGGCAACGCGGCGGCGTTGGCCGCAGGCAGCCCGGACGCCGAGCACCTGCACCAGCTGCGCGTCGGCGTGAGGCGCCTGCGCTGTGCTTCTGCCGACCTGGCCACGTGGTGCCCGCAGGCGGTGCCGGCCGATCTGCCGGTGCTGGTGCAGCTGTTCCGCGACCTGGGTGCCAGCCGCGACGACGAGGCCCTGGCATCGGGCGTGCGCCCCTGGCTGGAGGCGGCGGGCGTGCCGGCCGTCGTGGGCCCGCCAGCCGCCGCGTCGACTGCCGATCCCGGCGATCGGGTGCGGGCCGCCGCGGTGCAGACCGCCCTGCTGGGCCTGCTGGAGTGCGTGGCGGCGGATGCGCACCGGGCCGGTGCCGATGGCCTCGCCGCCGCCGCCGCACAGGTGTACCTCAGACAGCGCCTGGGCAGCTTGCGCGCCCAGGTGCTGCGCGACGCCGATCGCTTCCCGCAATTGCCCGAAGCGCGCCAGCACCGCGTGCGCAAGCGCGTCAAACGCCTGCGCTACCTGGTGGAGTTCGCCTCGGCCCTGTTCCCCCGGCGTGCTGTCGAGCGTTTCCTGAAGGCACTGGCAGTGGCGCAACAGCGCCTGGGTGAACACCAGGACGGCCAGATGGCCACCGCGCGCTACCGTATCGCAGGCGAGCACGATCCCCGCGCGGCGTTCGCCGCCGGATGGTTGCTGGCCCACCAGGCTGAAACGGCGCGTGCCTGCCGCCAGGCACTCAAGCGATTGAAGGCGGCAGAGCCGTTCTGGTGAGCTTCTGGTGACCTTCTGACCGGAGGCCCCGATGCCCCTACCATCGGCGACATGAAACGTCTTGCACTGCTGCTCGCGGCCAGTGTGGCTGCCTTCGTTCCGATCTCGGCTCCGGCGCAGGTTCCTGCCGCGCAGGCCCTGAAGGCGCTGTTCGCCGACGAGTGGGAGCGCACGCTGCGCGAGAGCCCGGAGACCGCCAGCTACAACGGCGACACCCGCTACGACGACCGCTGGAGCGACCTCAGCCCGGCCGCGATCGAGGCCCAGCAGGCCGGTGACCGCGCTGCACTGGCCCGCTTGCAGGCCATCCCGCGTGCCGCGCTGGGCTCGACCGACCAGTTGCACTACGACGCGTTCGAGTGGCAGCTGCGCCACGCGATCGAGCGCCAGCGCTTCAAGGAGTATCTGCAGCCCCTCGGCCACCAGGGCGGCGTGCAGACGGCCGATGGCATCGCCGAGGTGATGCCGTTCGCCACCGCCGCCCACTACCGCCGCTACCTGAGCCGCCTGGCTGCGTTGCCGGTGCTGGTGGACCAGACCCTGGCGCTGCTGCGCGAGGGCGTGCGCGCGGGCCAGGTGCCGCCACGGGTGCTGATGGAGCGCGTGCCGGCGCAGATCGCCGCGCAGGTCGTCGACGACCCGACGCGCAGCCCGTTCTACCGCCCGTTCCGGCAATTCGCCGACAGCGTGCCGGCGGCCGAGCGTGCGGCGCTGGCCACCGAGGCGCAGGCAGCGATCCGCGACCGCGTCGTGCCCGCCTACCGCCGCCTGGCCACCTACTTCAACACCGAGTACCTGCCGCGCACGCGCGCCACCATCGCCGCCACCGACCGGCCCGACGGCCTGGCCTACTACGACTTCCTGGCCCGTTACTACACGACCACGTCGCTGGCGGCCCAGCAGATCCACGAGATCGGCCTGAAGGAGGTGGCCCGCCTGCTCGCCGCGATGGACCAGTTGCAGGCCCGCATCGGATTCCGTGGCACGCGGGCCGAGTTCTTCACCCACCTGCGCACCGACCCACGGTTCTTTCACCGCACGCCGGCCGAGCTGCTGGCCGCTTACCGCGCGGTGAGCAAGCGCATCGACCCCGAGCTGACCAAGGTGTTCAGGTTCCAGCCGCGCCTGCCCTATGGCGTGCGGCCGATCCCCGACAACATCGCCCCGGACACCACCGCCGCCTACTACCAGGGCGGCGCGGCGGACGGCACGCGGCCCGGCTACTACTACGTCAACCTCTACAAGCCGGAGGCCCGGCCGATCTGGGAGATGGTGCCGCTGACGCTGCACGAGGCGGTGCCCGGCCACCACTTCCAGTTCGCCCGCGCGCTGGAGCTGCCCGACGCGCCGATGTTCATGCGCACCGCCTACTTCGTGGCCTACGGGGAGGGTTGGGCGCTGTATGCCGAGCAACTCGGCCACGACATGGGCTTGTACGACGATCTCTACGACCGTTACGGCCAGCTGGCCTACGAGATGTGGCGCGCGGTGCGCCTGGTGGTGGACACCGGCATGCACCTCAAGGGCTGGAGCCGCGAGCAGGCCATCGCCTACTTCAAGGCGCATTCCCCGAAGACCGAGCAGGACATCGTCAACGAGATCGACCGCTACATCGGCACCCCGGCACAGGCCCTGGCCTACAAGATCGGGCAGATGAAGATCAGCGAGTTGCGCGGCCGGGCCGAGCGGGCGTTGGGCCCGGCGTTCGACCTGCGGGATTTCAACGATGCGGTGCTGGCGACGGGATCGGTGCCACTGGATGCGCTGGAGAAACGCATCGACGGGTGGATCCAGGCCCAGCCCAAGCGCTGAAGCGGGGCGCCGCCCGCGCCTACCGGCCGACCAGCGACTTCCACGCCTGCGGGTCCTGCACCTTCAGCGCCTCCAGCTCGCCACGCAGCCGCTCCAGCCGCGTCTCGCGCCCGGCTTCCTTGATGGCATGCACCTGCGCCGCCAGATCGAGGAAATCCTGCACCCCCTCGGCGCTCTTCGCTTGGGGCACCGCCGCGAGGAGGGCCTCCACCGCGTCCATCAGGCGGCCGATCTGGCGGCCGTAGCTGTGGCGGTTCAGCACCTGCTGCTCGATCTGCGGGGCGCTGGAATTGCCGGTGTTGATGGTCAGGTTGCCAAAGGTCCAGCCGGTGTTGATCGGCTGCCACAGGCGCTCGGGGGCGAAGGCCAGGGCCGGGGCGCCGCCGCTGGCGGGCCAGCGCAGGGTCCAGGGCCAGCCGAATTCGTTGTCCGGGGTGCTCGTTTCGGTCATGGGGTCCTCCTGTCGTCGAACCCTCAGCCTACCTGACCTGTCAGGCGTAGGTGTTGACCTGCGTGCCCAGCGAGCCGGAGGTGGCCAAGGCGGGCTGTGGCGGGATCGCGTTGATCAGGGCCAGCGCACCGGCTGCTTGCGTGTCCAGCGCCTTGCGCAGCACCAGCAGGTTCACGGCGTCACCGGTCGGGCCCTGCGAGGCGGCGCTGGTGGCTGCGCTGACGCCGGGGCTGTTGCTGATGTTCATGGGGCGACCGATCAGAGTGGATACCGGGTTGTCGGCACTGGGCTTGCGAGGCTTGAGGCCTGATCGCGGCCCGGGCCCCGCAGATACCCTCTCCCTAGCCCGCAGGGTCGACAGCCGCGGGCCCGCCACCGAGCATCGCTGTTTCCTCCAGGAGAGCCCAATGCACCGTTCTTCCCACCTGATTCCACGCTTTCTGGCCACAGTCGCCATCGGCCTGCTGTGCGGCAGCGCGCTCGCGGGGGGCCGCCCCGACACCGTGCTGGCCGAGTTGAAGGAGCCACATCGCCTGCATGTGCCTGCCGAACTGCTGGTGCAGTTCCAGCCTGGCCTGGCAGAGGGTGTGCACGGTGACGCGCTGGCTCGCGTCGGGGGCCGGTTCCTCGAGCGCGTCAGCGGTGATCTGCAGCGCATCTCGTTGCCGGCGGGCGCCGACCTGGCGGCCGCGATCCGCGAGCTGCACGCCCACCCCGGCGTCGACTTTGCCGAACCCAACTGGATCTACCGCAGAGATGTGGTGTCCGACGACACCTACTACACCACCAACCGGCTGTGGGGCACCTACGGCGACACCTCGCCGCTGTTCCAGAACCAGTACGGCAGCCAAGCGGCCGAGGCCTGGGACCGGGGCCATGCCGACTGCGGCCACACGATGGTGGCGGTGATCGACGAAGGTGCGCAGTACAAGCACCCGGACCTGAAGCACAACTTCTGGGAGAACCCGGCCGAGATCCCCGACAACGGCATCGACGACGACGGCAACGGCTTCATCGACGACACCCGCGGCTGGGATTTCTCGCGCGACGACAAGAGCACCTACGACGGTACGCAGGACGACCACGGCACCCACGTGGCCGGCACCATCGGTGCGCGGGGCGGCAATGGCAAGGGTGTGGCGGGCATCTGCTGGCGCCTGCGGATGATCGACGTGAAGTTCCTGGCCACCCACGGCGGCTCGACGGCCAACGCGATCAAGTCGATCGACTACGTCACCGACCTGAAGACCCGCCACAACCTGGATCTGGTGGCCATCAATGCCTCCTGGGGCGGCGGCGGGTACTCGCAGGGCCTGAAGAAGTCGATCGAGGCCGCTGGCAAGGCCGGCATCGTCTTCGTCGCGGCGGCGGGCAACAGCGGCGTGAACAACGATGTCTCGCCGCACTATCCGTCCAGCTACGACAGCCCGACGCTGATCTCGGTGGCGGCCATCGGCAGCGCCGGCTTGCTGGCGGGCTTCTCCAACTACGGCGCCACCTCGGTCGACCTGGGCGCGCCGGGCGTGGTCATCAACTCGACCGTGCCGAACGGCTATGCGGCCTACAGCGGCACGTCGATGGCGACGCCGCACGTGGCCGGCGCGATCGCGTTGTACGCATCGTCGCATCCGGGCCTGTCGGCGCTCCAGTTGAAGGAGGCGATCCTGTCCACGGTGACGCCCACGCCCTCGCTGGCCGGCAAGACGCTGACCGGTGGCCGCCTGAACGCCAGCAGCTACTGATCCGCAGGTCCGCCCAGCGGCACCCGTTGGGCGCCCGGGGCCAGCAAGACGCTGGCCCCCACCTCCGCGGGGTGCGCCGACACCAACACGGTGGTCATCGCGAGCGCGCCCTGGGCCTGTGGCATGCCGATCTCCTGCTTCAGGTACAGCACGCACCAGTCGTACATCGCGCCGCACGGCAGCGACGAATCGAATCCATCGACTTCGACGACATATTGCACGGAACGAGGCGTGCCACCGGCGGGAACCTCAACAAATTGGGGGTCGGTCCCCCTGGCCGCGACTTGTAACCTTTGGTGAATCGACTTGGAGATTTGCTGAGGACAGGCCGTGCGACACGATTCGCCTTCAACCCCACGTTCACTGCGGTGCATGGTCGCCCTGCTGGCCAGTGTGACGCTGGCCGCCTGCGGGGGCGGGCAGTCATCCGGCGACGCCACCGTGGCCGACCAGGGCGGGGCGCGGCGCCACGCCACCACGGCAGCAGCCGACGACGACACCTGGGTCGCCATCCCGACGGTGGCCGACCCGCTGCTGGCGGGCCTGGCCATCCCCGCGGATGCCGACCGCAATGGCATGTGGTCGTCGGTTCAGGCCTGGCCGATCAACGGCCTGCACGCGGTCGTTCTCCCGGATGGGCGTGTGCTGACCTACGGCAGCGACCTCTCCGGCGCCGGCCAGAACGGCCGCTACCTCGATCTGTGGACACCCTCGGAAGGCTTCGCGG
The DNA here is from genome assembly GCA_018780145.1 of Vitreoscilla sp. GTDB lineage: Bacteria > Pseudomonadota > Gammaproteobacteria > Burkholderiales > Burkholderiaceae_C > Ideonella. Next base: position 10,225 of record JADMKA010000090.1, on the reverse strand, counting down.
GCGCCAGCCACGTGACCACCTACCGTCCTCAGCAACAGGACAGCTTCTGCGGTACCTCGACCTACCTCAGCGACGGGCGTCTGATGATGAGTGGTGGCAATGGCAGCGTGACGAGCAGCCTGTTCACGCCGTCGACCAACACCATGGAAACGTCGAGCCAGAACACCGCCGACCAGCGCTGGTACTCCACGCTGGTCACGCTGCCGGATGGGCGGCCGCTCATCCTGGGTGGCATGGTGCCCTACAGCGAAGGCATGCAGGGGAACCCCGAGCAGGCCATCGCGCAAGGCCTGCCGTCGATGACGCCCGAGGTGCTCGACAGCGCGGGGTGGCGGTCTCTGTTCGGTGCGGCCAGCCGGGACGCTTTCGGCCCGGACTACCTTCGCACCTCGTATCCACGCGCCTGGGTGGCCCCCGATGGCCGCGTGTTCGGAATCTCGGCCGAACGCATGTGGTACCTGGATCCGGCGGGCAACGGCAGCCTCAGCGTGGCCGGGGCCTTCAAGACGCCACCCAGCAACGTCACGCGCCCGAACGTGGGGGCCACCAACACGGCCGTGATGTATGCCCCCGGCAAGATCCTGGTGGCGGGCGGCAACGGCAGCTTCAACGGTGACGGCATGTTGTCGAGCAACCAGGCCACGGTGGTCGACATCTCAGGCGGCGCTCCCGTGTTGACCGAGCAACCGGCCATGGGCTACCCCAGGCGCTACCCCAACGCCGTGGTCCTGGCGGATGGCAAGGTGGTGGTCACCGGCGGCACCACCCAAGGCAACAGCAACGGCGCCAACGCGGTCTACGCGGCCGAGATCTGGGACCCGCAAACCGGCCAATGGACGATCGGTGCCAACGCCGCCATCTACCGCGGGTACCACTCCTTCACCGTGCTGCTGCCCAACGGCGCCGTGTTGTCGACCGGTGGTGGCGCACCCGGCCCGGTCACCAACCTGAATGCAGAAATCTACTACCCGCCCAACCTGTTTCGGGAGGTCAATGGGGTCGCGGCGTTGGCGGACCGGCCGGTGCTGTCGGGCATCAACGGGCTGTCGCAGGCCCACGGCGGCACGCTCCGGATCGACATGAACTCCAACGATCCGGTGGCGCAGCTCGTGCTGCTGGGCGTCGGCAACGGGACGCATTCGTTCAACCCGGGTCAACGCCGGGTGCCACTGGTCGCCTCCCAGGACGGGTTTCGCGTCACGGCGGTGCTGCCGGACAGCGCCACCGCCCCGCCCGGCTACTACCAGCTGGTGGCGGTCAACGCGCAAGGCGTCCCGTCGCGTGGGACCATCGTCGCCCTGGGCCAGGGGATGAGCCCGCCCCCGGGCGACCCACCCCCCTACCTCCCACCGGATCTGAGCGGCACACTCGATGCCCCTGTCGCACAGGTTGGTGCCCAGGTTCAGCTGGGGGTGCCGGCAGCCGAGGGCGCCAGCTACAGCTGGAACTTCGGCGATGGCACGGCCGAAACGCCTTTCAGCCCGTCGCCGACCGCGACCCACACCTATTCGGCGCCCGGGGTGTACTCGGTGACCATCACCGCCCGGGGGGCCGACGGCGCCATGGCCCGGCGCAGCATCGTGCAGGCCATCGTCAATGCGCCCACCGCGCACCGGCCGGCGATGTCGTCTCCGCTGGCCTGGGAACCCCGGTCGGACCTGGCGCCACGCCTCTGGGTGGTCAACCCCGACAACGATTCGGTCTCGGTCATCGATTCGGCCACACGCGACCGCTTGGCCGAGATCAACGTCGGAGACCAGCCGCGCAGCGTCGCCCTGGCGCCCGATGGCCGCGTGTGGGTGGCCAACAAGGACAGCGCCACGATCAGCGTGATCGCGCCTTCGACATGGAGCGTGGTCCAGACCATTGCGTTGCCGAGGGCCTCGCAGCCACATGGCCTCGTCTTCGGCGGCAACGGCCTTGCCTATGTGGCGCTGGAGGCGTCCGGTCAGATCCTGAAGCTGGATGCCTTCAACGGCGCCAAGCGCGGTACCTTGCGCGTCGGCCTTCACGTGCGCCACGTGGCGCTGAGTGGTGACGATGCCACGCTGCTGGCCAGCCGCTTCATCACGCCCCCGCTGCCCGGCGAGTCCACCGGCACGGTGAACACCGCCGTGGGCGGCGGTGAAGTGCTGGTGGTGGACACCGCCGCCTGGCGGGTCCAGCGCACCGTGCTGCTCAGGCACAGCGACAAGACGGACACCGAGATCCAGGGCAGCGGCCTGCCCAACTACCTGGGCGCGCCGGCGGTCTCGCCGGACGGGTTGAGCGCCTGGATCCCGTCCAAGCAGGACAACATCACCCGGGGCGTGCTGCGCAACGGCCAGGACCTGAACTTCCAGAACACGGTTCGCGCGATCGGCTCCCGGGTCGATCTGCAGACCTGGGCGGAGGACCACCCGCGGCGGGTGGATCTGGACAACGCCGGCATGGCCAGCGCGGCCATCCACCACCCCTCCGGGGCCTACCTCTTCGTCGCCCTCGAAACCAGCCGCCAGGTGGCCGTGGTCGACGCCATCGGAGGGCGCGAGCTGATGCGCATCGACGTCGGCCGCGCACCGCAGGGGCTGCACGTCTCGCCGGACGGCTTGTCCTTGTATGCCCAGAACTTCATGGACCGAACGGTCAGCACGGTGGACCTGTCACCGCTGGTGTTGCACGGCGAACTGCAGGTGGGTGGGGCCACCGCCACCGGCACCGTGGCCAGCGACAAGCTGCCCCCCACCGTGCTGGCGGGCAAGCAGCATTTCTACGATGCGCGCGATCCGCGCCTCGCACGCGACGCCTACCTCAGCTGTGCGGCCTGCCATGCCGACGCTGGCCACGACGGGCGTGTGTGGGATCTCACCGGCGCTGGTGAGGGATTGCGTAACACCATCGCCCTGAAGGGCCGGGCCGGCACGGGCCATGGGTTCCTGCACTGGAGCGCCAACTTCGACGAGGTGCACGATTTCGAACGGCAGATCCGCCAACTGGCTGGCGGCACGGGCCTGCTGGCTGATGAGCTGTACCACGCGGGAACCCGCAGCGAGCCGCTCGGCGACACCAAGGCCGGGCTCAGCCCCGATCTGGACGCCCTGGCCGCCTACCTGGCCTCCCTCGACCAGTTCGCCAACAGCCCCTACCGCCAGGCCGATGGTTCGCTCACCAATGCGGCGCTGGCCGGCCGAACCGTCTTCGAGACGGCCAACTGCGGCCGCTGCCACGCGGGCGGCGCGTTCAGCGACAGCGCCGACGCCAGCACGCTGCACGATGTGGGGACGATCAAGGCGACCAGTGGCCAGCGCCTGGGGGGGCCGTTGCCCGGCATCGACACGCCAACCCTGCGCGACGTCTGGGCGAGCGCGCCCTATCTGCACGATGGCAGCAGATCGACGCTGGCCAGCGCCGTGAAGGCGCACCGGGGCGTGAAGGTGGCCAAGGCCGACCTGGCCAACCTGGTGGCCTATCTTCAGCAGATCGGCGGTGAAGAGCCGGGCCCTGGTGCCGAACAGAAGGCCCCGTAGCATGACCTCGCATCGCTCCCCTCCGAACCGACCGACCCGGCGGCAGGTGTGTCGCCTGGCGCTGGGCTGCGGGCTGGCCGGCGCGGGTCTTTCGGCCCGCGCCGCGCTGGACGACAGCCGCTTCGACACGAACTTCCAGCCCGCGCCCTGGCGGGATCAGGACGGGGCCGCGTTCGACTGGTCGTCGCTGCGCGGCCACGTGTGCCTGTTCAACTTCGTCTACACCGGCTGCTCGACCGTGTGCCCGGTGCAGACCCAGGTGCTGGTGCAGGTGCGCCGCGACCTCACCCCCCTGGCACGAGACGGGCTGCGGCAGGTCTCCGTCTCCGTCGACCCACTCGGCGACACGCCCGCCACGCTCAGGGCATTTGCCAGGCGCCATGGTGTGGATCTGCCGAGTTGGCGCTTTCTCAGCGGGACGGTGGCTCAGGTCGAGCAACTCGGCCGCCGGCTGCGACTCTTCGGTGGCGATGGTTCGGCGTCGCCGGCCCTTCACAACACGGCCGTCTGGCTCGTGGGATCGGACGGGCGCCTCATGCAGCGCTACACGGCCGATCCCCCGGATCCCGCGCGTCTGGTGCGTGACATTCAGGCCCTGCAGGCCATGCGCGTCGGGACCACCGGCCGCGACCGGGGGCATCGGCTGGCCTGACACCGGCCACCGCACCGTGGCCGGTCGAGACACCTCCCCATCGGTCGACCGATGGGTCAGTCGATCGTGATGCCCACCTTCTTGATGATCTCGCCCCACTTGCGGGCTTCGCTGTCGATGAAGGCCTTGAACTCGGCGGGCGTGCCGCCGCCGACGATCAGGCCCTGCTTCGACAGCGCCTCGCGCACCCCGGGATCGGCCAGCACCGCGTTGACATCGGCATTGATGCGGGCGACCACCTCGGGCGGCGTGCCGGCGGGCGCGAACAGCCCGTTCCAGGCGAGCGCCTCGAAGCCGGGGTAGCCGGATTCAGCCAGCGTCGGCAGCTCCTTGTTGCCCGGCATGCGCTGGGTGCTGGTGGCGGCCAGCAGCTTGATGCGCTTGCCCTGGATCAGCGGCAGCAGGGCCGGCTCCACCGTGAACAGCGCCTGGGTCTCGCCGGCGGCCAACGAGGTCGCGGCGGGCGGCGAGCCGTTGTAGGGCACGTGCACCGCGTCGACACCGGCCAGGCTGAGGAACAGCTCCATCGTCAGGTGCGAGGAACTGCCGTTGCCCACCGAGCCGTAGCTGAGCTTGCCCGGCTGCTTCTTCGCCCAGGCCACGAACTCGGGCACCGTGGTGGCCGGGTTCGCCACGGGCACCGCCAGCACGTTGGGTTGGGAGGTGGTCAGCACGACCGGGAGCAATTGCTTCGCCGGGTCGTAAGGCATCTTCTTGTACATGAAGGGGCCGAAGGCGATCGGACCGTTGAAGCCGATGCCCAGCGTGTAGCCGTCGGGTGCGGCCTTGGCCACCACGTCCATGCCCAGCATGCCGCCGGCACCGGGTTTGTTCTCGACCACCAGCGGCTGGCCCCACCGGTCCTTCAGCTTGTCGCCGAGCGTGCGCACGATGACGTCCAGCGAGCTCGCGGCGGGCGCCGGCACCAGCATCCGCACCGGCTTGTCGGGCCAGGTCTGCGCCGAGGCGGCACCGCACAAGGACGTGGCGAGCAGCAGGGGGATCAGTCGCTTCATGGTGTCTCCGGGGTGCTTCGGTGGCGAACAGGGGCTCTGTCAAGAACTGTCTATTCTGGCCGCTGTGTCGTTGGCCGCTCTGGCGCCCGGGAGGGCGCTGGCATAAGCTGCGGCAACGCGCTGCTGGAGACACGTCATGAGCTTCGTTCCGTCCCCGTGGATCCTGGCGGCCCTGGCCGTCGTGCTGGCTGCCGGCGCCCACGCGACACGCCCGCCACCGCTGGACGCCGGCGCGCGCCAAAGCCTGGTGCTCCAACCCCAAGGCGGCGCGCGCAGCGTGGCGGCGCAGTGGCGCCGCCTGCAGCAAACGCCATGGCGGGCCGCACAGGCCGCGCCCCAGGGCCTGGCCCCGTGGCGCGGGCAGGTTCGGCCGTTCCAGGTGCGCCAGGGCCGGCGCCTGGTCGAGGGCGACATCGACATCGGCCCGCACCGCCACGACACCATCCAGCCCGAGGGTCTGGGGCTGGCCGGCAGCGTGGCGCTGTGGCCGGATGTCGGCGGCGTGGCCCAGATCCCCTATGTGGTGACGCAGGGCAACGCCGACGTGGCGGTGGCCATCGCCCGCTTCAACACCGTGTTCGCTGGCGCCCTGCAATGGGTGCCGCGCGTCGCCGAGGCCGACTATGTCGACATCGTGCTGGATCCGAACGACCATTCCGGCACCGGCTTCTCGTCGCTGGGCCGTGTCGGTGGCCGCCAGGTCATGGGTGGCTCGATCGACGTCAACGCCGGCACCCTGCTGCACGAGATGGGCCATGCGATCGGCCTGTTCCACGAGCACTCGCGGCCCGAGCGCGAGGCCTACCTGACGCTGGCCAGCGCGCACGTCATCGGCTCGTTGATGCCTAATCTCGATGTGGTGCGCAGCGAAGGCCAGTCGCTGGGCCTGTACGACATCGCGTCGATCATGCACTACGGCCCGTTCACCTTCAGCAAGGACGGCGAGCCGACGATGGAGTCCATCCCACCCGGCCAGCCGATCTCCGAGCTCGGCGACTACTCGGCGGGCGACATCGACGCCGTGCTGCGGCTCTACCAGCACACCCCGGGCACGGTGACCGTGACCAGCAACCCGCCCGGGCTGCAGGTGGTGCTGAACGGCGTCACCGTCACCACGCCCCACACCTTCGCACCGGCGCTGGACTCCACCCACACGCTCGATGTGTCCGCCGCCCCGCAGACACTGGGCAGCAGGCACTATGTCTACGGGCGCTGGAACGACAACGCGCAGCGCGCCCACGCCATCACCATCGGCCGCGGCAACGGGGCCACCGGCTCGCCGGTCAACAAGCCGGCGGTCACCGTCTACCAGGCCAGCTTCGTCGAGTTGCTGCCGCACGAGCCGTTCGTCTGGCCCGCTGGCTCGGGCAGCGTGCAGGCCACGCCGGCAGCACTGGCCTACCCGCCATTGGCCGGGCTGTACCACGTCAAGCGCCAGGCGGTGCAGTTGCAGGCCGTGCCGCAGCCGGGCTACAGCCTCTACCGGCTGTACACGGTGGACGGCGGTGTCAGCCAGAACCCGAAGACGACGCGCGCGTCCGATTGGGTGCTGGGCTACTTCACGCCCCAGCCGGTGACCACCATCGCCACCCAGCCGGTGGCGCGCTGGCTGTGGGTCGACGGCAGCTTCTGGTACGGGCCAGTGGGTTTCGCGGCCGACTACGACGCCGGGTGGACGGCCGGCAGCAACCACCTGGTGGACGTGTCGGTGTCGCCACAACTGCCGTACAGCTTTTCCATCCGCTACCCCTGGCTGAGCTGGAGCGACGGCGGCGCGCAGGCGCACACCATCACCGTGCCCGCGGCCTCCAGCACCGTCACCGCGAACTTCGGCCAGGAGTTCAACCTCTGGAGCTGGGCCCAGCAGCCATGTGCCGGCAGCGTGGCGGCCTCGCCGCCATCGGGCGATGGCTTCTATGCGGTGGGCAGCGCGGTGACCATGACCCAGACCACGGTGCCTGGCTGGGTCTTCACCGGCTGGCAGCGCGATCTCGCCGGCACGCAGAACCCGGCACCTTTGCTGATGAACGACGAGCACATCGTGGTGGCCGGCTACAACACGGCGGCGCTGCCGATCGCGATCAGCAGCCTCACGCCGGCCAGCCGCGTGGCCGGGCAGGGTGGCTTCACCCTCAACATCGCCGGCGCAGGTTTCACCACCAAGACCCGCGCCTGGGTCAACGGCGTCTACCGCAAACCCAAGAGCGCCACCGACACGCTGGTGAAGGTCAAGATGGTGGCCGCGGATGCGGCGTTGCCGGGCACCGTGGCGCTGTTCGTCGACAACCTGCCCAACGGCAACTGGACCTGCTCGGCCTACGCCACCGCCGAGCTGCCGGTGCGCAGCGCCAGCGCCCAGCCGCTGGCGACGGTGGCGCCGGCCACGCTGAAGTTCGGCAAGGTCACGGTGGGCGCCACCAGCGCGGCGCAGCTGCTGACACTCACTAACCCGGGTACCAAGACCCTGGCCTTGCACGACACCGTGGTCGCGGGTGGGCCGGCGGGCGATTTCCTGGTCGGCGCCAGCACCTGCCCCAGTGGCCTGGCGCCGGCGGCGTCGTGCACCGTGGAGTTGCGTTTCAAGCCCACCGCGCTGGGCGAGCGGGCCTCGCGCCTGCTGGTGATCGACAGCGCACTGGACAGCCCGCAGGCGGTGCCGGTTTCCGGCACCGGCAAGTGAGCCCCGGCTGGGTGGCGCCGCCGGCCCGCCTGGGCGCAGGGCGACGGATCGGCGAAGATGTCGCTTTCGTCTTCGCCGCCCCTTCATGAGCGCCACCCTGCCTGAGAAGACCGCCCACATGATCCGCCAGGCCGGCGTGCGCCAGGTCGAGTGCCTGTTCCCCGATGTCACCGGCTACCCGCGCGGCAAGCTGATGCCGGCCGAAGCCTTCCTGGCGGGGCAGGAGTTGCGCATCGCCCAGGCCATCCCGATGCAGGGCGTGACGGGCGAGTACTCCTACCACCCCGTCTTCGTCGACGATGACCCGGATGTTCGCCTGGTGCCGGACCTTGCCACCGTGCGCCTGGCCCCCTGGGCCGACCCGCCACGCGCGCTGGCCATCCACGATTGCGTGGAGCTCGACGGCCGCCCCTGCGCCTTCGCCTCGCGCTCGCTGCTGAAGACGGTGCTGGCGCGCTATGCGGAGCGCGGGTTGACGCCGGTGGTTGCGCCCGAGATCGAGTTCTACCTCTGCGCACCCTGCGCCGACCCGTCGCAGCCGCTGCAACCACCGGTCGGGCGCCTGGGCCGCACCGAGGTCGGGCAAAGCGCGTTCAGCCTGAACATGCTCAACGAACTGGCGCCGTTCTGGAACGCGTTCCAGCTGGCCCTGCAGACGCTGGGCATCCGCGCCGACACGTGGATCCACGAGGTCGGCTGCTCGCAGTACGAGATCAACCTCTGGCACGGTGATCCGGTGGCGGTGGCCGACCAGGCCTTCCTGTTCAAGCATGCGGCGCGCGAAATCGCCATCGCCCACGGCCTCAACGCCGTGTTCATGGCCAAGCCCATCGCGGGCGAGGCCGGCAGCTCGATGCACCTGCACCAGAGCCTGGTGGATGCCGGCGGCCGCAACATCTTCAGCCAGCCCGACGGCAGCGAGGACCCGCGCTTTCGCCAGTTCATCGCCGGGATGCAGACCCACCTTCCGGACCTGATGCTGATGCTGGCGCCGAACGTCAACTCGTACCGCCGTTTCGTCAAGGGCAGCCAGGCGCCGATCCACCTGCAATGGGGCTACGACAACCGCACCGCGGGCCTGCGCGTGCCGGTCAGCGGCCCGGCAGCGCGGCGCGTCGAGATGCGGGTGGCCGGCGCCGACGCCAACCCGTACCTGGCCATCGCCGCCTCCTTGGCGGCCGGCCTGGCCGGTATCGACGAAGGCCTGGTGGCCACCGAGCCGCTGAGCGGCGACGGCTATGCGCAGGACCATGACTTGCCGCGCACGCCGCACGAGGCGCTGGAGCGCATGGCCGGAAGCGCCACCGCGCGTCGCCTGCTCGGCGAGGAATTCGTCACCGCCTACGTGGCAGTGAAGGAAATGGAATTTGCGGACTACGACCGCGAGATCAGCACCTGGGAGCGCCGCGTCCTGCTTCCGATGGTCTAGGTGTGAAGCCGCAGAGGGTTGTCTCCTGACGCGGTCAGGCGCTGCATGAACGCATTGACGCCAGCGGGAACTGGCGGCTGACGGGCCTGGCGGCGGCCACCTCAGCGCCTTTGCGTCCTGTGGGTGGGCGGGTGGGCGCCACAATCGGAGCTTCCGGCCCAACGCCGTCCATTCGAGAAGACGCGTTCATGTCCACTGTGTCCACCCCAGAGCAGGCCGCCACCGTCGCGGCCAAGCAGGCCAACGATGTTGCGACTGAGGCGGTCATCGCTGCGGTCGGTGACCCGCCGCCGGCGCTGGCCGTTGCGGCCGACGAACCCCCGCATGTGCTGCTGAAGGCGCCGATCCCGGCGCGCAGCGTGTCGTTGGCCATCATCGCCATACTGGCCAGCGTGTACGCGTTGCACTGGGCGGCCGCCGTGGTGGTGCCGCTGCTGCTGGGGGTGATGGGCAGCTACGCGCTGGAGCCGGTGGTGCGGCGCATGGTGCAGGTGGGCCTGCCGCGCATGGTGTCGGCGGTGCTGCTGGTGGTGGGTGGACTGGTGGGCATGGCGGGCACCAGCTACACCCTCAGCGACGATGCCGCGTCGATCATCGAGTCACTGCCCGGGGCGGCCCAGAAGCTGCGCCGGGCGCTGTCCAACCCGCAGACCCGGGTGGGCGGCGACACCATCGACAAGCTGCAGAAGGCGGCGACCGAACTCGAGCGCGCCGCCGCCGACGGCGCGGGCAGCACGCCGCCGTTGGCGCGTGGCGTGACCAAGGTTCAGGTCGAGCGCGCCGCCTTCAACATCAAAGACTACCTGCTGCCAGGCACGATGGGGCTGGCCACGGCGGTGGGCCAGGCGGTGGTGGTGGTGTTCGTCACCTTCTTCCTGCTGTCCTCTGGCGACACCTTCCGGCGCAAGCTGGTGCGCATTGCCGGGCCGACCTTCGCGCAGA
>JADMKA010000010.1 GCA_018780145.1 Vitreoscilla sp. | reverse complement strand
AGCCCTCGTCGCGCGCGGTCTTGGCCATGCCCGGGTACATGTCGGTGTACTCGTGGGTCTCTCCGGCCACGGCGGCCTTCAGGTTGTCACGCGTCGGGCCGATCGGCAGGCCGGTGGCGGGGTCGCCGACAGCCTCCAGGAACTCCAGGTGGCCATGCGCATGCCCGGTCTCGCCTTCGGCGGTGGAGCGGAACAGCGCGGCGACATCGTTCTGGCCTTCAACGTCGGCCTTGCTGGCGAAGTAGAGGTAACGGCGGTTGGCCTGGGATTCGCCTGCGAAGGCGTCCTTCAGGTTCTGTTCGGTCTTCGAACCCTTCAAACCCATGTCATGCTCCTCGTGAACACGTTGTGACAGTGGCTGCCGGTGGCGACCGGCGGCTCAGCGCAGACGCTAGCACCGCCCGAGACAATTGACCAATGCAATGCGTCAATCCGAGGCATAGACGCGCACTATCTCAGCGCAGGTCGAGCAGGCGCAAGGCCAGGTGATGCAGGCGGCCTGCTGGTTCGACGAGGTTGTGGAGGATGTCGAAGTGGTGGCGCCCCGCCAGGGTTTCGCAGACGGGCACGGCGGTCGGGCCCCATTGATCGCGGATCATCTGGTTCTGCCGCAGGAACTCCTCGCTTTCGTCACCGCCCACCACGGCGTACAACGGCCGCTTCGGGCGCGGGAAGAACGCCGGGCTGAGCCGCTTGACGCTCGCAGGGGTCAGCTTCAGATCGGGGGCGATGAACGGTGTGTGACGCAGGGGCTCCAGGTCGTACAGGCCGGATATCGACAGTGCGCCGCGCAAGGGTTGCAGCGGCAGGCCAGGATCGACGTCCTTCCATCGGCAGCCCAGCATCATCGCCGCCAGGTGCCCGCCAGCGGAGTGGCCCACCAACGCGATGCGGCCCGGGTCGGCGCGAAACGCGGGGGCATGCCGGACCGTCCAGGCGACCAGGCGGGTCATCTGCAAGGCGATGTGCTCGATGGAGACCGCCGGGCACAGGCTGTAGTTGGGGATCACCACGGCGGCCCCGTCGGCCACGAACGACGGCGCGATGAACGAATGGTCGGCCTTGTCGAGCGCGCGCCAGTAGCCGCCATGGATGAACACCAGGACCGGCGCGTCGGGCTCGGCCGCCGGGAAGACATCCACCGTCTCGTCGGAGCCCTCGCCGTAGGCCAGTCCGATGCGGCAGGCCGGGCTTTGCTCGCGCACGAGCTGCGATGCCTGGCGCCAGCGATCGATGATCGCCACATGCTCCGGGACGCGGGCGCGGTTGTTGTACTGCGTGTCCAACCAGCCGGGATCGAGCTGACTCATCGTGGGGCTCCTGAAGGGGCGGCTCGGGCATTCTGCGGTCGGCTCGTGCACCAAGGCGCGCAAAACTTGCTGCTAGAATCTTTGGCTTACTGGGGGCGTAGCTCAGCTGGGAGAGCGTCGCGTTCGCAATGCGAAGGTCAGGAGTTCGATCCTCCTCGTCTCCACCAAACACTGTTGTCAGATCGGCGTGCGCAACACCACGCCGGTTCACCGAAAGGTCGAAACCGAGGTTTCGGCCTTTTTCGTTTCAGGGCTGATGTAACCGACCAGTACCCGACCAAGCCCGCGGGATCTTTCAAGGGGCTGACAGAGTCGCCGGGGTCGGCAAGCTTCTGTCAAACTCGCTTTAGAACGCACCAAACCTCGGCGCCAGACACAAACTGGCACATTCCATGCGGCAGCACCCCAGCTTTCGGAGTGAATCATTAGGGTGAAGCCTATATCGGTCGACATTAGCTCCGCGCTATAGTCGCCCATCATGCGGCTCCTGGGCCGCGTATCTTTATCACAGCGCCCAACGTTGGCGACTGGAGGAAACGAGTGGACTACGCTGAAGCGCAGCGCAACCCAACCAAGCACCCTGTGGGGCTGAGCGTTGTCATCGTGCTGCACGTGCTGCTGGGCTGGGCCCTGGTGAGCGGGCTGGCGCGCAAGGTGGTCGAGGTGGTGAAGGCGCCCATCGAGACCAAGATCATCGAGGAGATCAAGCCGCCGCCTCCGCCGCCGCCGGAGAACCTGCCGCCGCCGCCCAAGAACCTGCCGCCGCCGCCGTCGTTCGTACCGCCGCCCGAGGTCAACGTGAATCCGCCGCCCAACATGGCGCCGACCATCACCACGACCACGGTCGCACCTCCGCCGGCCGCCCCGGTGGTCATCGCGCCGCCTTCGGCCGCCCCGGCCCCGCCGGCTCCGCCGCGCGTGGCCCGCCCCGCGCAAATCGACTTCGCCAACTGCGACAAGCCCGACTATCCCGCCGCGGCGCGCCGCGCCGAGGCCACCGGCATCACCCGCATCCGCTTCACCATCGACGAGACCGGCCACGTCACCAAGGCCGAGATCACCGGCGCGTCGGGCTCCTCGCGCGAACACCGCCAGCTCGACAAGGTGGCCGTGGACGCACTCAGCGCCTGCCGCTTCAAACCCGGTGCCGACGAGAACGGCAAGCCCGTTGGGGCGTTCTCGAACGTCGAATACGTCTGGAAGCTGGATTGAACCCCGTGTGGCGCAGCGCGCCGCGCAACTGACCCCTTGCCCCCTGGAGGAACCATGTCCTTTTTGAATTCCCTGCGCGCCCCCCTGCTGGCCGCCTGCATTGCCCTGCTGGGCGCCACCGCCGCCGTGCCCACCGACGCGCTGGCCCAAGACCAGGGTGCATCCGCCCCCGCGGCCGCCCCGGCCGAGGCCGCCGCCCCGGTGGGCGTGCCCACCCCTGAGGTGAAGAAGGAAACCATCGACAACCCCTACGGCCTGGAGGCCCTGTGGAGCCAGGGCGACTTCGTGGCCCGTGGCACGCTGATCATCATGATCATCATGAGCATGGGCAGCTGGTACATCATCTTCACCAAGCTGTGGGAGCAGCGCAAGCTGATGAAGAGCGCCGAGGCCGCCACCGCCACGTTCTGGACCGCCGGCTCGGTCAAGAAGGGTGCCGAGGGCCTGGACGAAGCCAGCGCCTTCCGCTACATGGCCGAGCAGGGCCTGAAGGCGGCGGACCACCACGAAGGCAGCCTGGTCGAACAGATCGACCGCCACACCTGGATCGGCATGAGCGTGCAGCGCTCGGTGGACAACATCAACAGCCGCCTGCAGGACGGCCTGGCGTTCCTGGCCACCGTGGGCTCCACCTCCCCGTTCGTCGGCCTGTTCGGCACCGTCTGGGGCATCTACCACGCGCTGACCGCCATCGGCATCTCTGGCCAGGCCTCGATCGACAAGGTCGCCGGCCCGGTGGGCGAGGCGCTGATCATGACCGCCTTCGGCCTGGCCGTGGCGGTGCCCGCGGTGATGGGCTACAACTGGCTGATCCGCCGCAACAAGACCGCCATGGAACGCGTGCGCGCGTTCTCCGGTGACCTGCACAACGTTCTGCTGGCCGGGAAGAAGTAATGTCCATGACCGTCGGCGCGCCGGACGACGGCGAGGAGACGATGAACTCCAGCATCAACACCACGCCCCTGGTGGACGTGATGCTGGTGCTGCTGATCATCTTCCTGATCACGATCCCCGTGGTCACCCAGTCGGTGCAGCTGACGCTGCCCAAAGAGATCAACCTGCCCACCCAGACCAAGCCGGAGAACATCCTGCTGGCCGTCTCCAAGGACGGTGACGTGTACTGGAACACCAAGCGCATGCCCGACAACGAGGCGCTGGTGGAGGCGCTGAAGAAGGAATCGGTCAAGGAGCCTCAGCCCGAGGTGCACATCCGCGGTGACGAGAACGTGCGTTACGAATCCGTGGGCCGCCTGATCGTGGCCTGCCAGCGCGCGGGCATCGCCAAGGTGGGCTTCATCACCGAGCCGCCGCCGAAGAACTGAGGAACTGAACCATGTCCATGAACGTAGGCGGTGCCGAAGACGACATGATGGTGGAGATGAACACCACGCCGTTGATCGACGTGATGCTCGTGCTGCTGATCATGTTCATCATCACGATCCCCGTGCAGACGCACGCGGTGAAGATGAACATGCCGGTGAACTCCAACAGCGCGCCGCCCCCGAAGCCGCCCGAGATCATCCGCATCGATGTGGATTTCGACGGCACCATCGGCTGGAACGGCGAACTCGTGGCCAACCGGGCCGACCTGCAGGCACGCCTGTACCGCACCGCCCTGCTGCCCGACCAGCCCGAGGTGCACCTGCGCCCCAACAAGCTCGTCACCTACAAGTACGTCGCCATGGTGATGGCCGAGGCCCAGCGCCTGGGAGTCACCAAGATCGGTATCGTCGGCAACGAACAGTTCATGAACTGAGCGTGGCTCACGGCCCGGCGGGGATCGGCCGTCAGCGGTTCGATCCCCGTTTGCGTTTACAGGACACGTTGTCCAACCCTCGGAACATCTCAACATGACATCCCTGCGCGCACTGACCCTGGCCCTGGTGGCTGCCGGCTGCCTTTCTGTCGCTCAAGCGCAAGTGCGCCCCGAGGTGGGCAAGCCCTTGCAACAGGCGAGTGACCTGCTCAAGGCCGGCAAGGCCAAGGAAGCCCTCGCGAAGATCCGCGAAGCCGATGCAATAGGCGGCAAGAGCGCACAGGAGCAGTTGACGATCGATCGCATGCGTGGCTCGGCTGCCCAGCGCGCTGGAGACAATGCCACCGCCGTGCAAGCCTTCGAGTCGGCTTTCAACTCGGGCAAGCTCAGCGGCGCGGAACAGGCCCAGGTGGCCGAGTCCCTGGCGTTTGCCTACTCGCAGCTGCGTGACAACGCCAAGGCGGGCCAATGGGCCAACCGGGCCCAGCAACTGGGCGCCAACAGCTCGTCGCTCAAGCAACTGCAGGCCTATCTCCAAGGCCAGAGCGGCGACTACAGCGCCATCGCCCGCGATGCGGCGGCGGCCGTATCGGCCTCCGAGCAGGCTGGCCATCGCCCTGATGAAGGTGACCTGCTTCGCCTGGCCGACGCCTACCAGCGCACCAACAATGGTGCCGGCCAGAGCGCCGCGCTCGAGAAGCTGATTGCCTACTATCCCAAGCGGGAGTATTGGTCGGTGGTGCTGGGCCGCCTGCCGCGCAAGCCCGGCTTCGCCGACCGCTTTGCCCTCGACGTGATGCGCCTCAAGCTGGCCACCGGCAACCTCAGCAAGACCGATGAATTCATGGAGATGGCCCAGCTGGCGCTGCAAGGTGGCTACGCCGCCGAGGCCAAACTGATCGTCGACAAGGGCTTCGCGTCAGGCGCCCTCGGGACCGGTGCCGAGGCGGATCGCCACAAGCGCCTGCGCGACCTGGCCAACAAGCAGGACGCCGAGATCCGCGCCAACATCGAGAAGGAAATCACCGCGGCCAACTCCACCAAGGACGGCAACGCCTTGGTGCAGGTCGGCTCGGTGCTGGCAGCCATGGGCCAGACCGAACAAGGCGTCAGCCTGATCGAGCACGGCATTGCGAAAGGCAGCCTCAAGCGGCCGGAAGACGCCAAGCTCCGCTTGGGGCTGGCGATGGCGCAAACGGGCAAGAACCGCACCAAGGCCCAACAGACACTGCGCAGCGTTCAGGGCAGCGACGGAGCGGCCGACATAGGCCGCCTGTGGGCCATCCAGATCGCGCAGTGAGCGCTGGAACGATCGCGGGCGCACTGCCCCACTACGTTCAGGCGCTGGGGCATGGCGTCCACGCCGTCGACACCGGCTTTCACCGGCCCTTGTTCGACGCGGCCTATTTGATCGTCGACAACGGGCGTGCCGCTTACGTCGACACCGGCACGCGGCACGCGTTGCCACGGCTTCTCGGTGCCCTGCAGGCGCTCGGTTTGGCGCCTGCGGCCGTTGACTGGGTGATCCCGACACACGTCCACCTGGACCACGCGGGTGGTGTGGGTCCATTGATGCAGGCCTTGCCGGCTGCCCGATTGATGGTCCACCCGCGCGGCGCTCGCCACATGATCGACCCGAGCGCGCTCTATCAAGGTGCCCTGGCGGTTTATGGCCAGGAGGAGATGGACCGCTCCTATGGTCAGCTCGTCGGCGTAGCCGCCGAGCGCGTGTCGACGAGTGAAGACGGCATGCAGATCCCGCTGGGGCGCCGCCAGCTGGAACTGGTGGACACGCCGGGCCACGCCCTGCACCACCACTGCATCTGGGACCCACTCTCTCGCGGCTGGTTCACCGGCGACACCTTCGGCCTGTCTTACCGCGAGTTCGACGTGGCCGGCCGGCCGTGGATCTTGCCCACCTCGACGCCGGTGCAGTTCCAGCCCGAGGCCTTGAAGGCGTCGATCGCCCGCCTGCTGGCACGCGAGCCCGACAGCGTGTTCCTCACCCACTTCGGCCGGCTGGGCGACGTGGCCACGCTCGGCAGGCAACTGCTGAGCCTGCTGGACGAGACCGTGGCTCTCGGTCTGGCGCATGGCCAGCACCCTGCCCGGCACCAGGCGCTCTGCAGCGCCTTGCGCGCCCTCTATCGGGCTCGGGTTCGGCAGCACGGCTGCACGCTGCCGGAGAGCACGGTCGACGAGATCTTGGCCCTGGATGTCGAACTGAACGCCCAGGGCATGGCCATTTGGCTGGATCGCCTGGCCGCCTGACCCGGGCTCATGGCAGCACTAGACTGGCGCCCATGTCGACCTGCCCTGCCCCCACCCGCCCCCAGTTCGGCCTGAGTGGCCGCGTCATCGTCATCACCGGCGGTGGCCAGGGGATTGGCGCCGCGTGCGCCGAACGCTTTGCCGCCGAAGGAGCGCGGGTGGCCTTGTGGGATGTCCACCCGACCGCCGCGGTGAACTTGGCCGAACGCCTGTCGGCCGCTGGGGGGCAGGCCCTGGCCATCCCGTGCAACGTGGCGCGTCGGGCCGATGTGGAAGCCGCCCTGGCGGCCACGGTGCTCGCCTGGGGCCAGGTCGATGGCCTGGTGAACAACGCCGGCATCTTCCGCGCCGCCGATTTCCTGGAGGTCACCGAAGAAGACTGGGATGCGGTGATCGACGTCAACCTGAAGGGCGCCTTCCTGGTCGGCCAGGCTGTTGCGCGCCAGATGGTGCGCCAGGGCCACGGCGGCGCGATCGTCAACATGTCGTCGGTGAACGGCTCGATGGCGATCGCCAGCATCGCCAGCTACAACGCCAGCAAGGGCGGCATCAACCAGCTCACGCGCGCGATGGCGCTGGCGCTGGCCGACCACGGCATCCGCGTCAACGCCGCCGCCCCCGGCACCATCGCCACCGAGTTGGCGCGCGAGGCGGTGCTCACCAGCGACGATGCGCGCCTGCGCATCCTCGGCCGCACGCCGATGAAGCGCCTGGGGGAGCCGGAGGAAGTGGCCGACGTCGTGGCCTTCCTGCTCAGCGATGCGGCACGCTACATGACCGGTGAGATCGTGCACATCGACGGCGGCCGCATGGCGCTGAACTACACCGTTCCTGTCTGAACCTGAGAGCCGCTGCGGCCCCGTTCGATCAGGCGCGCAGTGCCGAGGCCTCGGCAGCCAGGCGCGTGATGCGTGCCCAATCGCCCGCCTTCACTGCATCGGCCGGCGTCAGCCAGGAGCCACCGCAGACCTTCACGTTCGGCAGCGCCAGGAAATCCGGAGCGGTCTGCAGCGTGATGCCACCGGTCGGGCAGAAGGCCACGTCCGGGAAGGGGCCAGCCAGGGCCTTCAGCATCGGTATGCCACCGGCGGCTGTCGCAGGGAAGAACTTCAGGAAGCCCAGGCCGTCAGCCTGGGCCGCCATCACCTCGCTGGCCGTGGCCACACCCGGAAGCAGCGGCAGCCCGACCTCGCGGCAAGCCGCCCCCACCTCGGCCGTGTAGCCCGGGCTGACGCCGAAGACCGCCCCGGCCTGTCGCGCAGCGCGCGCATCGGCCGCGCTGCGGATGGTGCCCGCACCCACGATGGCACCGGGGACGTGGCGCGCCATCGCGTCGATGGCCGCCAACGCCACGGGCGTGCGCAGGGTCACTTCCAGCACCTTCACGCCGCCTTCGACGAGGGCGCGTGCCAGGGGCACGGCGTCTTCCAGACGGTCGATGACGATGACCGGAATCACAGGACCGTGGGCGGCAAGTTCGAGTGTGTTCATGCTTCGGTTCGGATGAAGTGGTTCGATGTCAGAGCCACGAGCAAGCGCCTTCCTCGGCGCTATTGACGTTGCGGCGCAGGCCGGCGAACAACTCGCGTCCCAAGCCGTGGCCGTGGCTGTCGGCCAGGGCCGCATCGCGCACGGCGGGGGTACGCGCAGCCCATTCGGCGTCGGACACCAGCACATCCAGCGTGCCGGCGGTGGCGTCCATCCGCAGCAGATCGCCGGTGTGCACCTTGCCGAGTGGCCCGCCCGCCAGGGCCTCGGGGCTGACGTGGATGGCGGCGGGGACCTTGCCCGAGGCGCCGCTCATGCGGCCGTCGGTGACCAGTGCCACGCGGAAGCCCTTGCCCTGCAGCACCGCCAGCGGCGGGGTCAGCTTGTGCAACTCCGGCATGCCGTTGGCACGCGGGCCCTGGAAGCGCACCACGGCGACGAAGTCTCGCTCGAGCTCACCCGCCTTGAAGGCGGCCAGCAGCCCCTCCTGGCTGTCGAAGACGATCGCCGGGGCCTCGACCACATGGCGGTCGTCCGGTACCGCGGAGACCTTGATGACGGCGCGGCCCAGGTTGCCCTGCAGCAGGCGCAGGCCGCCGGTGGGCGAGAACGCCTCCGAAGCGCCACGCAGCACCGTGGTGTCGCCGCTGGCTGCGGGCAAAGCTGACCAACGCACGCCGTCGCCATCCTGTGCCGGCACGGCGCCATAGGCCGGCATGCCGCCCGCCGCCACAGCCTTGGCATCGGCGTGCATCAGCCCGGCGGCCATCAGCTCGCGCAGCACGAAGCCGGTTCCGCCAGCGGCCTGGAACTGGTTCACGTCGGCCGTGCCGTTGGGGTACACCCGGGCCAGCAGGGGGATGATGGACGACAGCGCGGAGAAATCGTTCCAATCGATGAGGATGCCTGCGGCGCGGGCCACGGCCACCCAGTGGATCAGGTGGTTGGTGGAGCCACCGGTGGCCAGCAGAGCGACCATCGCGTTGACGATGCTGCGTTCGTCGACGAGGTGGCCGATCGGCAGATCGCGCTGGCCGGCGCGCAGGCTGAGCGCCGTGCCCACCGCCTCGCGCGTGAGCGCATCGCGAAGCGGGGTGCCCGGATGCACGAAGGCCGCGCCGGGCACATGCAAGCCCATCGCCTCCAGCAGCATCTGGTTCGAATTGGCTGTGCCGTAGAAGGTGCAGGTGCCTGCCGAGTGGTAGGCGGCCTGCTCGGCCTGCAACAGTTCGGCTCGGCCCACCAGGCCTTGCGCAGCCTGCTCGCGGACCTTGGCCTTGTCGCTGTTGGACAACCCCGAGCCCATCGGCCCGGCCGGCACGAACACACAGGGCAGGTGCCCGAAATGCAGGGCACCGATCAGCAGGCCCGGCACGATCTTGTCGCAGATGCCCAGCAGCAGCACCGCATCGAACACGTCGTGCGACAGCGCGATGGCAGTACCCATGGCGATCGTGTCGCGCGAGAACAGGCTCAGCTCCATGCCTGGGTAGCCCTGGGTCACGCCATCGCACATCGCCGGCACGCCGCCGGCCACCTGGGCCGTGGCCCCCAGGCGGTGGGCTGCCTCGCGGATCTGCGCCGGGTAGCCCTCGTAGGGCTGGTGGGCCGACAGCATGTCGTTGTAGGACGTGACGATGCCCAGATGAGGCGCCTTCTCGGCCACGATACGCAGCTTGTCGGCGCCCGGCATGGCGGCAAAGGCATGCGCCACGTTGGCGCAGCCCATGCGGTCTGCACCACGGGGGCGGCGACGCAATTCATCGACGCGGGCCAGGTACGCGCTGCGGGTGGTTGCGCTGCGCAGCTTGATGCGCTCTGTCACCTGGGCCAGGACGGGGTGCAATGCAGTCATGAGACTCACGATCTGGGTTGTAACCTACGCTTTGATTATCATGTAACTTGGTTACATCGTCAAATCAGGATCGACTCCTGCGCTAGATTTGTGCCATGGAGCATTCGCAACTGACCTTGCGCGACCCCGCCCCGCTGCTCGACCGGACCCTTCGCGAATGGGGCGGCCAGGGCGCCCTGTGGATCTTTGGCTATGGCTCGCTGCTGTGGCGGCGCGAGTTCGTGACGGATGCCGAATCGCCCGCCCAGGTGTACGGCTGGCACCGCGCCTTCCGCATGCGCTCCCGGGTCAACCGAGGCACCCCCGCCCAACCGGGGCTGGTCTTCGCCTTGATGGCGGGGGGCTCGTGCCGGGGCGCGGTGTTCCGGGTCCCCGCTGCCCGCGCCGAAGGTGAACTGCGCCTGTTGTGGGAGCGTGAAATGCCAACCGGGGTGTACGACCCTCGCTGGCTGCCTTGCCGCACGCCGCGCGGCCCGGTGAACGCCCTGGCATTCACTTTGCGCCACGACAGCCCAGGGCACACCGGCCGGCTGGCGGACGCCCAGATGCGCCATATCCTGGACCACGCGCGGGGCCGCTATGGCACCACGCTGGACTACCTGCGTGAAACCGCCATGGAACTGCGCCGCCGTGGCATCCGCGACCGCGAGGTCGAGCGCCTGCTGTTGCTGGCGAAGGACTAGGGCCGCACCGACAAGCCCTCGAAGTGGGCGCGCAGGCTGGCCAGATCGGCCTCGGTGTCCATGTCGAGCAGCACGCCGGGGTCATCGACCTCGACGGCCTGCCCCGGGAACCGCGCCAGGATGCGACGAGCACCCTCTTCGCCGCTGAGGCGGACCAACTCCGAGAACAGCTCCGCCCCGAAGGCGACGGGATGGCCGCGACGGCCCTGGTACTGGGCGTAAGCCACCGGCTGGGTGCCGATGGCGCCCGCCACGCTCACGAGTGTCGATGGCTGCACCAGTGGCATGTCCGCGGGCAGCACCAGCCAGCCGCCCGCGCCGGGACGCGCCGCCACACCGGCGGCGATCGAGTCCCCCATGCCACCGGGCGCCACACCGGTGTGCTCGCCCAGGACCACGATGTCGCGCCGCGCCACCAGGCCGGTGACCTCGTCGACGAAGTGCGGCGTCGTCACCACCAAGACCGGCAGGCCACTCGCAATGGCATGGCGCACGGTGTGGCTGAGCACGCTGGCGCCACCCAGGCTCTCAGCCAGCTTGTGACGCGCACCGGTGTAGCGGGCGCCCCGCCCGGCACCCAGCACGATGATGGTTGGAGCCGCCTTCATGAAAGTCTTTTTCCGTTCCCTCGGGGCGCATCCGGCGCCCCGCCCAACCTAGAATTCACTGCCCCAAGGATGGGAGCGAAGGCCCCGCCCTTCCAGTGGGGCGTTCACTTAGGGCCTAGCCCTACACTGGGCGGTATGGATGACCTCTCGCAACTGCGCAGAAGCTATGAGCGGGCCGAGCTCGACGAGTCCGCCTCGGCGGCCGAGCCCTGGCAACAATTCGCGCGCTGGCTGGACGAAGCCCTGTCTGCAAAGCTTCCCGAGCCCAATGCGATGACGGTGGCCACCGTCGGGCCGGACGGCCGGCCGTCGACCCGCATCGTGCTGATCAAGGGCTTCGACGCCCGGGGAATCGTCTGGTACACCAACTACGAGAGCCGCAAGGGCCGCGAGTTGGCGGGCCACCCGTTTGCCGCACTGCAGTTCCACTGGGTCGAGCTGGAGCGCGTGGTGCGCATCGAGGGCCAGGTCGAGCGTGTCAGCGCCGAGGAGTCCGACGCCTACTACCGATCGCGGCCCCTGGATTCACGCCTCGGCGCCTGGGCCTCGCCGCAGAGCCAGGTGATCAGCTCTCGCGCGGTGCTGGTGGCCAACGCGGCCAAGGCGGCTATGCAGCACGGCCTGAACCCGCCGCGCCCACCCCACTGGGGCGGATACCGGTTGGAGCCGGAGGCCTGGGAGTTCTGGCAGGGCCGCCCATCGCGCCTGCACGACCGACTGCGGTACCGGCTCGATGCCGGCCAGTGGGTGCGCGAACGTCTGGCGCCGTGAAGCGCACTGGCGAGCGCCCGCCGCGGCGCCTCAGCCCATCGCGTGAGCTGCCAACAGCGCGTCCATGTCGGCCAGGAAGCGCTGCAGGTTCAGCGGTTTGGTCCAGTACTCGTTGAAGCCGGCCGACAGCGCGGCGGCCACGTCGTCCGGCATGGCGTTGGCCGACAAGGCCACGATGCGACAGCTGGCCAGGGCCGGTTCGTGGCGCAGACGCCGCAGCACATCGATCCCGCTCATATCAGGCAACTGCAGATCCAGCAGGATCAGGTGGGGCGGTTCGGCCAGGGCCTGGCCGATGCCACTGTGGCCGTCGGGGGCTGAGGCCAGGGACACGGCAGGCCGCAGTGCCAGCATCTCGCGCACCAGCAACTCGTTGACCGGGTTGTCCTCGATGTAGAGCACCCGCAGTTTGCCTGCATCGACGGGCACGTCGTCCGCTGATGCAACGGTGGCAGGCTCGCGGTGGTCCGAGGGTGCGGGCCCGGCCTGCCCGGTGTCTGCCGCCGGCAGGCAGACGACGAAACGGCTGCCCAGCCCGGGCTGGCTGTCGACGGACAGGCGGCCACCCATGCCCTGCACCAGCTGTTGGACGTCACTCAGGTCGATGCCCGTGTCGGGAACCCCGCGCCGTTGCGCACCGAGCCGGTTGAACGGCTCGAACAAGCGCTCCATCTGCTGTGCCGACAGGCCCGGTCCATCGTCGTGCACCGCAAGCTCCCAGCCTGGGCGACCGGACAGTGGTACCGGCCGCACGCTCATCCAGATGCGGCCGCCGGGCCGGTTGCACCTGATCCCGTTGGTCAGCAGATTGGTCAGCACCTGACCCAGCCGACGGCGGTCGGCGAGCACGCAGGCCGCGGCGTCCGGCAGTTCGGCCGCGACCTGGACGCCGGCCTCTGCCGCCAGCGTGGACACCCAGGGCAGTGCGTCGGCCAGCAGGTCACCCAGGCGAACCGGCACCGCCTCCGTCGGGCGATCCTCCTGGTCGGCCCGCGAAAGTTCGAGCAGGTCGTCGATCAGGCCCAGCAGGTGGCCGCCAGCCGAGCGGATCCGGGCCAGCCGTTCGCCCTGCGCGGGCGCCAGCGGCGCCAGCTCATCCTGGGCCATCAGGTCGGCAAAACCGAGCACGGCATTCATCGGTGTGCGCAACTCGTGGCTGACACGGGCCATCAGCTCGGACTTGGTGACGCTGGCCTGCTGGGCGCGGTCGCGTTCGCGCGCCAGTTGCTCGGCCATGCGCCGCTCGGTGATGTCGACGTTGACACCCGCCACGGTCACCGGCGTGTCGGTGGCGTCCCGGACCACCCGGCCACTGGAGGCCAGCCAGCGCCGGGTGCCGTCGGGCCAGGTGACCTCGAACTCGAAGCCAAAGGGCTCGCCGGTGCGCAGGCTGTGGGCCACCCGGTGGTGGCCTTCGGCGTCAGCGCCGGGCTGCATGGTGGCCTCGATGATCTCCTGGAGGCTGCGCGGATCGTCGGCATCCAGCCCCCGCAAACGGTACATGGCCGGGCTCCAGTACAGCGGAGTGCCGTTCAGGTCCCGCTCCCACATGCCGATGCCGGCCGCCTCGATGGCGAACTGGTCCCGCTGGCGCTCGAGCTCGGCGCGCTGTTCGGCGCGCTTGCGCTCGGTGATGTCCACGTGCATGCCCAGCGACTGTCGCCGGCCATCGCGCGTCAGGCGCCGTGTCCAGGACTGGATCCAGCGCTCGCTGCCATCGGCCGCCACGGTGCGGAAGACCACGTCGGAGGTCGGCGTCCACTCGCTGAAGTGGACCTCCTGGCGCGCCGCCATCCAGCCCCTGTCGTCGGGGTGCACATGGCGGCCGATCCACTCGTCGAGGCGCGGCGGGCCCAGGGCAGGATCGCGCTGGTGCATGCGGTACATCTGCTCGTCCCACTCGAAGACGCCGGCGTCGATGTCGCGCCACCAGAAGCCCACACCGACGGCCTCGGCCACCAGTTGCATGCGCTCCAGCAACGACAGCGAGCGCTGTCGCTCGGCGACGAGTTCGGAGATGTCGATCGACAGGCCCATCACACCGACCGTGCGGCCCTGGGCGTCGCGGTGGCGGAAGCGGCGGGTCAGCAGGTGGCGGTACCTGCCCTCGGTATCGCGGTAGCGCGCCACGGCCTCGACGACCCGGTCGACGTGCAGGGCCTCGTCGCCGGCTTGCTCGATCAACCGCCGGTCATCGGGATGCAGCGTGTCGCGCACCTCCGCCAAGGGCATGCCCCCGGGCGGCCGTTCGCGGCCGAGGATCTTGTAGCCCTGCTCGTTGAAGCTGATCCGCTGCGTGGCCAGATCCACTTGCCACAGCGAGATGCCGGCCACCGACAAGGCATGGCCCACCAGATTCTCGCTTTCCCACTGGGCGCGCCAGGCCTGGACCGATTCGGTCTCGTCGATCACCAGACCGGCGACATCCAGGCCCTCGCCATCGGCGGCGGCGCGAACCTCGTACAGCAGGTTCAGGTAGAGCAGGCCGCCGTCAGGTCGGATGTAGCGGACGCGTTGGCTGCGCTTGCCCGGCCCGTGCGCCAGGCCCTTCTCGGCCTCCCGCAATGCCGCCCGATCGTCGGGGTGAACCCGTTCGACGATCGCCTCGAAACTGGGCTCGGTTGCCCCCGGTGCCAAACCGAGAATGTCGAAGGTGGCTTCATCCCAGGTGGTGATCCGGGCCGGCAGGGCGAGGCGGACCACGCCCACTCTCAGGAAGCGGCCCAACAGGTCGAAGGGAGCGTCGCTCCACTGGGCGTCCATCATGGTCAGTGGGCAGATAGGGGTGTCACGGGCCGGGCGGATACACCGCTCGCCAGGCCAGTGTAGCGGCGCCGGCCCGGGCCTGGTGGCGCCGCCTGCGCTCAAGGAAACGACGGGCCGCTCCCGAGTTTCCTTGCCCCCTCGGGGGGCCTGACGCGCAGCGGCGGGTTTGGGGGCTCTCAGAAACTCACGCGAACGCCCGCACTCAGGCTGCGCCCCGGCAACGGGGCGAGGTCACGCAGCGTGCGGATCGCGCTGGCAGGGGTGGCCAGCGTGTCGGTGAGGTTGTCGAGCTTGAAGAAAAGCAGCCCGTCCATCCCCCCAGCGGCCCAGCCCCGGCTGGCCCACAGGTTCAACAGCGTGTAGCCGGGCGTGGCCAGGTCGGTGGACGGCACCTGGCGTTGTGCCCAGGCGTGCCGAACACCGAGCCCGGCTCGCCAAGGGCCGTGGGCGGCATCCAGGCTGAGCGCAGCACGCATCGGCGCCAGCCGCGGGAGCGGTTCGCCCGTGCCCAGGTTCTGCCCGCGCACCGTGTCCAGCGAGGCATGGAGGTCCAGCGTTGTCGCCCCATCCCAGAGGCGGTGCCGGCCCTCGATCTCGGCACCCCACAGCCTGGCCGGCACCGCGCGAAAGCGGTACTCGGGCACCTCGCTGACGCCGCCTTGCTCGTCAGGCACCAGGATGGTCGATCCCGAGGCGTCGAGGGAGAGGTAGCGTGAAAAGCGCATCTCGAACAGATGGGCCTCAAGGCTGCTCGACCCGATCTTCCACTGCAGGCCAACGTCGGCGTGACGCCCCCGCTCGACGCCCAAGGCCGGATCGCCGCGCTCATAGGCTGCGGTGGCCACATGAACACCGTTGGCGAACAGCTCGTAGTAGGCAGGTGCCCGCTCGGTGGCGCCCAGGACCGCGCTGGTCGACCACCCCTTGGCCAGGGCCCAGACTGCCGACAGCGAACCGCTCGTCGGCGCGAAACGGCGTGTCGACGGCTCGCCGAAGCGGATCTCGTCAGCCCCTGGGGCGTCCCCCTCGGAACCGACGCTCACGCGTTCGACGCGGGCCCCGGCACTCAGGCTGAGTGCGCCCAGGCGCATCTCCTCCAGCGCGAACACGGCCACCGAGCGGGTGCGGGTGTCCGGCACAAAGGCTTCTTCGCCGAGCGCGGAGAAGCGCATCGACTCGGCCTGCACGCCGATCGCCCCACGCCACAGCCCGAACAGCGGGGCGTGGCGGGCTTCGAGCCTCAGATCCTGCCCACGGCTGGAGAAGGTGGTGCCCACCGCCCCATCGCCTTCGACCTCCTGGTGCCGGTAGGTGGTGTCGGAAGCGCGCAGGCTCAGGTCGGTGAAGCCGTGCTCGCCGAGGTGGCGCTCGCCAGCCACCGCCAGGCGCTCCCGCCGCATGCGGATCTGGACATCGGGCTCCACGGTCACACCGTAGTTGTTCCGGTAGCTGTCCACCGCCGCGCCCAGGTAACCGTCGGCGTCGGCCCAGGAGGCCCCGAGCGCGCCACCCTCTGCCCGTGCGGCCGAGTTGCGAACCCGGCGCGTCGGCGGGCCGCTCACACCGTCCTCGACCGGCGTGAAACGCGGCACCCGCAGGTCGTCGGTGGCGCGGCTGAAGGCATCCGCGTGCCAGTTCAGCCCCCCCGCGCCGGCCTCGACCAGCCCGGACGTCGAGCGCTCGTTGGCCGCACCGCCAGCGCGCAGTTCGGCCCGCCCACCCATGCCGTCCAGGGCCGTACGGGGGATGCGGTTGTCCAGCGTGTTGACGACCCCACCGATGGCGCTGCCGCCATACAGCAGCGAGGCCGGGCCACGCAACACCGCGACCCGCTCGACCACCAGCGGGTCCAGCGCCACCGCGTGGTCGAAGCTGAGGTTGGAGGCGTCGATGGTGGAACCTGCGTTGTCGAGCAGGCGAACGCGGTCGCCATCGAGACCGCGGATGGCTGGCCGGTTGGCGTTCGGGCCGAACCAGGTGGCGGAGACACCGGGCAGGCCATCCAGGGTCTCGCCGAGGGTGCCGGCTCGGCGCAAGGTCAGGGCGTCACCGCCGAGGGTGGCGCTGGGCTGGGCCAGCTCGGTGCTGGCCAGTGGATTGCCGGTGATGACCACACGCCCGGGATCCGCCGGAGCGGCCGTCTGAGCGTGGGAGAGCGCCGCGAGCAGGCTGGCGCAGGCTGCGGCGACGGGGCGAAGACAGGTGTTCGAGTGTTTCATGGGACGAGTTCGTGTGGAACCGCACCTGGCGCGCGAACGAGCGCAGCGCCCGAGGGCGCGGTGATCCATGGATGGCGTTGCACCGCCGAGCAGACCGCCGGCGGTGGGTTCAGGCGGGCCGCAACAGGCGGCCGCCCAGAGGGCTCAGGCGCTGTGTGCCGGAGGCCCGCGAGCCTGCGCACGCCACTGGCCGGTGCCCAGCGGCACCCGGACCGGCGAACCCGTCAGCCGGATCGCTGGCGGTTCGTGTGCGGCTACGACCAAGGGGGTGGTGGTCGGACCGCTTCCCAGCAGCCCCTCGTCAAACAAGGCGCATTCGCCGGACCCGGCCCGGTGGCCCAGCACGTCGCTGGCCGACAGCCGATGGCTGTCGACCGAGACGGTGGTGGGGCCAGCCAGGTGGCGTATGCGGTGCCATGCCCCCAGCGACGAGCCCAGCAGCAAGGCCAGCGACAGGCCCGCCAGCCAGGCGGCCCACCAGCGCTGGCGGATGCTTCGTGCTCGGCTCATCGGCGACACCAGGTCATGCCGCCGCCTTCGTCAGCCGCCTGAAGGTGTGGCGGAACTTCTCCACCTTGGGCGCCACCACAAAGGCGCAGTAGCCTTGGCCCGGGTGCTGCGCAAAGTAGTGCTGGTGATAGGCCTCGGCGGGCCAGTAGCTGGCCAGCGGCGCCAGTTCGGTGACCACCCGGTTGCCGGTGGCGGCATTCACTTCGGCGATCACCGCGCGGGCCAGTTCGGCCTGTTCGGGCGTCTGGGTATAGATGGCGGAGCGGTACTGGGTGCCCACGTCGTTGCCCTGGCGGTTCAGCGTGGTCGGGTCGTGGACGGCGAAGAACACCTCCAGCAGCTCGCGCAGGCTGACCTGGGACGGGTCGAACACCAGCTTCACCACCTCGGCATGGCCGGTGTCGCCCCGGCAGACTTGCTCGTAGCTGGGGCGCTCGACCTGCCCGTTGGAATAGCCCGATTCCACCGACAGCACCCCATGCACCTGCTCGTACACCGCCTCCAGGCACCAGAAGCAGCCGCCTGCCAACGTGATGGTTTCTGTGCCACTCATGGCGTGTCCTCGCAGGATTGAATACAGGCAGAGCCAACAGCGCTCATTTCGTTCCCAGGCTCAGCTGAACCCGGGGCGTCCAATGCGCATCATCTTCGCCGGATGCGCGAAGCTTCGGGGCCGCCAGGAAAAGCCGCTCGCTCGGAAGGCCCTTGGCGATCAGCGCATCGCGCACCGCCAGGCCGCGTTGCAGCGCCAGCTCGCGTGCCGTGTCGGTGCCCACCACATGCGAGGCTTTCAGCAAGGCCTCCATCTCGGCAACCGGGATGTCCTTGGCCAGCCCGACCAGGTTGGTTGGCTTGTTCGGCAGCTTGGTGTCGGCATAGACGCGACGGATCAGGCGCGCACGCTCGTCGCCCACCATCGGCGACAACGGCGCGTCGGCGGCCGCGCCAGCACGAGTGGCGTCGCGGCGCCGCTCGGCGGTGAGCCGCTGCTCCAACCACGCCGCCTGCACGGCGTCGCGCTCGCTCTGCGGGTCGGCGGCCCCGGTGACCGTCATCTGCAGGGCCGGCCGGTCGGCCAGGGCCTTCGCCACCTTGTCGATCACCGGGGCCGCGTTGGCCACCATCTGTGCCGTACCGGGGTTGAATTCCACCAGGCTGAGGTCTTCGCTGCCGCCACCAGACAGCAGCGCAAACGGTGCCGTCAGCACCTTGCCGAGCAGGTTGAGGATCACCTTGACGATCAAACCGCCGACGCTGAACTGCGGGTCATTGATCGAACCTCCGATGGGCAGGTTCAGGTCGATCACGCCGTTCCGGTCCTTCAGCAGCGCCACCGCGAGCAAGACCGGGAGCTTGGTCGCGTCCGGGCTCTCGATGCGTTCGCCGAAGGTGAGCTGGTTCAACACGATCTGGTTCTTGGCGTCGAGCTTGCCGTCGGCGTCGATGCGGTAGCTGACGTCCATGCTGAGCTTGCCACGCTCGATCGCATAGCCGGCGTACTTGCCGGCGTAGGGCGACAACGGAGCCAGCTCCAGGTCGGTGGCCCTCGCCTGGATGTCCAGCGCCAACGGGTCTGCCATCGGGTTCAGTGCGCCGCGGATGTCCAGCAAGGCGGTGCCGGCAACACGGCCGCGAAGCTCCAGCGCGGCCATGTCGCGGGTTCCCGTACGGAAGGCCCCAAGGTGGCCGTTCAGCTCGGACAGCGCGGCGTTGTAGTTGGGGCGGATGAAGCGGTCCGAGAAATCGACACGGCCGTTTTGCAGTTGCACACCGCCCATGATGAGATCGATCGCCGACCCACCCGATGCGGCAACGGCACTCGCTGCGGGCGCGGCCCCCTCCGGCGCCGATGCAGCGGTCGCAGGCGGGTCGAGATCCGTCAGGTTGAACCGGCCGCCTTCATCGACCATCAACTTGGCGTAGAAGTCGGACAGCCGGCTGTCGGCAACCTCCACCCGGGGCTTCTGGCCTGCCGCAGTGGTGACCTGCACCCCCGTCAACTCCAGGGCCTGCCAACTCACCAGCTCGTCGCCGGGCGTTCGTTCGGTGGCCTGCCGGGCATGCAGGCGCAGATCCGTGAGCCGGGCGTCCCCCTTCAGCGTCACGCCGGGCACGCCGTCGGCACCCAGTTGTACCGCCACATCGCCGGCCCAGCCTGCCTCGGCCCGGGTGACCGTCACGGGCAAAGCCTCACCCGCATAGGCGGCCACGGCGTGGACCGGGAATCGATCGGCCCGCACCGTGCCGCGCCACGACAGTGGCGACAGTCCGAGTTCACCTTGCCAGGACAACTGGCCAGCGGCGCCAGGCTTCTCCGCCCCGGCGCTACCGATTTGAACCTGGCCCTGCAACTTGGCTCGGGCGCGCGGCACGGCCGGCCATTGCAGGTCTCGCAGGCCGATCCGCAGCCGGCTGAGCTCCAGCGCCACCGGTTCGCCGCCCGCCACGGCTTCGTCGCGCCAGCGCAACTGCCCGCCCTCCACACTGGCATCTTGCAATTGCAGACGCCAGACAGGCTCGTCGGCACGCGGTGCCGCCGGCGAATCAGGCCTGCTCGGCAGGGTGAGCCATTGCGCCAGGTCGATGCCGCCTCCCGCATCACGCCGTGCCGCGATGCGCGGTTGGTCGAGCCGCAAGGGGCCGATGACCGCACGGCGCTCGACCGGATCGACATCCAGGCTCGCCAAGCTCAGCTGCCGCCAGGCCACGCTCGCCCCCCGCGAGGCCGGGCCCGGCTCGGCCACGCGCAGATCATCCAGGGTGAGCTCGGCGACGCTCAGCCTCGGCAAGATGCCGCCGGGCGTGTCGGCCCAGCTTGCCTTGGCATCGAAACCCAGCTGGCCGTTGACCCGCGGCTTCAGCCAAGGTGACAGGTAGGGTGCTGCCATCGACAGCGGCCAACCTTGGGCCTGGAGCCGAGCCTGCCCGCCGGCAGCCGACAACTCGCCGCCGACTTGCCAGCCCGGCGCTGAGGCGGCCGACGCCCCTGTGGGAGCGCCCCAGCTGGCGCTGGCATTGAGGCGAACCGGCTGGGCGGCCTCGGGCAAGGGCCAGCGCCCCGCGTCGATCTGAAGCCGGAGGTCACGGGCTTCGATCTGCGCCGCAGGGCGCACGGCTTCATCGCGCCATTGAACGTGCCCACCTTGCACCGTCAGGCGGGTTGCCGACACGCGCCAGGCCGGCCCGGTAGCGGCCGCGGCCGCTGTGGGTCCGGCAACCGGGCCGCCTCCACCCAGCGCCTGAATCCAGTTCAGCGCGCCACGGGCATCCCGCCGCGCCCAGACCCGTGGGGTTTGCAGGTCCACCTCACCCAGCGCCAGTTGATGTTGCAGAGGCTGCACGTCGACCAGCGGCACGACGAGCCGCTCCCAATCCAGCAATGATCCCCCTGAGGCATCCACCAGCTTGATCGAATCGGCCCCCGTGCGACCACTCAAGACGACCCGCGGCGTGCCGCCCGCCGGGGCGGAGAACTGCACCTTCAGCTCGGCCCAGACCTGCCCGGTCAACGGCCGAGCCGGCAGGCCGGCAGGCAGGTAGGGCAACCAGTGCGCCAGGTCGACTCGGCCGGTCTTCAGGTTCAGCTCGCCAGCGCGCTCCGCCGCGAAAGGCGTGGCGCTCGTGCCGGTGTCGAAGGGGGTGCCGTTCAACTCGAAAGCCAGGCGGGGCTCGACCTTGATGTCGACCGCCTCGTCGAGGTTCGACAGAAAGGGCAGGCCAACCTGGACCGCCCGGACCTCGTGCTGGCGGTCCTTGGGGCGGTCATCGAAAGAAATCTGCCCGTCACGGACGCTCAGGTTGTAGAGAGCGAAACGCGGTGGCGGCGCATCGGCCGGCGCATCGGGCGCGCGGCGCCAGCGGGCCAGCAGATCGTCGATGTCGTAGCGCCCTTCACCCAGGCGGGCAACTCGCAGACGCGGCCCATGCAACTCGGCCGAGTCGACCACCGGGGCCCACCGCAATATCGACCGAAGGTCGGCGCTGACCCTCAAGTGGTCGAAGGCAAACACCGGCGGTGCCTGCGGGTTGGCGCCGGCCACCTGCAGCTGGTCGACCTCCACGGTCAACGTCAGCGGGTTGATGCGCACCGCCTCGATGGACACCGGCCGGCCCAGGGCCGCACCCAACTGCTCCTGCGCTGTCGTTCGCACCCAACCGGGCAGCAGCCCCCAGACAGCGAGCAGCACCGCAAGGACCGCCAGGGCAGCGCCCAGCAGCCAGCGGCGCGCACGCGATCCGATCGAGAAACTCAACACTGACGGCTTGGGCATCTGCACCGCTCGATTGTGGCCGAGCCCACCGAACCCTGAGCCCGACGGCCTCCCAGAACGACGAAGCCCCTCCGAGCCCTTGCGGGTGGAGGGGCCTGTGAGTGGCGATGCCACCCAGTGGGGCTCCGGCTGGGAAGTGAGCCGGGGCTCCGTAGGCGCTGGAATTGCGCTTACAGGGTTGTGCCTCGTTGAGGCGTATTCAGTGTGCTCCGTGGGAGCCCGGCTCGCAAGTGGCTTTACACGGCCATCCAGTGCCCCTGTACAGCGTGCGCGCCATCGCGCACCCTACTTCATCAGGCTCTCGGCCAACGCATTCATGCGGGCCTGCACTGCCGGGTCCATCGCGATAGTGCGGCCCCATTCACGCGAGGTCTCGCCCGGCCACTTGTTCGTCGCGTCCAGCCCCATCTTGCCGCCCAGGCCGCTGACCGGCGAGGCGAAATCGAGGTAGTCGATCGGCGTCTCGCCGACGAGGGTGGTGTCACGAACCGGATCCATCCGGGTGGTCAGGGCCCACACCACCTCCTTCCAGTCGCGGATGTCCACGTCGTCGTCGGTGACGATGATGAACTTGGTGTACATGAACTGGCGCAGGAAGCTCCACAGGCCGAACATCAGCCGCTTGGCATGGCCGGGGTAGCTCTTCTTGATGGAGATCACCGCCAGCCGGTAGCTGCAACCTTCGGGCGGCAGGTAGAAGTCGACGATCTCCGGAAACTGCTTCTGCAGGATCGGCACGAAGACCTCGTTCAGCGCCACGCCCAGCACCGCTGGTTCATCGGGCGGCTTGCCGGTGTAGGTGGAGTGGTAGATCGGATCGCGGCGGTGCGTCAGCCGGCTGATGTCGACCACCGGAAACCAGTCCTGCTCGTTGTAGTAGCCGGTGTGGTCGCCATAGGGGCCCTCCAGCGCGTGCAGGTAGCCGTTGACCTCCTTGGTCGGCACCCCGTGTTCGCTGCGGCCCTCGTAGCCGGAGGGCGCCGTCGGGATGTGGCCCTCCAGGATCAGCTCGGCCCGGGCCGGCACCTGCAGCTTCAGGTCGCCCTCGCCGACCGCACTGTCGGCCACCTCGGTGCGGCCGCCACGCAACAGGCCGGCAAACTGGTATTCGGAGAGGCTGTCTGGCACCGGTGTCACCGCGCCGAGGGTGGTTGCCGGGTCGGCCCCCAGCGCGACGGCGATCGGAAACGGTTGGCCCGGGTTCACCCGAGCGAAGTCCCTGAAGTCCAGTGCCCCGCCGCGGTGGGCGAGCCAGCGCATGATGACTTGCCGGCGGCCGATGACCTGCTGCCGGTAGATGCCCAGGTTCTGCCTCAGCCGCGGCCGGGGCACGCCGCGGGGCCCTCGGGTGATGACCAGGCCCCAGGTGATCAGCGGGGCCACGTCGCCCGGCCAGCAATGCTGGATGGGCCATGTCGCCAGGTCGACCTCCGGGCCGTCGATCACCACCTCCTGGCACGGCGGCGAGCTGACACGTGCCGGCTTCATGTCCCAGACCGCCTTGGCCATGTCCCACAGCTTGCCGGCTTCGCGCAGGGAGGCCGGCGGCTCGGGCTCCTTCAAGGCGGCGAGCAGGCGGCCCACGTCGCGCAGATCGGCCACCTCCGCAGCCCCCATGCCCAGTGCAACCCGCCGCGGCGTGCCGAACAGGTTCACCAGTGCCGGGGTCTCGTGACCCGTGACCCGGGTCAGCAACAGCGCCGGCCCTCCGGCACGCAGCACCTGGTCGGCCAGGGCCGTCATTTCCAGGATCGGCGAGACCGGCTCAACCACCCGGCGCAGCTCGCCAAGCGGTTCAAGCCCGTCCAGAAAGCCACGGAGATCCCGGTATTTCATACAGAAAAGTAATTAGAGGTAGACTTCATATGCTTGACCGGTTATTTCCGCGCTCCCTACAATTCGCCGAAACAGCCAAGACTCGGGTTTACCCGCATCCACCCCGTGGGTGCCGTGACAGGGGAAACCGCAGCGACCTGCCGCCAGAGCGTGTGCCCCGCACCGCCTGTTCCGCAACTGCGGAAGTGGCAGCCGATTATCTCCACCCCGTGATCGTGGGGCCGGGCCGCTTGCCCGCCGCGACCGCCCTGGGTGGGAGGAGAAGGAAAGGATGGACATGACCGAGCCCCAATGGTGGCTGCGCATGGCCCAGGCCTCACGCCGTGCAGCAGGCATCTTCCTGCGCGACGTGGGCAATGGCCTGCTTGAAGTCAGCCACAACATGCTGGCCCTGGTGGGCCTGCTGGTGGTCGGCGCCCTGGTGTTCGCGCTCGGCCGTGCCGACGTGCGCAGCAGCGTGGAGCGCCAGGCCCTGGATTGGCTGCAGCAGCGCCACACCGCCCGCGCCGACGAACTTGGCTACGTGGCCGAGCCGGACGACCCGGACACCGCCGCACTGGCCCGCTCGCTGGCCGCCGACCCGGCCAGCCTGAACCGGCAACAGTCGGCCGTGGCCACCTGGCTGTCGCGCCGCTACCGCGTGGCGCCGGAACCGGTCGCCCGGCTGGTACAGGAAGCCTGGCACGTGGGCCAGCGTGCTGGCCTGGATCCGACCCTGATCCTGGCCATCATGGCGATCGAGTCGAGTTTCAACCCCTTCGCCCAGAGCCCTGTCGGCGCCCAGGGTCTGATGCAGGTCATGACCCGCATCCACAACGACAAGTACGAGGTGTTCGGCGGCAAGCTGACCGCCTTCGACCCGGTGACCAACCTGCGGGTCGGTGTGCAGGTGCTGAAGGAATGCATTGCGCGGGCCGGTGGCCTCGAGGCCGGGCTCAAGTTCTATGTGGGCAGCGCCAACATGGAAGACGACGGCGGCTATGCCGGCAAGGTGCTGGCCGAACAGCGCCACCTGGTGCGCGTCGCGGCCGGCCAGCAGGTCCCGGTGAACGCGCCATCCAACCCCGCCCCGACGGTGGCGGCCACCGCCCCAGGCGCGGCATCCGCTGCCGGCCCGGCGAGTGCGGAGCCGGACGCGGCGCCTGCCGTGGAAACCAAGGCAGCCGCGCCCCTGGCCCATGAACAGGTGGCCCTGGCGAACTGAAACCGGGGGGCACAAGCTACACTAGTGGCCGACGCGCGACTGGCGACAGGGCGCCGCGCGGCCAGTTTCCTGGCCCGCGCTGGTGCTGCGAGGTGGACGACCACCGGGGAGCGCGGGGTGCAGCCACACGGCGGCATCTGAGTGAGCCGTTCGCCTGGGCAACCCGCCGTGGGTTTCGCATGCCGAAGCCCCCGTGCCGGGTCATCACGCCCCGACTTGAAGGAAGCCTCCATGTTCGACCGCTCCCAATCGACGATCGCCCACGTCGACCCCGATCTCTGGGCCGCCATCCAGGCCGAGAACCGCCGCCAGGAAGAGCACATCGAGCTCATCGCCTCGGAGAACTACACCTCGCCTGCCGTGATGGCCGCGCAGGGGTCGCAGCTCACCAACAAGTACGCCGAGGGCTACCCCGGCAAGCGCTACTACGGTGGCTGCGAAAATGTCGATGTCGTGGAGCAGCTCGCCATCGACCGCGTCAAGCAGCTCTTCGGCGCCGAACACGCCAACGTGCAGCCGAACTCCGGCTCGCAAGCCAACCAGGCCGTGTTCTTCGGCCTGCTGCAGCCCGGTGACACCATCATGGGCATGAGCCTGGCCGAAGGCGGGCACCTGACCCACGGCATGCCGCTGAACATGAGCGGCAAGTGGTTCAAGGTCGTCTCGTACGGGCTGGACGCCAGCGAGGCCATCGACTACGACGCCATGGAGCGCCTGGCCCGCGAGCACAAGCCCAAGCTCATCATCGCCGGTGCCTCGGCCTATGCGTTGCGCATCGATTTCGAGCGTTTCGCTCGTGTCGCCAAGGAGATCGGCGCCTACTTCATGGTGGACATGGCCCACTATGCGGGCCTGATCGCCGCTGGCGTCTACCCGAACCCGGTGCCGCACGCCGACGTGGTGACCTCCACCACCCACAAGAGCCTGCGTGGCCCGCGCGGCGGCATCATCCTGATGCGCGGCGACGACATCGCCAAGAAGATCAACTCCGCGATCTTCCCCGGCATTCAGGGCGGCCCGCTGATGCACGTGATCGCCGGCAAGGCGGTGGCTTTCAAGGAAGCACTGGCGCCCGAGTTCAAGGCCTACCAGCAACAGGTGGTCGCCAACGCCACAGTGCTGGCCGACACACTCACCGAGCGTGGCCTGCGCATCGTCAGTGGCCGCACCGAGAGCCATGTGATGCTTGTCGACCTGCGCCCCAAGGGGCTGACCGGCAAGGAAGCCGAGGCCATCCTGGGCACCGCCCACATGACCTGCAACAAGAACGGCATCCCGAACGACCCGCAGAAGCCGATGGTCACCAGCGGCATCCGCCTGGGAACCCCGGCGATGACCACCCGCGGCTTCAAGGAAGAGCAGGCCCGCGCCACCGCACACCTGATCGCCGACGTGCTGGACAACCCGCGCGACGAAGCCCACATCGCCGCCGTGCGGGCCAAGGTGGCCGCGCTGACGCGCGACTTCCCGGTCTACCGCTGAACGCGGGGCACCTGCACGCCTGAGCCATGCGCTGCCCCTACTGCGCCCACGTCGAAACCCAGGTCGTCGAGACCCGGGAATCCGACGAGGGCGACGTGGTGCGGCGTCGCCGCCGTTGCACTAAGTGCGACAAGCGCTTCACGACCTACGAACGGGCCGAGATCGCCCTGCCCGCCATCGTCAAGCGCAGCGGCGCCCGAGTGGAGTTCGACCCGGCCAAGCTGCGTGCCTCGATGACGCTGGCACTGCGCAAGCGTCAGGTGAGCATCGAGCAGGTCGATGCGGCGATCGAGCGCATCCAGGACAAGCTGCTGGCCAGCGGGGCACGTGAGGTGCCCTCCACGCGCATCGGCGAACTCGTCATGCGTGAACTGAAGCGCCTGGACAAGGTGGCCTACGTGCGCTTCGCCTCGGTCTACCGCAGTTTCGAGGACGTGGACGAGTTCAGCCGGCTGATCAAAGAGATCTAGCCCGCGGGCTGGTCACTTCCAGCAGGTGGCCACGGCGTCGGCGACCTCGGTTCCCTTCTGGCCCGTGTCGGCGAGGGTCAGGTAGCCGCAGGCCTCGTCCGTGAACTGGGGCGTTGCCTTGAGCGTGTACCCCCTGTCGCCGTTGGTGATCTCGACGGTAAGGATGTAGGACGGCGTGCCGCTGCCCTTGGGCGCCTTGCCGTAGCCTGCGTTCTCCAACTCCTGGTCTGACATGCTGGCATAGGTGTTCTTGGCGATGTAGTAGCGCTGCAGGTACTGCGAGGCCTCCATCAGCACAGTCTGCCCGTCTGCGCGCTTGCCCTTCTTCACCTGCTCGGTGTAGTTCGGGTAGGCGATCGCGGCGATGATCCCCAGGATCGCCACCACGATCATCAACTCAACCAGCGTGAAGCCGCGTGGGACGCCGTTGCGCTTCGTTCTCGGGCCAGACATCATTGTCACTCCTGGTGTCACGGGTTACTCCGGCTTCGGCGGATTCATGATCTGCTTCCAGACCCGGTCGACCACGGCCTTGTTGGCGCCCGGGGGAGGTGGGCAGTTGGAGATGCACTTCAGATCGACATCTTCACACCCTTCGGTGTTGCAAATCTTGCCTTTGCCGCCACTGCCATCGCCGTCACTTCCATTCGAGCCGTCCTTCAGGTCACCGCCAATCAGGGGGTCATCCTTGTCATTGACAATGGCATCCCGACCGTCACCCTTCGTCTCGAAGCCGCTGGCCGCCTGATCAGACTCATCCACAACACCATTGCCGTCGGTGTCAAAGATCGCGCTTGTGGGTTGGGTACCGTCCGCCGCCACCAACAGGTAGTTGTAGCCCTTGCCACTGGATGACTCGCACTGCGCCACATCGCGGGCTGGCACCACCGTACTGAAGAACACGTAGTCCAGGCCCAACACCAGCGACGGGTATAGCACCCGCTGGCCCTCGAAGGGCAGATCCATCAACCAGCCGAGTTGGCTCGTCCAGTTGACTGGCGTCGTTTCGACCGAGTAGTAGATACCTCCTGCAGTGTTTTCGAGCGGCGTCAGGTTGACCTTCTGCTCCTGCAGCTTGTCGCGGCCATTGGCCTGACCATAGAAGGGGCTGACGGCCTGCGACGAGAACTCGCCCACGGGCACGTTGTCCCAGACACCAAAGAAGGTCTGCTTGTCGATGGAATCGGAGTCCACGGTGTCAATCAGGCGACCCGTACCCACGAGCACGACTCGGCCCTTGGTCGGGTGCAACACGAAGACCGGTGGCACCGTGATCGGCAACCGGTCGCCGCCCGCGTTCATTGCCACGAACAGTGGCTCGCCGCTGAAGCCGACCTTCCAGTCCGCAGAGCTGGCACCCTCGAAATCGAAGCGCCAGACATTGCCCTTGAGGTCACCTGCGTAGGCACCAAGCACCTCGCGGGTCGTCGCGTCCTTGATCAGGCTGACGCCCATCATCCCGGTATTGCCCGAACTGTCCACGGTGATCTTGTCGATCGCACCGGTCTTGATGTCGACGACCAACAGCACCGAGTTGCCGTTGCTGCTGTAGACGCCGTTGCCGATGAAGGCCTTCCAGCCACCGCCCTTGATCTTACCCACGGCGAAGTCGGCGAACATGTAGCCAATATCGCCGTCGTCCTTGCCGGACTTTTCCCACAGGACCGCGCTCTTGCCCAGATCCGCTGCGTCCAGCGTGGCACCAAAGTCCGTCGGGAAGCGCAAGGCAAAGAAGGTCTTGCCGCCGGAACCCATCGCACCGAGCACCAGGTTGGTCCACTGGTCGTCGATCTTCGCATCGGTCTCGTTCATCGGGCCGTTGACGAAGAAGCGGTGGAAGTTCGAGGTGGTGCCGTAGTCCTTGGAAGCGATGATCGGGAGATTCGACAGCCCCTCCTGCGGCAGGTAGCCGAACACCTCTACGCCGTCGGAACCACG
The DNA here is from genome assembly GCA_018780145.1 of Vitreoscilla sp. Lineage (GTDB taxonomy): Bacteria > Pseudomonadota > Gammaproteobacteria > Burkholderiales > Burkholderiaceae_C > Ideonella. The sequence continues at coordinate 20,460 of JADMKA010000010.1, read as the reverse complement.
GAACGCATGCACCATGCCGGCGTTGCCACCCAGCACGATGGCCGAATCAGTACGCGCCTGCTTCTGGGCCAGGTAGTCGGCATAGGATGCATCGAACGCCGCGTAGCCCAGGTCGAGCAAACCCTTGACCACCACCGGCGGAGAGTCGACAAAGTCACCGAGCAACTGGTTTGTCACGCCCACCCGGCGTGACCGGAACGCTTGCCCGTCACCTTCCTTCGAGGTGTCGCCACGGATGTAGTCGACCAGTTCCTTCGAGCCCACCAACTCGACCACCGAAGACTTGCCGCTCGTGAACTCGATCGCGTCGGAACCGACCCAGGTAAACAGATTGCGGCTGCCGTGCGCGGGGAGCTTCTCCGAGGCACGCCAGGTCGGGAAATCCGGGGTATTGCCGTCGATGTCCAGGGCCCAGGCCTCCAGGTCACCAAACCAGGACACGGACTTGTACTTCGGCACGTACTTGACGTTGTCCGCCACCAGGGTGGACGACGCCGTGGCCACGCCAGCCTCCTTGGCCTCGTTGCCGGCAGCGCGGCCAAAGGCGTCCTTCAGCGCCTCGGTCAGCTCGGTAACGTTCGATACCGAGTAGAAGTCTCCGCCTGTGTTGACGGCAGCGTGCCACATGTCGTCGATCTTCTGCGAGCTGCCGGAGGCCGGGTCGGGCCAGTTCTTGGTGCCCGCCGTGATTTGCTTGAGCGTTTCGCTCTTGGCTTCTGGGGTGGACGAATCGAGCGTGCCATAGACGCCCAGGCCCACCATGAATTGCGTCAAGTGCTGCCAGTAGGCGATGTCGCCGCTCACTGGCGGCACCTTGTTGGCAATCGTGGTGTCCATGTCCATCACGTAGTAGCGCGATGCCACATCGGCCAGAGTATTGGACAGCGCATTGGGCGCGTCGATATAGGGCCGCTGGGCCACATACTCGGTGGGGCTGTAGTTGCCAGGGTTCTCGGTCCCTGTGTAAGACGGCCCGTTCGTACCGTCGACATCGCCCGCGGCGGTGTAGCTGTCGTTGTAGTAGCCATCGGTCATCAGCAAGCTCACCGAGCGGCGGCAGGTCAACTTCTCGGAGGCCTCGTTGGCCGGATCGGTCAGCCAGGGGCTGCCGGCGGCGGGGCGGACATTGGAATGCACTCCGTCGTCCACAAAGAAGTACCGCCCCACCTCGTCGAGTGCGACGCGCAGCGGCGTGCTGGGCCAGGAGGCCAGCTTCTGCACGCCAGTCAGGACCTTTCCGAGTCGGTTCCCATCAAGCGGGCGCATCGGACCGCCGTTGGTCTCGGTTTCGACGACCTTGAAGCTGGCACCGTCGATCGTGTCACTGTTGTTCTTGTTGATCCGGCCCCAGCCGACGCGCAACTTGTCCTTGAAGATGACGAAAGATTCGGACACCGCGGCCTTTGTCAGCGACTCGCGCATGCGGTAGTAGGTGAACCAGTTGGCGAAGTTCTGCTGCTCCTGAGCGAGAGTGCACTTCACATAGACCTTGTTCGCCATGCAATCGGTTCGATTCACACTCGGCAAGCTCGGCGCATGGCTCCCGTCCGTGGCGTTAATGTCATAGCGCGTGTAGCTGCCGGTGGCGGTCGGGTTGGCGCCTGCGGTCAGCCGATACACCAGGCCTGGGTAGAAATCCCGGCCGATCACCTTTTTGGTACCCGGGCCCGTGAACCAGTTGGTGGTGATCTGATTCCCGGCCGCGAGCGTGTAGTTGATCGACAGGTTGAACGTGCCGTTGCTGATGACCGGATCCAGCTTCGCCGCGCTCAACGTGGCGTTCGGCATGCGGTCTCCGCTGCCGTCGGATTTGTACCAGGGCAGGTAGAGCAGATCCGGGTTGTAGTAGATCTTGTTGACATCCGGCGACCGGTACTGCATCTCGTAGACGCTGGCGCCTGTCTTGCGGGATGTAACGACACCAGCCAGGTAATTGCCTGTCGGCCAGGTTCCGGCCACGCAGTTCTTCTGGCCACTGGTGCAGAGCTTTCGCCAATCGGCCGGGAACCCGCCTACCCAGTCATTGGCCAGGTTGACGTTGTAGCCATTGAGCTTGAACGTGCCTTCAGGCATGAAATCCGCCAGCATCGAGCCCGAATCGTCGATGGTCAGCATCACGTTGGGGGTCGGTGGTTCGGCCACCCGGCTGGTCAGCGGAACCTGTGCAGGCTCCGACGCCCCCCACGCGTTGGCCACCAGGGCCAGGAGTGCCAGGCCCGCAGTGGCGCCAGGGCGCGAACGCGAGATCAGGGAGATGAAGGTCGACATGGGCGTACCTCGGAACAAATTCAAAGCAGGGAGACAACGGACTGCAGCCAGACCACCGAACCCGTGTTCGTGAAGCCGGATTCATCGGCGCTGTAGTCGGGGCTGAAACCCCGGGCGGTGACCTGGTAGACCGTTGCCCCACCAACCAACATCTTCTGGACCATGCACTGCGGCGCCTTGGACGGTGTGAAGGTGCTGTTCTCGGATGTCAGGTAGTCGCTCGGAACTTCGTTGACCGTGTTGGCATCGCCCCAATTGGCGTAAGTCAGCCAGGCGTTTTGATCAGGGTTGGCCGCAGCCTCAAGGACAGTGATGGCGGGCACGTTGGCGGTGGCTTGGTCCTCGCAATAGCGCAAGGCGATCTGCGCGGATTGGGAGGCCAGTGTCTGCACCCGCGTGTTGTTGGCGATGAGGTCCGAACTCAATGCGCCGCGCATGATCGAGGCCGACATCAGGCCGATGATCACCAGCACCACCAGCGCCACCAGCAGTGCCACGCCGCGTTCACCGCGGCGCACCCGGCGGGCACGCAGAATCATCGTTGCAGGCTTCATCGCATCGTCCCCAGGCGGTTCTGCAGTACCACGGTGGTCGTGAAGGCGCGGAACATGCGCCGGTCCCCATCGGCCGGGGTGATCTCTACACCGTCGCAATCGCGGTAGCTGATGCCGTCGGCCTCCAGCACGTTCTCCGCACTGGCAATCACCACGCAGATACGCACCGAGACTGTGTTGTCCCAGTTGGCGTTGGCCGGCGTCACGCCGACATTGCCCGCATCGGCGTAGTACCCCACCTTGTTCACATCGGCGGCGATGGCCACACCGTAGCGAAACTGCAGGTCGACGACGTTGTCCACCAGAGCGTCCGGCGTGTTGTTCACCGGCCCCATGCACATCAGCTTGCTGTCGTCAAGGTAGTAGCGGTTGTAGGCCAGGTAGGTCGGCCCGGCACCGGGGTCGATCGCATTGCCCAGGCAATCCAGCGGCACGTTGTCTACATTGACCACGCTGTTGGCGCTGTCGGCCTCGTAGGCGACGGCAATGGCGTTCGGGCCGGCACCTTCGGCGCAGGTCAGGTCGTCGATCAAGTCAATGGTGGCGTCCTGGAAGGTGGTGTTGCAGCCGAACAGACCATTGCCGTTGTAGGACTTGGTGAATTTGTTGCCCACGATTCCGGTCGGGTTGCTATAGCCGACCATGCCAATGCCCGAACGCAACACGCTGAGGGCGACGCTGGCATCCTCTGTGATTTGCGACATGGCGCGGCTTGTGCGGGTGGTGGCTCCGGCGCCCAGGTAGGCGGCGAGCACCGCCCCCACAACCACCATGCCGATGACCATGGAGATCATCAGCTCAACCAGCGAGAAGCCGGCCTGCGGCCCACGCCGCCCTTGCCCGTGGATTGACGCAGCCATCAGAACCCCACCCGAACGTACAAGCAGCGCGGCTGCGGATCAAGATCACGAAAGCCCGGCGGACACTCCTTCTTGTTCTCGTCCTCGTCGCTGTCCGCCTTGGTCTCGCTGTTCGATGCCGACGGGTCCAACCAAGCCACCCAGACATCGGCTGCTACCACTTTGCCGCCAATCGACTCGGTTGCCACGTAGCCATCCGGGCTGGGCAGGCCGGAGTAGAGCGCACGCTTCCACTCTGCGATGTCGATGGCAGCCAGCTCGGGCTCGGTGCAGGCATTGGCAATAGCACAAGACGGGATTTCCGGGACGTCGTCGATCGGCGAAAATTCGCCGCTCAACGCATAGGAACCTGCGTCCACCGCAGGCTTGTTGGCGCGCATCCGGTCGGCAATATCGGACGCAAGCAGCGTGGCCATCGCACGGAACTCGCTGGTCTTGCCGTAGCGGGCCGCAGTGGCCTGCAGGCCTGTCACGGCCAGTACACCCAGCGAGACCACCAGCAAGGCCACCAGCACCTCGACCAGCGAGACACCCCGCTGGCGGCCTGGATTCATCGGCATGCGCGTCATCAAGATCCTTCTCCCTTGCTCACCACCACGCGCCCCTGAGCATTGAGCGCCACTGTGCGCGAGCGGTCGGTGTTCCCGGACCGGGTGGCAAAGACATAGTTGCCCGAACCCGCGGTCGCGATGCCGGTCGATTGGAAAGTCACCGTGCTGGCAGCGGCCGTCAAGTCACCCATGGAGCGCAGGGGGTTCTGAACCCGCAACACCTTGCCGCTGGAACTGCTGACAATCCAGCCAGTCTTCCAGTCTTCGCCGCAGGAGGTGAAGTCGGCGCTGGCACAAAGCGACACCGTATCGCCGCGCTTGACGGCCTCAGAGCGAGCGTAGCGCAGTGCCTCGGCGAATTCGTCGGCGTTCGCCGCTGCCGCTTGATCGGACACGAACGCCGTCATGGCCGGCACGCCGACTGCCATCAATACGGCAGCAATGGCCACAGTGACCAGAAGTTCAACCAGCGTAAAGCCGGCGTGCAGAACCCGACCGGGGCGGCTGATTCGGCCAGATCGGGATGGAGACATGTCGTGGAAAGTGCCCATCTGGCCATCTTCGGCGCGCGGACCGGACTTGTGCAGCGGTGCCGGACCAGCGGAGCACGCGGGCCGACGAACGGTTAGGCGGCCCTCAGCCTTCGCAATCCGGCGTCTTGGCCATGCGCGCCTTGCCAGGCTTGTTGACGCAGACCAGCGCCGAACCGGGCACCGCATCGTCAACCACGGGTTGACCCGGCGGGATGAAGCGGAAGTGTGCAGCCATGCTCAACATCACGCCCGCCGGGCGGTAGCTCAGGTAGCGCTGGGTTCCCAGCACCGCGCCTGAACCGGCTGGCGTCTGGTGCACCTTCAGCACCAGGTCGCCATCATCCACCTGGCCGCGGCGGCCTCGGTCCACGAAGACCAGCCAGCCGCTGCTCCAGTCCTTGCTGCCGCTGCGGCATTCGGGCGCATCGCTGTCCGCCGTGGCGGGATCGATGGCGCAAACGCTGACCAACTCGTCACGGGTCAGGGCCTCGGAGCGTGCCAGGCGCAGCGAGGCGCTGAGGCGCTCGAACTGGGCATCGATGGCCTGCTTTTCGCGGAACTGCTGCAGGCTCGGCACGCCGACAGCGGCGACGGTGGCGGTGATGGCGGTGGCCACCAGGCCTTCGACGAGGCTGAAGCCCCGTTGCCGGACGCGGAACTGGGGGCGGGGCTGGGGGCCGCAAGCGGAACGGTTCATGGTGGTTTCCTCCCGGTGGTGCAGCCAGTCCACGGTGGTGTCGACTCATGCACTCGACCGTGGCTGTGCGTGACGTAGTGGCGTTAGTTTTTCGCGTTCCGGCCCGGCCGTCTCTCCCCCTGATGGGCGCCTGTTGCGCCTCGACGCGCCCCCACCTTTGGGGGAGGGGCGACCCCGTACGACCCCGTACACTGGCTCGGCCATGCCCGCCCGCCCTGCCCCGCCCGACCCGATGCAACACGCCCTGTCGCTGGCCGAAGGCGCGGTCGGCCTGAGCGAGCCCAACCCGCGCGTCGGCTGCGTGATCGTCAGCGCCGATGGCGCACGGTTGCTGGGCCAGGGGCATACCCAGGCTGCAGGTTCCGCCCATGCCGAGGTGATGGCCCTGCGCGACGCCCAGGCGCGCGGCGAGAGCACCCAAGGCGCCACCGCCCATGTCACCCTCGAGCCGTGCTCGCACCATGGCCGCACACCGCCCTGCTGCGACGCCCTGGTGGCCGCCGGCCTGGCACGCGTGGTGGTGGCCGTGGGCGACCCGAACCCCGTGGTCAACGGCGCCGGCATCGCCCGCCTGCGCGCCGCCGGCATCCTGGTGGAGATGGGCTCACCCCTGCAGGCAGCTGCCTCGCGCGAGCTGAACATCGGCTTCTTCTCGCGCATGCAACGGCAACGCCCCTGGGTGCGCATGAAGATCGCCGCGTCGCTGGACGGCCGGACCGCGTTGGACAACGGCGCCAGCCAGTGGATCACCGGCGAGGCGGCCCGCCACGACGGCCACGCCTGGCGGCGACGGGCCAGTGTGCTGCTCACCGGCTCGGGCACGGTGCTGGCGGACAACCCCCGGCTGGACGTGCGCGGCCATGCCATCGCCCACCAGCCGTTGCGGGTGGTGCTGGACTCGGCCCTGGCCACCCCGCCCGGTGCCCGCCTGTTCGAGGCCTCTGCGCCGTTGCTGCTGGTCGCCGCCGATCCAGACGACGGGCGGGCCCAGACCTTGCGCGCTCGCGGGGCCGAGGTCCTGTCCCTGCCGGGCGCCGATGGCCGGGTCGATCTGCCGGCGCTTTTCGCCGAGCTGGTCCGCCGTGGCACCAACGAGGTTCACGTGGAGGCCGGCGCACGCCTGAACGCGGCCCTGCTGGAAGGCGGTTGGGTGGACGAACTGCTGGTCTACCTGGCGCCCCTGCTGCTGGGTGCCGGCCGCGGTCTGGCCGCGCTGGGGCCCTACCAGACACTGGATCAGGCCCGGCACTTTGCCTGGCACCGGGTGGACCGGGTGGGCGAGGATCTGCGCCTGCTGCTGCGCCGCCCCGGTAGCGCCGCCACCTGACATACCAGTTCTTGACCATGCCGCCGCCTACAATGGCGGGATGGCGATTTCCCCCATTCCCGAGCTGGTGGCCGAGCTGGCCGCCGGCCGCATGATCATCCTCGTCGACGAGGAAGATCGCGAAAACGAAGGCGACCTGGTGCTGGCCGCGGACCATGTCAGCCCCGAGGCCATCAACTTCATGGCCAAGCACGGGCGCGGCCTGATATGTCTGACCCTCACCCGCGAGCGCTGTGAGCGCCTTCAGCTGCCGCCCATGGCCACCCGCAATGGCACCGCCCATGGCACGGCCTTCACCGTGTCGATCGAGGCCGCCCGCGGCGTGACCACCGGCATCTCTGCCGCCGACCGGGCCCGCACGGTGCAGGCTGCGGTGGCCCGCGAGGCGCGGCCATCGGATCTGGTCCAACCCGGCCACATCTTTCCCTTGCAGGCCCAGGATGGCGGCGTGTTGATGCGTGCCGGCCACACCGAGGCCGGCTGCGACATGGCGGCCATGGCGGGGCTGAGCCCCACCTCGGTGATCTGCGAGATCATGAACGACGACGGCAGCATGGCCCGGCTGCCAGACCTCGAGGTCTTTGCCAAACAGCACGGCCTGAAGATCGGCACCATCGCCGACCTGATCCACTACCGCAGCCGCAACGAATCGCTGGTTGCCATCGCTGGGCGACGGGTGCTGCAAACTGCTCAAGGCGCCTTCGACTGCCATGTGTTCCGCGACCGCTCCGGTGGCGTCCACCTGGCCTTGGTCAAGGGCGATTGGGCCCCGGGCGACGAGGTGCTGGTGCGTGTCCACGAGCCGCTGTCGGTGCTGGATCTGCTCGATACCGGCAATGGCAGCCACCACTCCTGGCCGCTGCCCAAGGCGCTGGCCACACTGCAGGCCCAGGGTCGTGGCGTGGCCGTGCTGCTGAATTGCAGCGCCGGTGCGGCCGACGGCCTGGTCGGCGCCCTGCTTCCCCGCGACGATACGCCGCCGCTGGCTGCACCCATGGACTTGCGCACCTATGGTGTCGGCGCCCAGATCCTGCGCGAGCTGGGCGTCACCCGGATGAAGCTGCTGGGCAGCCCGCGCCGCATGCCCAGCATGACCGGCTATGGCCTGGAGGTCACCGGCTTCCTCGCCGCCGACCGACCCGATTGATTTCACTCACCCAGGACATTCCCATGCAAGGCGCTGACCAAGGCCAGAGCGCGCCGCTCGAAGGCGACGGCCTGTCGATCGGCATCGTGCGCGCTCGATTCAACGACACCATCACCCGCTCGCTGGCCGACGCCTGCCTGGCGGAGCTGGCCGCGCTGGGCGTGGCGGACAAGCACATCGTGCAGGTCACCGTGCCCGGTGCGCTGGAGGTGCCGGTGGCCCTGAAGGCCATGGCCGACAGCGAGGATTTCGATGCCCTGATCGCCATCGGCTGCATCATCCGCGGCGAGACCTACCACTTCGAGCTGGTGGCCAACGAGAGCGGTGCCGGCGTGACCCGTGTCGCACTGGACCACCAGATCCCGATCGCCAACGCCATCCTGACCGTCGAGAACGAGGCCCAGGCCCTGGCCCGCGCGGTGGACAAGGGCCGCGACGCTGCCCGTGTCGCCGTCGAGATGGCCAACCTGCTGGACGACCTGCTGTGAACGACACCTCGCCCCCGGTCGCCCCGAAGAAGCGCAGCGCCCCGAAATCCGCCCGCCGCCGTGCCCGCGAGTTCGCGCTGCAAGGCCTGTACGAATGGCTGCTGGCCGGCAGCGACGCCGGCGTGATCGACGCCCACATGCGTGAGCAAGAGGGCTTTGCCCAATGCGACACCGCTCACTTCGACGCCTTGCTGCACGGCTGCATCGGCGAGGCGGCGGCGCTGGACACCGCTCTGGCCCGCCACGTCGACCGGCCCACCACGGAGCTGTCGCCTGTCGAGCATGGGCTGCTGATGATCGGCGCCTATGAGTTGCTGCACTGCGTGGACGTGCCCTACAAGGTCGCCATCAACGAGGCTGTCGAGCTCGCCAAAAGCTTCGGCGGCACCGACGGCCACAAGTTCGTCAATGGTGTGCTCGACAAGGCCGCGGGAGATTTGCGGCCTGCCGAGGTGGCAGCAGGACGCGCCGCGCGCCGCTGACTGAAGTGAAACTCGCCGGTCGGCTCGACCACATCGAGCCCTTCTACGTGATGGAGTGCGCCAAGGCGGCCGCCGAGGTCGCCCGCTCGCCGGCCTGCGACCCGTCCCTGGGCGGCTCGCCGATGATCTTCCTGAACATCGGCGAGCCGGATTTCACCGCGCCGCCACGGGTTCAGGCGGCTGCCGAGGCGGCCATCCGAGCCGGCCGCAGCCAGTACACCGAGGCCGCCGGACTGCCCGCGCTGCGCGAGCGCTTGTCACGCTGGTACGCCGAGCAGCACGGCCTGGCCATCGATCCCGGCCGCATCCTGATCACCGCCGGTGCCTCGGCCGCGCTGCAGCTGGCCTGCCTGGCCTTGTTCGAGCCGGGGGACGAGGTGCTGATGCCCGACCCCAGCTACCCCTGCAACCGGCACTTCGTGGCCGCCACTGGGGCCCGTGCCCGTGCCCTGCCCGCCTCGGCGGCTGCGCGCTTCCAGCTCGACGCCGACGGGGTGGCCGCCCACTGGACGCCAGCCACCCGTGGCGTGGTGCTGGCCTCGCCCTCCAACCCCACCGGCACCTCGATCGCGCCGGACGAATTGGCCCGCATCGTGGCCACCGTGCGCGAGCGCGGCGGCGTCAGCATCGTCGACGAGATCTACCTGGGCCTGAGCTACGACGCCGCCTACGGCCGCAGCGCATTGGCGCTCGGCGACGACGTGATCTCGGTCAACAGCTTTTCCAAGTACTTCTCGATGACGGGCTGGCGCCTGGGTTGGCTGGTGGTGCCGCCGGCGTTGGTGGCGCCCCTGGACAAGCTGGCGCAGAACCTCTACATCTGCGCCTCGTCCATCGCCCAGTATGCGGCACTGGCGTGCTTCGAGCCCGAGTCCATCGCCGAGTACGAGCGCCGCCGAGAGGCCTTCCGGGCGCGGCGCGACTTCATCGTGCCGGCCCTGGATGCGTTGGGGCTGACCGTGCCCGTGATGCCCGATGGAGCCTTCTATGCCTGGGCCGACTGCAGCGCGCACTCGCCCAGCAGCTGGGATTTCTGCGACGACCTGATGCGCCGCGCCCATGTCGCCCTGACGCCGGGGCGAGACTTCGGCCCGGCCGCTGCCGAGCGCTACCTGCGCCTGTCCTTCGCCACCAGCCTGCCCCTGTTGCAGGAAGCCGTCGCCCGGTTGCGGCGGGTACTCAAAGGGTGACAAGGCGTTAACTCCCCGGGTGCCTCCCGCTTATTTCACGCTTCGGCAGCCCGGCGCTTGGCTATGCTTGCGGCCATGCGTTGGAACCCGTTCCGGCGATCGCCGGCCGAGGAGCCGTCCGATTCCGCTTTTGAAGCCACGGTGGTCGAGGATCTGCCGGTCCTCGGCAAACCCGCCGCGCCGGGTGATCCGGGCGACTCCGAGCACCCCTCCGCGCCCCGGCCGACCATCGGCTACGTGGGCCGCTACGCCCTGAAGGCGGTGCTCGGCGAGGGGGGCCTGGGCACGGTGTTCGCCGCCTGGGACCCGCTGCTGTCGCGCGCCGTGGCCGTCAAGACACTGCGCCTGCACGCCGAGACCGAAGCCTTGGGCGCACGCGACGACCTGATCCTGAACGAGGCCCGGGCCGCGGCACGCCTGTCGCACCCGCACATCGTCACCGTCTTCGATGCCGGCCCGTCCGAGCAGGGCATCTACATCGCCATGGAGCCGCTGCGCGGGCGCGACCTGCGCCACCTGATGCAGGAAGGGTGGCGCCCCAATCCTGCAGAAGCGGCGCAGGTGGTTCGCCGCGTCGCCGATGCCCTGGCCTACGCACACGGCAAGGGGGTGGTGCACTGCGACATCAAGCCCGCCAACATTTTCATGGTCGGCCGCAAACAGCCCAAGGTGCTGGATTTCGGCATCGCCCGCATCGCCCAGCGCGAGGCGCCGGCCAACGAGCCCGCCCCTGCAGGAACACCGGCCGAGACACCGGTGGCAGGCTCACCGTACTACCTGGCCCCCGAGCAATTGCGCGGCGAGGCCGTGGACCGGCGTTGCGATGTCTACTCGCTCGGGGTGGTGATGTTCGAGCTGCTGACCGGGCAGCGCCCCTACACCGGTGCAACGATCGAGGACATCAACCGGGCCGTGCTGACGGCCCCTATGCCGCAGGCCCGGCAAGTGCAGCCGAAGGTCCCAGCGACCTTGTCGGCCATCGCGGCCCGCGCCATGGCTCGCGACCCCGGCGACCGCTACGCCTCGGCCCGCCACTTGTCGATGGATCTGCGCAACTGGCTGGAACAACCCGAGGCACGGGCCTTCACCGAAAGCCCGGCCAGCGCCCGCCGCCGCCGCCTGGCGCTGCTGGGCCTGGGTGCCGGCGTGGCGGCGGCCGCGGCGCTGCTGCAATCGATGCTGTGGCAGAACGGGGTGGCCGACCCCGGTGCCGTGCCCGAGGCTTCGGCGGCGGCGTCGTCGCCGCTGCCAGCCCAGGTCGCGCCCGTGGTTTCGGAACCGGATCCCTCCTTGGCGGCCACGCAAGCCGCGGCATCGGCACCAGAGTCGATGGCGATGGCGGCGCAGGCGGCCGTCGAGCCGCCCAAGCCCCGCCCTGCGACAGCCCCACGCGAGAAGAAGGCCAAGCCCGCCAGCCCCACCCCGACGAACATTGAAGCTGCGCCACCCGCGCCACCGCCATCTGGCGTTCTGCACCTGGCCATCAGCCCCTGGGGACAGGTGGAGGTGGACGGCACGCCGCACGGCATCGCCCCGCCGCTGACGCGCCTGAGCTTGCCGGCGGGCTCGCACACGGTCACCATCCGCAATGGCGACCTGCCTCCGCTCGTGCGCACTGTCGAGATCGCCGAAGACAAACCCGTGACCCTGAAGCACCGTTTCGAACAATGACCCGACCCCCTCCGTCTGCCGGATCCCACGCCGTTGTCGCGCTCGCGATCACCCTCGTGGCCACCCTGGCCGGGTGTGTCACACCCGGCGCACCGGCCAGCGTCAGCGACGCCTTCGACAAGCCCGCCGAGCGCAACTTGCTGCTGGGCCTTCGGGCCTATGACGAGGCCCAGTACCCGGAGGCCGAGCGCGCACTGGGCGAGGCCCTGCGCCTGCAGCCCGCCACGGCGCGCGACCGGGCCACGGCGCACAAGACCCTGGCCTTCATCTACTGCACCAGTGGCCGCGCGGCCGAATGCGAAGCCGCCTTCCGAGCCGCCCGTGCGGCCGACCCGGCCTTCAGCTTGAACAAGGCCGAAGCCGGGCACCCGGTCTGGGGCCCCGTGTACGAGCAGTCGCGCCGCTGAGCGCCCCCAAAACCCGCCGCTTCGCGTCGGGCCCCCCGAGGGGGTCAAGGAAACTCGGGAGCGGCCCGTCGTTTCCTTGAGAGCGCCCCCAAACCTGCCGCTTCGCGTCAGGCCCCCCGAGGGGGTCAAGGAAACTCGGGAGCGGCCCGTCGTTTCCTTGAGACCCTCACGTATCATGCGCGGCTTGCCATGCATGAGCCCGCCGCCTTTTCCCATGCCCTGCGCGTCTACTGGGAAGACACCGACGCCGGCGGCATCGTCTACTACGCCAACTACCTGAAGTTCTTCGAGCGCGCACGCACCGAGTGGTTGCGCGCCTTCGGCCACGGGCAGCAGGCGATGGCCGAGGCCGAAGGGGCGATGTTCGTCGTCACCGATGCACGCATCCGTTACCTCCACCCGGCTCGGCTGGACGATACGCTGCGGGTCACGGTGCAGCCCGTCGACATCGGCCGGGCGAGCATGCAGATCGCCCAGGCAGTCTGGCGCGACACCACCGTGCTGTGCGAAGGCCAGATCCAGATCGCCTGCGTGGACCGTGGAACCTTCCGCCCCCTCCGCATTCCGACCGACATCCTTGCCCGATTGACCGAATGAACCAGGATCTCTCCATCATCTCCCTCGTGATGCACGCCAGCTGGGTGGTGCAGCTCGTGATCGCCGGCCTGCTCGGCGTGTCGCTGGCCAGTTGGTCGGTGATCTTCGCCAAGCTGGTGGGCCTGGCCAAGGTGCGCAGCCGCAACGACCAGTTCGAGCAGGAGTTCTGGTCCGGCAAGAACCTGAACGACCTGTACCAGGGCGCCAGTACGCGGGTGGACACCGCGCCGATGGAGCGCCTGTTCGCCAGCGGCATGCGCGAGTTCCTGAAACTGCGTGAGCGCCGCCTGGACACCACGGCCCAGCTCGACGGCGCACGCCGCGCGATGCGCGCCAGTCTGCAGCGCGAGCTGGACACCATCGAGGGCAACCTCGGCTTTCTTGGCACCGTAGGCTCCGTCAGCCCCTATGTGGGCCTGTTCGGCACCGTGTGGGGGATCATGCACGCCTTCGTCGGCCTGTCGAACCTGCAGAGCGTGACGCTGGCCACCGTGGCGCCGGGCATTGCCGAGGCGCTGGTGGCCACCGCCATCGGCCTGTTCGCAGCCATCCCCGCGGTGATCGGCTACAACCGCTTCGCGCGCGACATCGACCGCATCGCGATCCAGCTCGAGAGCTTCACCGAGGAGTTCTCGAACATCCTCCAGCGCAACGTCGCGGCCCCCACGGCCACGCCGACGCGCTGAGCGGCCGGAGCACGTGGCATGGCTGGCGTGATGGCCCGAGGCGGCCCGGTGCGGCGGCGGCGCACGATGAACGAGATCAACATGGTGCCGTTCATCGACGTGATGCTGGTGCTGCTGATCATCTTCATGGTCAGCGCACCGCTGATCACCACCGGCGTGGTCGACCTGCCCAGCGTGGGCAAGGCCAAGCAGCGGCCGCAGACCGTGATCGAAATCGTCGTCGGCACCGACGAGAAGCTGCGCATCAAGGTCGACAAAGGCGAGCCCGCCGCCATCTCGATGAACCAGCTCGCCGCCCGGGTGCGCGAGGCGCAGGGCGGCCAGGCCGATGCGCCGGTGGTCATCTCGGCCGACAAGCAGGTTCGCTACGAGGCCGTGGTCAAGGTGATGGACACCTTGCAGCGCGCTGGTGTGCAGCGCGTGGGACTGTCGGTCAAGCAAGCTGGGTGAATGAGGCCCTTGGGTAGCTGAATCGTGAACGCCAGCTCGTCCTTCGACCCGCGGCACCCTCTCAAGTCGCTGACGATCCCGCGCGACGCGTTGCGGCCGCCGAGCAACGACAACCCGCGCGTGGGCGCGCTGATGTCGGTGCTGGCGCATGCGGGGCTCGTGGCTGCGCTGGCCTTGGGCGTGCAGTGGCGCAACGTGGAGCCCGAGGGGGTGAGCGCCGAGTTGTGGGCCGCGGTGCCGGAGATCGCCGCGCCGCGCGCCGAACCACCGCCCGAGGCGGCCGAGCCGGCACCACCGCCGCCCAAAGTGGCCGTGCCGCCACCCGACACGGCCGAGCGCGACGCGCAGATCGCCATCGAGCAAGCCAAGAAGCAGCGCATGGAAAAGGAGCGCAAGGAAGCCGAGGAGCAGCGCGCCCGCGAAAAGCGCCAGCAGGAGGAGCTTCAGCGCGAGAAGGAGCGGGACGCCAAGGCCCAGGCCGACAAGGAGCGGCAGGCCCAGCAGAAATCCGAGGCCGCTCGCGAGAAGGCCCGCCAGGATCAGCTGCGCCGCATGAACGAGCAGCTTGGCGGCAGCGGCGCCCCCACCAGCACGGGCGCCGCGGCGCGCGATGCGGGGCCGTCGTCCAGCTACGCCGGCCGCATCGTGGCGCGCATCCGGCCCAACATCCAGCTGCCTTTCGAGGTGCCAGGCAACCCGACCACCGAAGTCGAGTTGCGGGTGGCGCCGGACGGCACCATCCTGAGTCAGCGCGTGGTCAAACCCAGCGGCATCAAGGAGTGGGACGACGCCGTGCTGCGCGCCGTCGAGAAGACCGCCGTGCTGCCGCGCGACGACAACGGCCGCGTGCCCTCGCCGATGACGCTCAGCGTGTCGCGCTACCCGAAGAACTGACCTTCAGAAACCTGGGCGCCACGAACCGGTCCACCGACCAGTTGCCGGGCCCCCAGAGCACCAGGCCAGCCAGCAGGCTGCCCCAGAAGATGTGCTGCTGCAGGGCCGCATCGGCAATCTCCTGCAGGCTCAGCACGGCTACGATGTTCAACACGAACAGGCCCATCGCACCGAACCGCCCGGCCAGGCCGAGGGCCAGCAGCACCGGCAGCACCAGCTCGCCGGCGGTGCCCGCGTAGGCGGCCAGCTCGGGCGGCAACAGGGGCACCTGGTACTCGTCGGCAAACAGTGCCAGCGTGGTCTCCCAGTCCTGGATCTTGGTCAAGCCGGAAAGGAAGAAGACCCGCGCCACATAGAGGCGTGCCGCCAGCAAGGCCAGCGGTTGCAGGGTTTCGAGCCAGCCGATCGCGCGCAGCCAGGCGCGCGCCAGCACAGGGGGCGCAGAGAACATGGGGAACTCCTTCAGGAAGTCAGGGGGTGGATACCGGCCAGCCACCCCTCGCGCAGTGCGCGGGTGAGCCAGGCGCGGAAGTCGAAATCGGGGTCGGCCGCCGAGGCGGACTCCCAGGCCAGGCCGAGCGAATCGCCAGCCAGCAGTACCTGATGCAACGCCAACTCACCGGGCCCCAAGGTCGAGACACAGGCACCATGGCCACGGCGCCAGACCCAGGCGGTCTCGGCAACGCCAGGATCAGGCGCCTCTCCGGTCGCCCGAACCTGGGCGTCCCAGATGGCGTGGACAGGCCAGGCCGAGACGATGCAGGCGGCGCCAGGCACGAAGACCACGGCCAACTGCCGGGGGTCGAGCTCGGCAAGTAGCGGCAAGCCCTCAGGCAGGTCGGGTGGATCGGCGGCAAACTGGGCGCGGTGCAGCGCCCAGTCCAGCCGGGCCACATCGGCCAGCCAGGGCCACTCGGCCAGCTCGGCCACGCCGGCGATCCAGCCACCGAGTTCGGCACCGAACCAGGCCAGGTCACCGCGAACAGGCGGATGCGCGCGCCAGAGATCGCGCGCCAGGGCCTTCATCGGCTCATCGCCCAGCAGCCGCGACACGGTCGGGTACGCGGCGATCAACGCGCGCTGGGCAATGGCCTGCGCGTTGGCCCGGTACGCCCGCAGGCCGGCCAGCCGGTCAGCCGCCGGCAGCGCAACGGCCGCAACCGGCAAACCGCCCTCGGCATGGCGCAGCGCTGCCATAAGGCCACGCTGGCGTTCGGCTTCGATGAAACGGCTCATGCCGCGTACTCCCGCGCCCGCTGCGCCTCGGCCAGCAAGACCCCGAGCGCCGGCAGATCGGTGTCCCATTCGATCAGGCTGGGCACCGGACCCAGGTGTCGCAACGCGTGGCGGTAGACCGGCCACACGGTGTCGTGCACCGGCGAGCCATGGTCGTCGATCACCAACGGCCCGGCATCGTTGTAGCCGGCCAGGTGGATCTCGCCGGCGATACCGGTGTCCAGCGCATCGACCCAGGCACAGGCTTGGGCCGTGGGATCGCTCGCGCACCGGTTGAGCGCATTGACCACCAGGTTGTTCACGTCCAGCAGCAGGCCGCAGCCGCTGCGCCGAGCCAGGGCATTGAAGAACTCCGGCTCGGCCAGGTGGTCGTCCTCCCAGCGCAGGTAGGCCGAGAGGTTCTCCACCAGGATGGGCCGGCGCAGGCGCTCCTGCACCTGCTGCACATGCTCGACCATCAGGTCCAGCGACGCGTCGGTGAAGGCGATGGGCAGCAGATCACTGCCATGCACCACCGGCCCGCCGCCGGGCCGCGCCACGCGGGCGAAGCTGGCGTGGTCAGACACCCGCACCGGCTGCACTCGCTCGACCAGGCGCGCCAGTTGGTCCAGGTGCCACGGGTCCAGGCCCTCGGCCGAGCCGAGGGCCAGGCCCACGCCGTGCAGGCTGACCGGGTAGTGCTCGCGGGCCTGGCCCAGCAGGGCCCATGCGGCACCGCCGTCCCCGAAAAAATTCTCGGAGTGGACCTCGATGAAGTCCAGGGCCGGGACCAGCGTCAGCAACTCCCGGTAGTGCGGGGCCCGCCAGCCGATGCCCACCGGAGCTGGTGGCGCCGTTGGGGGCGTGCGGAGATGGGCCATGGCGTGGCTCGGTCGGGCCAGCAGGGCTTCAGGCCTTCTTGGTCTTGGCCTTGGCCTCTTCGGCGCTCAGGCCCTTCATGTCCTTGCAGGTGCCCTTGGGAACGTACTTCCACTCGTTGGCGTCCATGTCGGTCTTGGCCTGGCCGGCGCAGGAGTGGCTGCCGCTCAGGTTGGCACAGTCGTTCTGGCCGGCCTTGGCAATGCCGTAGCACTTCTCCTTGGCCTTCTCCTGCGCATGCACGCTGGTGCTGGCCAGGCCCAGGGCAAACACGGCGGCCAGGGCGGAGGCGGCGATCTGGCGTTGTGAACTCATGTGGAAGTCTCCTTGAAACGAGGGTGGATGATGTCGGGACAGGCATCGGTCGGTGGGGCCGATGATTCCTTACACTGCGCGCTTCGATCACTCGCGACACCGGCATGACCGACTTTGCCCAGCAGGTACAGGCCTTGCGACCGCAACTGCTGCGCTACGCGCGCAGCCAGTTGCGCAATGATGCCTGGGCCGAGGATGCAGTGTCCGACACCTTGCTCGCCGCGCTGGAGCGGCCGCAGGCCTTTGCCGGCGGCTCTCAGCTGAAGACCTGGCTGGTCGGCATCCTGAAGCACAAGCTGATCGACCAGCTGCGGCGCCAGGCCCGCGAAGCCACCGTGCTCGACCGCGACGACAGCGAGGATCTCGACGCCCTGCTCTTCGACGAGACAGGCCACTGGCGCGACAAGCCGGCGGATTGGGGAGATCAACCCGAGACCCTGTTGGGCCAGCGACAGTTCCTGGCCGTGCTCGATGCCTGCGTCGAGAAACTGCCTGCCGCGCAGGGCCGCGTGTTCATGATGCGCGAGTGGCTGGAGCTGGAAACTGACGAAATCTGCAAGGAACTGGCGATCACCTCGACCAACCTGTGGGTGTTGCTGCACCGAGCCCGGCTGCGCTTGCGGGAATGCCTGCAGGCGGGCTGGTTCACTCCCCTCGGCAGCACCGGAGGCCCGACATGAGCTGGATGATCAACTGCAAGGAAGCGACGCACCTGGTGCTGCAGGGGCAGGACACTGCCCTGCCCTGGGCCGACCGCCTGCGCCTGCGCCTGCACCTGGCCATCTGCGCCGCCTGCCCGCGCTTCGTGCGCCAGATGGCCTTGATGAAGGCGGCCATGGGCCCGTGGCGGGGCTATCGCGACAGCGACAGCCCCGGCCAGGCGCCGGACCGCTGAGTGGCTCAGCGGCGTGCCGGCGGAACCGCCTTGCCGGTGTCCACGTAGAGGTTGACGCGCGGCTTGATGAGGGTTGTGACCACGCCGTCCGGATCGGTCAGCATTTCGGACTCCATCACCCACTCGTCATAGGTGCCGACATCGCGCAAGGGCTGCCAGGTGCGGTCCCCTCGGTAGTAGCCGCCTCCCAGGGAACGGGTCTGCACGATGTCGTTGCCGGCGAAGACCCAGGTCATGGGCGTGCGGGTCTCGGTTCCCGCGTCCAGGTTCTTGGACACCCGTTCGCCGTTCCCGTCCTGGTAGAGGTACAGGTAGAAGGGCGTGCGGGTGCCAGAGAACAGCCCGGACTCCCACATGCGCGAGGCCTGCTTGACCGAGCCGAAGCTGGCACCACCCACCGGTTTGACCAGCAGCGCCTCGTGAACCCGCTGGGTCTGGCCGTTCGCCCAGACGGCCCGGAGCCAGTGCTCGCCGCCGGTCTTGGCGTCAACCGACAGCCGGGTGTAGCCGCGTTGCTCGAAGGGCAAGGCCAACAGCAACCATTTGTCCGGGCTGAGGCTCGCCGGCACGGCGTTTCCGGTGGTCTGGAACAGCAGCGACCCGGCCTGCATGACGGCCAGGTCCTGCGCCACCTGGAACTCACCCGGCAACTGCGCATCCTCGCTGAAGCCAGCCATCACCGCACCGGGAATGAGATCGGTCACTGGCGGGCGCTTGGCCATGGCGACCTGCAGATGGGTCACACCTTCATCGGTCGGCGAGCCGAAGGGGGTCACCAGGCCGTCCTCGCAACCGCCGAGGTTGGTGAAGGTGCCGATCTCGATGATCTGGGCGGTCTTGCCGCCTTCGCGCACCACGACCTGGTTCGTGTCCCTGCGCTGCTGGATGCCTATGTCGCAGGAGTCGAACGCGTCATTGAGGATGCTAAACGGGCTGTTCAGGGTGACCACGCGTTGCGCCGAGTCGCCGGTCACCACCCCCTTTTGTGCACCGACGCCGTTGACGACCCGGGCCTTGCTCTTGGCCCAATCGATCAGGTAGGCGCTGTCGCTGCCATCGGACGGTGTGTAGTAGGCCACTTCCTTGGCGGCAGCCGACGTCGCCAAGCCGATCAGACCAGCAGCGGTGAACGCCGCTGCCGCCCAAATGCGGCGACGAGATGGCATGTTCATGGGGACTCCTCCGTGTGAATGTGCAGCGCCGGCAAACATCGCCAGCGGCCGGAGTGTCGGCGGGCGCCCAGCAGCCGGCAATCGTGTTTCACCGGAGTGCGCATCAAACTTCCTCAATCAGGAGGATGCGGCACCGGGTGTCCCAAGTCAGGCGATCTGCCCGTCGCTCCAGGCCAGATCCACGCCCTGGTGGCTGGCGGCGATGCGGAGTGCCTGGCGCACGCCCTCGATCATCAGCGGCAGGGGCATGCAGGCCTGCCCCGGGTGCCGCGACGCCTGGGCCGGCAGCAACGGCAGGTGCATGAAACCGGCCCGCACCCGGGTTTGCTCGCGAAGCCCATGCATCAAGGCGTAGAAGACATGGTTGCAGACGAAGGTGCCGGCACTGTGCGAGACCGAGGCCGGCAACCCCGCCGCCCGAAGCCCGGTGACCATGGCCTTGATCGGCAGCGTGGCGAAGTAGGCGGCAGGCCCGCCCGGTATCACCGGTTGGTCGATCGGCCTGGCGCCGGCGTTGTCGGCGATGCGTGCATCGTCCAGGTTGATGGCGATGCGCTCGATGGAGAAATCGGTGCGACCCGCTGCCTGGCCCAGCGCCAGCACGCAGTCGGGCTGCCACTCTGCCAGCAGGCCCTGCATCGCCTCGCGTGCCGCCCCGAAGCGGCAAGGCAACTGGCGAGCCACCACACGCCCGCCGGCCATCGGCGCGCCATGCAGGGCCTGCGCGACCTCCCAGCTCGGGTTCACCGGCTCACCGTCGAAGGGTTCAAAGCCGGTGACCAGCCAGGTCGGCTCAACCATGCCAATCGGGCTCTCCATAGCCACCGCCTCCCGGGGTCTCGATCACGAACACATCGCCCGGCCGCATCTCGGCCGAGCCCAGGTGACCCAGATTCTCCACCGTGCCATCGGCGCGCTCCACCCGGTTCAGCCCCACCGCGCCCGGCCTGCCGCCGGCCAGGCCAAAGGCCCCGCGCTGGCGGCCGTTGCTGAGGATGGAGGCCGTCATGTCCGCCATGAAGCGAACGCGGCGGGTGCCGCCATCGCCGCCGTGCCAGCGCCCTGCCCCACCCGAGCCGGCGCGGATGGCGTAGGACTCCAGCCGCACGGGGAAGCGGAACTCCAGTACCTCGGGGTCGGTCAGGCGCGAGTTGGTCATGTGGGTCTGGACCACCGAGGTGC
>JADMKA010000204.1 GCA_018780145.1 Vitreoscilla sp. | reverse complement strand
CGCCGAGCAGAACGGCATCGTCTTCATCGACGAGATCGACAAGGTCGCCTCGCGCGGCAGCGCGCAGGGCGCCGAGGTGTCTCGCCAAGGGGTGCAACGTGACCTGCTGCCGCTGGTCGAGGGCACCACCGTGACCACCAAGTACGGCATGGTGCGCACCGACCACATCCTGTTCATCGCCTCCGGCGCCTTCCACCTGGCCAAACCGAGCGACCTGATCCCCGAGCTGCAGGGGCGCTTCCCGATCCGCGTCGAACTGCAGGCCTTGTCGGTGGCGGATTTCGAGGCCATCCTGGCCAGCACCCACGCCAACCTGATCCAGCAGTACCAGGCCCTGCTGGCCACCGAGGGCGTGACACTGGAGATCCGCCCGGACGCGATCCGCCGGCTTGCGGAGATCGCCTTCGAGGTCAACGAGCGCACCGAGAACATCGGCGCGCGCCGCCTGGCGACCGTGCTGGAGCGCCTGCTCGACGACGTGAGCTTCGACGCTCCGCAGCGCGCCGGGCAGACCGTGACGATCGACGCCGACGCCGTGTCGGCCAAGCTCGGCGAGCTGGCCCGCAACGAGGACCTGTCGCGCTACATCCTGTGAACCCGGCCAGGGCTTGAGGCCGGTCAAGCCCCACGGTGCGGTGGGCGCTAGTCTGAGCGGATGAACTGGCGCCGCCTGACCCTGGATACCCACACCTTCGTGCGCGCTCCTGCGCGTTGGGGCCTCGCCGGTGCACCGCGCGAGAACCCACGGGCCGCACTCGCCGAGCGGCGCTGGCGCTGGCCGCTGATGCTGGCCCTGCTGGCCACCATTCCGGCCTTCTACCTCGAGTTGCTGGAGCAGACGCCGCCGCGGTACGCCGCTGCAGCCTACCTCACCGCTGCCGCCATGCTGGCTCTGTCGCTCGCGCATGTCAGCGCTCGCTCGACCCGGGGCGTCGGCCACCTGGTCGCCAACCCGGCAGACCTGCTGCTGACTGCCGGGCTGGCCTTGTCCGCCGTGCTGCCACCGAGCAGCGGCTCGATGCCGGTGCTGGCCTTCAGGCTCGCGGTGGCCTTCCTGACGCTGCTCCGCATGGTCTGGACCATGCAGCACCTGATCACGCGGGGAGGCCTGAGCTACCTGATCGGCTTGTCGGCCCTGGTGCTGGGCGCCTGCGGCGTGGGCTTCTGGTGGCTGGAGCCGACCACGCCGGATCTGCCCCGCGGCTTGTGGCTGGCCTTCACCACCGCCGCCACCGTGGGCTACGGCGACCTGGTGCCCACCACCGCGGCATCGCGCATCTTTGCCGTCTTCGTGGTGTTGCTGGGCTACGGCGTGCTGAGCCTCGTCACGGCGGCGCTGGCCGCCCGCTGGGTCGAAACCGAGGAGCGGCGCATCGAGCGCGAGATCCTGCACGACATGCGGCGCGAGATGGCGGCGGTGCGCGCCGAGCTGGCTTCCCTGCGGGAGGCGCTGCCGGGAAAGTCAGAGGGCCAGGCGATGTGACTGGATGTGCAGGAGACCGTCGAAGATCAGCGTCTCGATCAGCTCGTGTTCCAGGTCGAGGTGCGGTGCCACCTTCCAGCCGGCGCCGCCGGTCACCAGCATCACCGGCGGCTGGCCGCAGCGCTCGGCCAGGTGCCGGTGCATGCGCTCGATGGCGCCGGTGATGGCGTAGGTGCCGCCACTGGTCAAGGCATCCGAGGTGTTGGCCGGGAAGCGCATCACCTCGCCGGTGGGCACACGCAGGCCGGCGGTGCCGCTTTCAAGCGCCCGCAGCATGATGCCGTGGCCGGGCAGGATCAGGCCGCCGAGAAAGCGGCCATCGGTGTCGATCGCGTCGACGGTGACGGCCGTGCCGATCATCACCACCAGCACCGGCCGGGCCGGGCCGCGCGCCAGCACATGGCCGCGCGCGCCGATCATCGCCACCCAGCGGTCCGCGCCCAGGCGAGCGGGGTGGTCGTAGCCGTTGACCACACCCGCCTCGTGCGGCGACGACACCACCCAGCGCGGTGACAGGTCCCACAGCTCCAGCTGCTCCTCGACACGCCGGCGCACCGCCTCACCGGCCACCACGCAGCCGAGCATGCTGCGTGGCGGCACGAGCTCGCTCCACTCCTTCTCGGCCAGCTCGTCGATGGTCTCCAGGAACACGGCCCCATGCGCCAGCAGCGCGGCGCCGGGCTGCGGCGATGCATAGTGCGCCCACTTCAGCCGGGTGTTGCCGATGTCGATGGCCAGGAAGCTCATGGGGCCGCAGGGTAACAGTGCGTGTCACGCACGCCGGGCAAGCCAGGGGAAAACCCCGATCCCAGTGAGACCGTGGTTGTCAGACTGCCGGGAGCCCTTTGATGGCATCATTCGCAATTGACGTTAACGTAAACGTCAACCAAATCCACCGCCCAAGCCCTTGACGACGAGCCCGCCATGACCGACCTGTCTGCCGAAGCCAAAGCCCTGGCCAACTACCGCCCTGCGCACAAGGTGCGCTTCGTCACGGCCGCCAGCCTGTTCGACGGCCATGACGCCGCCATCAACATCATGCGGCGCATCCTGCAGGGCATGGGTGCCGAGGTGATCCACCTGGGCCACAACCGCTCGGTAGACGAGGTGGTCACCGCCGCACTGCAGGAGGATGCGCAAGGCATCGCCGTCTCCAGCTACCAGGGCGGGCACACCGAGTACTTCGGCTACATGGTCGAGTTGCTGCGCGCCCGCGGCGGCGAGCACATCCAGGTCTTCGGCGGCGGCGGCGGGGTGATCGTGCCCGCCGAGATCCGCGCGCTGGCCGAGCAGGGCGTGCGCATCTACAGCCCGGAAGACGGCCAGCGCATGGGGCTGGCCGGCATGATCGGCGAGATGCTGATGCGCGCCGACGCCGACCTGACGGTGCACGCGCCGAAGGACCTGGCCGCCATCCAGGGCCACACCGAAGCGGCCTGGCGCTCGCTGGCCCAGCTCATCACCGCGCTGGAAAACAACCGTGCCGACCTGGCCCTGGTGGCCGCCGTGCACGAGGCCGCCAAGGCCCATCCAGCCCCGGTGCTGGGCATCACCGGCACTGGCGGTGCCGGCAAGTCCAGCCTCACCGACGAACTGATCCGCCGCTTCCGGCTGGACCAGGACGACAGCCTGCGGATGGCCGTGATCTCGATCGACCCGTCTCGCCGCAAGAGCGGCGGCGCGCTGCTGGGCGACCGCATCCGCATGAACGCCATCGGGCCGTGGAGCCAGGGTTCCCGCGTCTACATGCGCAGCCTGGCCACGCGCGACACCGGCAGCGAGGTCTCGGCCGCGTTGCCCGACGTGATCGCGGCCTGCCGGGCCGCCGGCTTCGACCTGGTGATCGTCGAGACCTCGGGCATCGGCCAGGGCGACGCCGCCATCGTGCCGCTGGTGGACGTGCCGATGTACGTGATGACGCCGGAGTTCGGCGCCGCCAGCCAGCTCGAA
The DNA here is from genome assembly GCA_018780145.1 of Vitreoscilla sp. Classification (GTDB taxonomy): domain Bacteria; phylum Pseudomonadota; class Gammaproteobacteria; order Burkholderiales; family Burkholderiaceae_C; genus Ideonella. Next base: position 1,294 of record JADMKA010000204.1, on the reverse strand, counting down.
AAGATCGACATGCTGGATTTCGCCGAGTTCGTGGCGATCAACAAGTTCGACCGCAAGGGCGCGGCCGACGCGCTGCGCGACGTTGCCAAGCAGGTGCAGCGCAACCGCGAGGCCTTCACCGTGATGCCGGACCAGATGCCGGTCTACGGCACCATGGCCAGCCGCTTCAACGACGACGGGGTGACCGCGCTCTACCAGGCGCTGAAGGCCCGCCTGGGTGCTGCCGGCCTGCCGCTGCAGGAAGGCCGCATCCCGCTGGTGGCCACCCGCCACAGCACCCACCAGACACCCATCGTGCCGCCGGCACGGGTGCGTTACCTCGCCGAGATCAGCGACTCGGTGCGCGGCTACAAGGCCCGCGCTCGCGCGCAGGCCCGGCTGGCGCGCGAGATCCAGCAGCTGCGTGAATCCAGCCGCATGCTGTACGAAGCCATCCCCGAGAAGCACCGCGCCCGCGATGCACTGGCCGAGCAGGCCACGCTGCGCGAAGGCCGTCTGGACGTGGACGCCAGGCGCCTGCTGGCGCAGTGGCCGGACATGCAGAAGGCCTACGCCGGCGACGACTACGTGGTGAAGATCCGTGACAAGGAATTGCGCACCCGGCTCGTGCACACCACGCTGTCGGGCAGCAAGATCCGCAAGGTGGCCCTGCCGCAGTTCGAGGACCACGGCGAAATCCTCAAGTGGCTGATGCTGGACAACGTGCCCGGCAGCTTCCCCTACACCGCCGGCGTCTTCGCCTTCAAGCGCGAAGGCGAGGACCCGACCCGCATGTTCGCCGGCGAAGGCGATGCCTTCCGCACCAACCGCCGCTTCAAGCTCGTCAGCGAGGGCCTGCCCGCCAAGCGCCTGTCCACCGCCTTCGACTCGGTGACGCTCTATGGAGCGGACCCGGCCCCGCGGCCGGACATCTACGGCAAGGTGGGCAACTCGGGCGTCAGCATCGCCACGCTGGACGACATGAAGGTGCTGTACTCGGGCTTCGACCTGTGCAGCCCGACCACCTCGGTCTCGATGACCATCAACGGCCCGGCACCCACCATCCTGGCGATGTTCATGAACACTGCCGTCGACCAGCAGCTCGACAAGTTCCGCGCCGACAATGCCCGCGAGCCCACCGACACCGAGGCCAGCAAGATCCGCGAGTGGGTGTTGGCCAATGTGCGCGGCACGGTGCAGGCCGACATCCTCAAGGAGGACCAGGGCCAGAACACCTGCATCTTCTCGACCGAGTTCAGCCTGAAGGTGATGGGCGACATCGCCGAGTACTTCGTGCACCACGACGTGCGCAACT
>JADMKA010000086.1 GCA_018780145.1 Vitreoscilla sp. | reverse complement strand
TGCCGATCAGCCCGGGCACGATGTTGTAGCGCGACAGGCCCTCGGGGTTGTAGCGGCGGTGGATGCGCAGCTCGAACGGCGCGCTGCCGGGCTGCAGGCGGCTCAGCGGGCCGGTGAGGTCGTGCCGCAAGGCCACCGGTGCGAGCTGGCCCAGTGCGGCGATGGCGTTGCTGGCGGCCGAGGGGTCGGTGGCGTCCACGCTGACGAGCAGCGCGGGCTTCTCGCCGCGCAGCAGCCGACGCGAGAAATCCGGCGGGATGGCGACCATGAACTGCACCTCGCCGCGCTCGATCAGCGCATCGCCCTCGGCCTCGCTGGCCGGCTGGTGGGTGATGTGGAAGTAGCCGGTGTTCTGCAGGCTCACCACCAGGCTGCGGGCGATGGGGCCGGCGTCGTGGCTGACCAGCGCGGTCGGCAGGCCCTTGGGATCGGTGTTGATCGCATAGCCGAACAGCACCAGCTGGAGGATGGGCACGCCGACGGCCATCGCGAAGGTCGGCCGGTCCCGCAGCATCTGCTGGAACTCCTTCAGGAAGACCGCGAAGGTGCGGGCCCAGGAGAAACCGAGGGTCATGACGGCTTCCCGCCGGTGACGTTGTCGGGCGCCTGGCCGATCAGGCTGATGAAGACATCCTCCAGGTTCGGCTCGGCCTGGGTCCAGCGCAGGTGGGGTTGTTCGCGGTACGGCGCGATGGCGGCAGCCAAGGCCGCGGCGTCCTGTGCCGCCACGTGCACCGCGCTGCCGAAGGAGGCCACGCTGAGCACGCCGGGCGCGGCCTTCAGCGGGGCCAGCAGGGCGGTCAGGGCCTCGGGCGCCGCGTCGGTCTGCGCCGACCAGACGGTGAGCGCCGCCTGCTGGATGATCTGCGCCTCGGTGCCGCGTGCCAGCAGGCGGCCGTAGGCGATGTAGGCGAGTTCGTGGCAGCGCTCGGCCTCGTCCATGTAGTGGGTCGAGACCAGCACGGTGATGCCCTCGGCCGCCAGCCGGTGGATCTCGTCCCAGAACTCGCGCCGGGCCTTGGGGTCGACGCCGGCGGTGGGTTCGTCCAGCAGCAGCAGGCGCGGCTCGTGAAGCAGGCAGGCGGCCAGCGCCAGCCGCTGCTTCCAGCCGCCGGAGAGCGAGCCGGCGAGCTGCTGCTGGCGGCTCGCCAGTCCCAGCCGCTGCAGGGCTTCGTCGACCCGACGCGGCCGCTCCGGCAGCTCGAACAGGCGGGCCACGAAATCCAGGTTCTGGCGGATCGACAGGTCCTCGTACAGCCCGAACTTCTGGGTCATGTAGCCGACCTGGCGCTTGATCAGCCGGCCCTCGCGCTTCAGATCCAGCCCCAGGCAGGTGCCCTCGCCGGCATCCGGCGTCAGCAGCCCGCAGAGCATGCGGATGGTGGTGGTCTTGCCGCTGCCGTTGGGGCCGAGGAAGCCGCAGATGCGGCCGGGTGCGATCTGCAGTGCCACGTCGTCGACCACCGCGCGGCCGTCGTAGCGCTTGGTCAGGCCACGGACGTCGATGGCCATCCCAGTCATGGCGCGCGCCGGACGTCCAGCGGCTGGCCCGGGTGCAGCCGCGGCGCGTCTTCTGGCGCGGGCCGTGCCTCGACCATGAACACCATCCGCGTGCGCTGGGTGTTGGAATAGATCACCGGCGGCGTGTACTCGGCCTGTGTGGCGATGCGGCTGATGCGGGCGGCGATGGGGGCGCCGCAGCCGTCGCAGTGCAGCGTCACCGCCTGCCCAGCAGCCAGGCCGCCCACCTCGGCCTCGGGCACGAAGAAGCGCGCCTTGCGCGCGGCAGGCGGCAGCAGCGCCAGGACCGGTTGGCCGGCCGGCACGTACTCGCCGACGCGCCAGAAGGTGTCGCGCACCAGGCCCGCCGCCGGTGCGGCCTGCTGGGTTTCCTGTTCGCGCCATTGCAGCTGCCGCTGGGCCTGGCGGGCACTCTCGGCCAGCGCCTCGGCGCTGGCGCGCTCGTCGGCGCGGGCCGGCAAGCCGGCCACCCGCAAGGCGGCTTCGAGTTCGGCGACCCGGGCCTTCGCCTGGGCCACGGCGGTGGCGGCATCGTCCAGGCGCGAGCGGGAGATGAACTCCTGCGCCACCAGCGCCTGCTGGCGCTTCAGCTCGGCGTCGGCCCGCTCGGCCTGGGCACGGGCCTGGGCGAGCTGGGCGCGGGTCACCGAGATCTCGTCGGCCCGCCGGCCCTTGGTGGTGTTGCTGGCCTGGGCCTGGGCGGCCAGCACACGGGCATCGGCCTCGGCGCGTGCGGCCTGCTCGGTGGTCGCCTCCAGCGCAAACAGCGGCGTGCCCGCGGCGACCGTCTGCCCAGCCTGCACCGACAGCCGTGCCAGCCGCCCGGCCACTGGCGCGGCGATGTAGATGTCCTCGCCCTCGGCGTAGCCGGACCAGCCGCTGGGCGGTGGCGCATGGCAGGCCGCGAGCAGACAGGGCAGGAGCGCAGCGCCGAGGCCGGCATGCAGCGACACGGGTGAGGCGGGCGGGCAGCGCATGCCCGATTATTGGCCCGCTACCGGCTGGCGCGAATGGTCAAGTCGCGGTCGCCCCTCGCACATCGCGGCGGGCCGGGGTTTCGAACAATGTCGACATGCCCACTGGCCCCGCATCCCTGCCAGTGACCTGCCCTTTCGACCGGAGACCCGCATGAACTTCCTCGACGATTCCCTGCTGCCCGAGAACCAGGAGAAGCTGGTCATCACCGTCGCGCCCTATGGCCCCGAATGGGAGCCGGCGGATTTTCCGGAAGACATCGCGGTGACGATGGAAGAGCAGGTCCAGAAGGCGGTGGACTGCTACAACGCCGGCGCCACCGTGCTGCACCTGCATGTGCGCGAGCTGGACGGCAAGGGCAGCAAGCGCTTGTCCAAGTTCAACGAGCTGATCGCCGGCGTCAAGGCGGCCGTGCCGGACATGATCGTGCAGGTCGGCGGCTCGATCTCGTTCTCGCCCGAAGGCGAGGGCGCCGATGCCAAGTGGCTGTCGGACGACGCCCGCCACATGCTCGCCGAGCTGACCCCCCAACCCGACCAGGTCACCATCGCCATCAACACCAACCAGATGAACGTGGTGGAGCTGATGAGCGAGGACGACTACGCCGGCACCTCCTTCCAGCGGCCGGCCGTCTACCAGGCCTACCGGGAAATGACCGTGCCGGCCGGCCCCGGCTGGGTCGAGGAGCACCTGCGCCGCCTGCAGGCCGCCGGCATCCAGCCGCACTTCCAGCTTGCCAACGTGGCCCAGCTCGAGACCGTCGAGCGGCTGATCCGCCGTGGGGTCTTCACCGGCCCGTTCAACCTGACCTGGGTGGCGATCGGCGGCGGCTTCGATGGCCCGAACCCCTACAACATGATGGAGTTCATCCGCCGCGTCCCGGACGGCGCTTGCCTGACCCTGGAGAGCATCATGCGCAATGTGTTGCCGGTGAACACCATGGCCATCGCGATGGGCCTGCATGCCCGCGTGGGCATCGAGGACAACCTCTGGGGCCGCAAGGGCGAGCGCATGGGCTCGGTGCAGCAGATCGAGCAGACGGTGCGCATCGCCCGTGAGCTGGGCCGCGAAGTGGCCAACGGCCAGGAAGCACGCGCCATCTACAAGATCGGCACCCAGTACCGCGATGCCGACGAAACCCTGGCCGCGCTGGGCTACGCGCCCAACCGCCAGCCGGGCCAGCGCGGCAACCCGCTGCGCCGCGCCGCCTGAAGCCGAACCGAACCCACAAGACCCCGGAGACAGACATGAACCGCAGCTCCCTGACCACCCGAATCGCCCGCGCCCTGGGCGGCGTGCTGTGGTGCGCCGCCGTGGCCACCGCCAGTGCCCAGACCTTCCCCGACAAGCCGCTGCGCGTCATCGTGCCGGCCCCGCCCGGTGGCACGCTGGATGTGGTGGCCCGCCTGCTGGCGGATTCGATGCAACCGATGCTGGGCGGCCAACCGGTGATCGTCGACAACAAGGCCGGCGCGGTGGGCATGCTGGGCGTCAACGAGCTGCTCGGTGCGCCGCACGACGGGCACACCGTGATGGTGCACATCAGTGGCATCGTCAGCGAGATCCCGCACCTGGCCAAGCCGCGCTACGACCCCTTCAAGGACATCAAGCCCATCGCGCAGCTGACGCGCAGCGGCCTGGTGTTCGTCGGCGCGCCTCAGGTTCCGGCCACGACGCTGAAGGAGGCCGTGGGCCACATCAAGGCCAACCCCGGCAAGATCAGCGTGGCCTCCTACACCACCGGCACCATCTCGCACACGCTGGGCGTGGAGTTCAACGGCCTGGCCGGGCTGGACATGAGCCATGTCGGCTACAAGGGTTCGCCGCCTGCGCTGCAGGACCTGATCGGCGGCCACGTGCAGTTCATGTTCGACGGCCCGGCCACCTCGGTGCCGATGATCAAGGCGGGGAAAGTCAAGGCGTATGCCGTGACCACCCCGCAGCGCCTGGCGGCGTTGCCCGAGGTGCCCACCTTCGAAGAACTGGGCTACCCGGCGATGACCACCGTGGCCTGGGTCGCCCTGTGGGTGTCGCCGGAGGTGCCGGCCGCCGTACAGGCGAGGCTGCGCGAGCTCGCGCACAAGGCCATGCAGGCGCCGGTGGTGCGCGAGCGCTTGAGCAGCCTGGGCATGGAGTCTGGCGTGGCCTCCGCCACCAGCGAGGACCTGGCCAGGTCGCTGCGCACCGCCTACGAGCGCCAGGGATCCTTGCTGAAGTCCATCAACTTCAAACCGGACTGAGCCGGAGCGCGCCGCGATGGACGCCGCCATGCTGACCCGGTGGCCTGGATGGGCCCGCACACACTTCCCCGGGTTGATGGCCTGCGGCGTGGTGGCTGCGGCGGCCAGCTTCCTGGCGCAGCACTACGGGGCGCCGGTGATGCTGTTCGCTCTGCTGCTCGGCCTGGCGATGAACTTCCTGTCGGGCGAGGGCGCTTGCGCGGCAGGCATCGAGTTCGGAGCGCGCCAGGTGTTGCGCGTCGGCATCGCGCTGCTGGGCCTGCGCATCACCGGCGGCCAGGTTCTGGCGCTGGGCTGGGAGCCGTTGGCGCTGGTGGTGGTGTCGGTGGTGCTGACCATTGCCCTGTCGATGCTGGTGGCCCGCGCGCTCGGCTTCCAGACCTTGTTCGGCCTGCTCACCGGCGGTGCCACGGCGATCTGCGGCGCCTCCGCGGCGCTGGCGCTCTCGGCCGCCTTGCCGGTACACCCGCAGAAGGAGCGCGCCACGCTGTTCACGGTGATCGGTGTCAGCGCACTTTCCACGTTGGCCATGATCGCCTACCCGATGCTGGCCCGAGCCCTGGGCCTGTCCGACCACGCCGCCGGCGTCTTCCTGGGTGCCACCATCCACGACGTGGCCCAGGTGGTGGGGGCCGGCTACAGCCTCTCGCACGAGACCGGCGACGTGGCCACGCTGGTCAAGCTCACACGGGTGGCCATGCTGCTGCCGGTGATCATGCTGGCCGCTGCGATGACGCGCGCACGTGGCGCCACCGACGGCCCGCGCCCGCCGCTGCTGCCTGGTTTCGCCGTCGCATTCGCGCTGCTGGTCGCGGTCAACAGCACCGGCATCGTGCCACCCGCCATCCAGGCCGGTGCCAGCGAACTCTCCCGTGCCTGCCTGGTGGCGGCCATCGCCGCCATCGGCATGAAGACCCAGTTGCGCGACCTGGCCACCGTGGGCTTGAAGCCGGTGCTGTTGATGGCCGGCGAGACGGTCTTCCTGGCGGGGTTGGTGCTGGGCTGGCTGTGGTGGCTGGGGTGAGGGCGATCAGCTGACGGTCGCCGGCACGCTGCCGGTGGCATCGCCGTCGCTCGCCAGGCAGATCCGCCTGCGCCCACTCGATTTGGCGCGGTACATCGCTTGGTCGGCGGCGGCGATCAACTCGGTGGTACCGGTACCGTCGCTGGGGTAGCGGCTGGCGCCGATGCTGGCCCCGAGCACCAGATCCGCGTCGCCACGGCGCACCGGCTGCAGCAGTACGTCGAGCACCTTGTGCGCGACGCGCGTGACCCCATCGATGTCGGCGATCTCGTCGAGCAGGACGATGAACTCGTCGCCACCGATGCGCGCGACGGTGTCGACCTCGCGCACCACATGCTTCAGGCGCTGCGCCAAGGTGCGCAGCACATGGTCGCCCGCGGCATGGCCCAGTTCGTCGTTGATGGTCTTGAAGTGGTCGAGGTCGATGAACAGCAGCGCCAGCTGCCCGTTGGTGCGTTTGGCATGCGCCAGCGCGTGGTCGAGCCGATCGAGAAAGAAACGCCGGTTGTGCAGCCCCGTCAGGCTGTCGTGGCTGGCCAGCCTGTCGAGCTCGCCCTGCTTTTGCTCCAGCGTGGCGAACTGCGCGCGGATCTGCTGCTGCATGTTCTCGATGCTGCGCGCCAGCAGGCCGATCTCGTCCTGGCGTGCGCTGGGCAGGCGGCCGCCAGCAGCGCCGTCGGCCATGCGCCGCACCGCATCGACCATCTGGTTCAGGGGCCGGGTCAGGGCCCGCGCCAGCAGGGCTGCCAGCAACACGGCCAGCGCGCTGAACGCCACGACGATGCGGGCGCTGGCCGCACCGAGTTGCTCGCTCTCCTGGAGCACCACGCTCAGCGGCTGGGCCAGCCCGAGGATGAACTCGTCGTCGCGCTGCAGTTCGCCGAGCGGCTGGCGCAAGAAGGCCGCCACCACCGCGCCCTGGCCTGCCACCGACGCCGTGGTGACCAGCTCGTCCTGCCGCTCCTTGCCCTCGCGTGTCATCGCGAGCGCGGCGGGGAAGGCGTCCTGCAGCCGGGCCACGCGCCCGCGATCGAAGGCGAAGGCCTTGGCGGGATCCGGGTGGACCAGGAAATCGCCAGCGCTGTTGGTCAGGTACAGCTGCAAGCCGGGTGGCAGGTCGGCGGCCAACTGGGCAAACAGGCCGTTCAGGTCGAGGTTGATGACGACGACCCCACGCACCCGCCCGGTCGCATCGTGCACGGGCGCTGCCACTTGCAGCGAGGGTTTGCCGAGACCCGCATGGGCACCCACCTCGTGGTTGATGGCCGGACGCGACATGTACACCGAGCCGGCGGGCAGCCGAATCGTCTCGAACACATACGGGTAGTGGCCCTTCTCCTGCAGGTCGTCGCCACGCACGCGCACCAGGCCGGCCTCGTCACGATCGACACGGATGCGCTCCAGCCCATGGTCGGTCACGTCGATCAGGCGCATCTGGAAGTACTCGGGATGGGTGTCCAGAAGGCGTTCGAACAGCAGGGCCACGTTGTCCTCGGTGATCTCCTGTGCTCGCGGGTCGGCGCGGGCGAGCAGGCGCGCAGACTGCGGGTGATCGGCCAGCATTCGCACATCGCGCGCGGTTCCGTTCAGGCCCACGGCCAGCTGCCGAACCAGGACCCGGGTGGCTGTCTGCAGGCGCTCCTCGGCGCCGGCGATCAGCATGGCGCGGCTGGCCGAGTAGCCGTAGTAACCGGTCAGGGCGGCCGCCAGGACGCCCACGCAGGCCAGCGCGAGCCCGATGCGCCAGGCGATGCCCAGCGGCAGCTTCATGGCGCCAGCACCCGCGACGCGCGATCACCGGACCGAATGCGCGCCCACAAGGACTCCCGCCGACCGGCGTCTTCGACCGGTTCAAGCCAGAGTAGGCGCACCTCGGGCCGGCTCGAATCCGATTCGCTGGTGGTGTTGGCCAGCCCCTGGCGCTGGACCAGCAAGCGGCTTGCCTGTTCGCCCAGCAGCATGTCGATCCAGGCATGGGCCAGCCCGGGGTCACGGGCATGGCGTGTGATGGCCCAGCAGTCGAGCCACGCCAGAGCGCCTTCGCGCGGAACCACATAGCCCGCATCGACCCCCTGGGCCTTCAGCAGATGCAGCTGCTGCGTTCCGTAGTTGGCGTACATCAGCGCCGCGCCGTGGCGCCGGAAGAGCTCGATCGACTCCTCGGGCTGGTTGTAGAAGCCCAGCGCGTTGCGCCGCAGATCGATCAGGGCATCCACTGCGCGCGGCCACATGGCCGCCTCGATCTTGAACGGCGACGGCGCCCCGAGCATCTGGGCGGCGAGCGAAAAGTTGTGCGTGCCCCCACTGTAGGCCAGCACCTTGCCCTGGTAGCGCTTGTCCCACAGCGCCGCGATCGAGACCGGGGGGGAGCTGACCTGGCGCTTGTCGTAGATCAGGCCCATCTCGGAGTAGGTGAACGGGATCGCGTAACTTTGCGCCACGCCACCGGCCGTGTGCACCAGCCCCGGAATCGCGGTGCGCTGCCGGAAGCGCGGTTGCTGTGTCCGGATGGCCGGGATCAGAGCGGGATCCACCGGCCGCACCAACTGGGCCCGGATGTAGCGCTGCAACTCGGCGACGTTCACCGCGAACACGTCGAAATCGGTGCCCCCGTTGGCGTTGAGCTTCTGCCACATCGATTCGTCGGTGTCGATCACCGTCAGTTCGACACGAGCGCCCGTCCTGGACTCGAACTCGAGCACGACCTCGGGCTCTGCATAGCCGGGCCACGCCAGCACGCGCAACATCGGCGCCGCCGCCGCCTGCACGCAGGCCAGGGCGAGCAGCACGGACACCGGTACCCAACTTCTCGCCATCGACACCCCGCCCCACCACGCGACTTCGCGCCACCAGTTTAGGGCAACAACACACCGGGGGGATCGACAGGCGTGGCGCCGTTGGCACGGTAGCCGTGCCCGCCACAATCCCATGTCGCCAATGGGAAAGCCGCCGTCGCGGTTTGCCAATCGCCGGGGCACCCGAGTTCCAACAATGGCCACACCGGCACCCGCCCCGTGCGGGCGAACCCCGGCAACCACCTGGAGACGCACTCGATGAACCGACACCTTCTGGCCCTGGCCGCCCTTTGCGCACTGAGCGGCACCGCCGTGGCGCAATCCACAGTCACCGTCTATGGCGTGCTGGACACCAACCTCGGCATGGGCACCGGCTCGGTCAGCGACAACAAACAGGTCGGCACCGGCGGCCTGGCGGGCAGCCGCCTGGGCTTTCGCGGCACCGAGGACCTCGGCGGCGGCCTGAAGGCCAACTTCCTGATCGAGCATGGCCTGAACAGCGACAACGGCACGCAGGCCTCGCCGGCGGCGTTCTGGAACCGCCTGAGCTACGTCGGCCTGGCCGGCGGCTGGGGCGAGCTGCAGCTGGGACGCGTGTACACGCCGACCTTCCTGGTGCACGCCACCTACGACGCCTTCGGCCCCCAAGGCGTGGCGGCACAGCAGGTGCTGTTCGGCTCGATGGAGATCGCGCAGCCCGCCAACATCCGCGCCAACAATGCGGTGAACTACCTGACGCCGGCCGGCCTCGGCGGCTTCATGGCCAACGCGCAGGTCAGCGCCGGTGAGGGCGCGCCAGGCAAGTACACCGGTGTCAGCGCCGGCTACCAGGGCGGCGGTTTCGCCGGCCACGTGGCCCTCGGCCGCTACGACAACCCGGCCATCGACGACCTGAGCAGCCTCACCGTGGGCGCCCGCTACAAGTTCGGCGACTTCACGCTGTATGGCCTGTACGACCGCGCCAACAGCGGCAACAGCCTCGACACGCATGGCCTGCAGGTCAGTGGCATGTACGCCATCGGCGCACTGGAGCTGAAAGCCTCCTACGCCCAGGCCAGCCGCGAGACCCCCGCCGGCGTGGATGCCGGGACCTCCAAGCGCACCGGCATCGGCGCGGTGTACCACCTGTCCAAGCGCACCGCGCTGTACGGCAGCTACGCCCGCATCGGCAACAGCGACGGTGCCAACGCCGCGCTGAATGGCGCCGTGACGGCAGCCAACCAGGGCTCCACCGGCCTGGACCTGGGCATCCGGCACGCCTTCTGATCCTGCACACTGCCACCTGATCCGACCCAAGGAGAACCCCATGACCAAGGCCATCCGCTTCCACGAAACCGGTGGCCCGGAGGTGCTCCGGCTCGAAGACGTCGAGCTCGGCGAGCCCGGCCCGGGCCAGGTGCGCGTGCGGCACACTGGCATCGCGGTGAATTTCATCGACATCTACTTTCGCATCGGCCGTTATCCGGCCGCGCTGCCCAACGGCATCGGCAGCGACGCGGTGGGGGTCGTGGAGGCGGTGGGCGAGGGCGTCACCTACCTGGCGCCGGGCGACCGCGTGGGGTACATGCTGGGCCCCCTGGGCGCCTACGCCGAGGCGCGGGTGATGCCGGCGGAGGTGCTGATCAGGATCCCGGATGGCATCTCCGACCGCACCGCCTCCACGATCATCATGAAGGGCCTGACCGCTCAGTACCTGTTCCGCCAGGTCTACCCGCTGAAGGCTGGCGACACGATCCTCTACCACGCGGCCGCCGGCGGTGTGGGCCTGATCGCCGCGCAATGGGCGCGTGCGCTGGGCGTGACGATGATCGGCACCGTGGGCTCGGACGAGAAGGCCGAGGTGGCCAAGGCGCACGGCTGCGCCCACGTCATCAACTACAACAAGGAGAGCTTCGTCGACCGAGTGAAGGAGATCACCGGCGGCAAGGGCGTGCCGGTGGTTTTCGACTCGGTCGGCAAGGACACCTTCATGGGCTCGCTGGACTGCCTGCAGAAGAAGGGCACGCTGGTCAGCAATGGCAGCACCTCCGGCCCGGTGGTGTTCGACGTGACCTTGCTCGCTGCCAAGGGGTCGCTGTGGATCACCCGCCCGGCGATGGTGGACTACGCGCTGCCCCGCTCCAACCTGCTGGCCATGGCCGACGAGCTCTTCGACATGGTGCTGCAGGGCAAGATCCACAGCAAGCCGCAGCAGGTGTTCCCGCTCGCCGAGGCCGCCGAGGCCCACCGCGCGCTGGAGAGCCGCGCCACCGTGGGCGCCACCATCCTGGTGCCCTGACCCCGGCCGCCTGCCACCCGCTAGACTCAGGCCCCACGGAGGGCTCGAACGTGCGGGGATGGCTGGGTGCGCTGCTGGTGGTTCTGGCGACCGTGCCGCACGGCGCCCAGGCGGTGGAGGCCTGCAGCCCCGCCAAGCTGGCCCTGCTGCGCTCGCCGCCGTTGCCCGGCGACGGTGCGGTGCTGATCGACTGCGACCTCACACTGACCCCGGGCGAGGTGATCACCCGCTCGCTGTATTTCACCCAGGGTGCGGTCTCCAATGGGGTGACGGTGGACTGTGCCGGGGCCACGCTCTCTCACACCGACCTGAACGCCGATCTGCCCCGCATCAACATCCAGAGCCGCAGCTATCTGGATGGCCAGGGAAACACCCGCTGGGAGCGGCCGCGTGACATCACGGTCAGGAACTGCACCCTCCAGGGCAACATCAACGTCACCGGCATGGGCGGGCAGAACACGCCCGCGGTGCGCGACTCCTCCCGCACCAACGCCAACCACACCCAGTTGATGCGCGACGCCGCGCCCACCCACATCGTGTTCGACAACCTGACGGTGGATCCGGAGGGCTACATCGCCGCCTACCTGTACATGGGCACCACGGCGGTGACGATCCAGAACTCGCGCTTCGTGGGGCAGGGCCGCTCCACGGTGATCTACCTCGACGCCGAGAGCGGCCAGCACCAGATCCTGAACAACCGCTTCGAGACCGTGCCGGGGCGCGAGGTGATCGCGGTGGACGGCTCCTCCGAGAACCGCATCGAGGGCAACACCTTCGCCACCAGCCCCAAGGGCGGCGTGTTCATCTACAGGAACTGTGGCGAAGCGGGCACCGTGCGCCACAACGAGCCGGTCAAGAACGACCTGTTGGGCAATGTCTTCCAGGACGCATCGGGCCTGGTCGTTGGCTGGCCGCACATCTGGGTGGCGTCGCGCAACGGCAACCGCAGCTACTGCGAGGCCGATGCCGGCTACCCCTATGGCAGCAGTGTCGACAACCTGGACCACGCCCACTCCACGGCGATCAAAGGCAACCACTTCAATGCCGGCGCGCTGACGGTCTACCTGGCCGCCGGACCCAGCTACCTCATCGACAACGTGGCCACCGGGCCTGCGGCCCTGCCTGCCGTGGACGGCTTCGGCGGGACCTTCGTGAACAACCATGTGGGGGCTGCGCCCGAGCCCTCCACCGCCTGCTTCTGGCGCGCCAGCGTGCCCATGCTGTTGGGTGACGGTGAATCGATGGACCTCGACCTTGCCAACCCGCAGGCCGCCACCTGCGCCGCCCAGCGCATGGCTTGCCAGGCGGGCAGCCTGGTGCCGCAGCCCAGCAGCTGCGACCCCGCCCGCATCGTGCAGAAGCACTTCAAGTGCGCGGTGAAGGGCAGCGACGCAGGCTGCGCCAAGGCACTCTCCTGCGGCGGTGGCCGGCGCATCCAGGCGCTGAAGGCGCGCTGCAACCTCGAGAGCGGGCCGATCGACCGTGTGGCATTGGCCGGGGCGGCCTGGAACACGCTGGTGGTGGACCGGGCCTCCGATGTGGTGGGCGAGGGCCACTGCCAGGTGGGCGGCTACGACATCGCGTCGAGCGCCACCCACGTGCTGGGCCGCCTCGCGCAGCCTGCGGATGCCCGGTGCTACGAGCATGACACCGACGGCGGTGATTGCCAGATCGAGGGCGACCTGGTCTGCCATTGAACGCGGCCCAACCTGCCGCCTTGCGTCAGCGCCCGTCGAGCGGGTAGGCGGGGTCGTTGTAGCCCGGCGTCGACGGGTGCCCGGGTTTCACCAGGGAGTCGACCAGCGATTCGTCGTCGTCCGTGATCTCGCAGGCCAGCGCACCGAGATAGTCGCGCCACTGGTCCAGCGTGCGCGGGCCGGCGATCACCGAACTGACGGCCCGGTTCGCCAGCACCCATGCCGTCGCGAAATGGGCCAACGCGACGCCCTTGGCCTCGCAGTGCTGCCGCAAGACCTGCGCGATGCGCAGCGACTCTTCACGAAACTCCGTCTGCATCATCCGGCTGTCCGCACGGCCGGCCCGGGTGTCCAGCGCGGGCGCCGTGTTCGGTGCGTACTTGCCGGTCAACACGCCGCGGGCGATCGGGCTGTAGGGCACGACGCCAATGCCGTGGTGCCGGCACGCCTCCAGGATCTCGACCTCGGGCTGCCGATTGAGCAGGTTGTAGTACGGCTGGCAGACCACGGGTGCCGGCATGCCCAGCGCGCGCGCCACGTGCACGGCCTCGGCGATCCGCCAGCCACGGAAATTGGACACCCCCCAGTAGCGGATCTTTCCGGCACGAATCAGCGTGTCGATCGCCCGCAGCGGTTCTTCGAGATCCATGCCGTTGTAGTCGCGGTGCAGGTAGTAGATGTCGATCACATCCGTGTTCAGGCGTGCCAGGCTGGCTTCGCACTCGCGCAGCACCCAGGCCCGGGAGTACTGCGACTCGTTCGGGCGGTCCGACATCTTGTTGCCCAGCTTGGTGGCGAGCACCCAATCGTGGCGTGTGTCGCCGATCAACTGGCCCACCATCGTCTCCGACCCGCCACGCGAGTACACGTCGGCGGTGTCGATGAAATTGACGCCGCTGTCGTGGGCGTGGGCGACGATGGAGCGCGCCTCGTCGAGGCCGGTCTGGTCGGCGAACATCATCGTGCCGAGGCAAAGCTCGGACACGCGAAGCGCGCTCTTGCCAAGGTTGCGGTAGTTCATGGAGTCCTCCTGGATGGGGACGAATTCTGCGGCCGGCAGCTGTGTCGCGACAAGGCAGGTCGCGACCCTGGCCGCCGGTGACAGGGCACGCGTCGATCTGGGTAAGATCGTCGCGCCATGCCATCGGTCGACATCGCCTGGGACCACCCCGGGCTTGAGCGTCAGCGCGTGGGGATCGCCCTGTTCCCGGGCGCCTCTCGCCCCGCCCGGCTCTGCGTCGGGCTGCAGCCGAACTGCCGCTGGTACCAGCGCGAAAACGCACTTGGCGCCGCAAAGCCCAGCAGCGCGGCCACGTCGATCAGCGGCCTGTCGCTCTGGGTCACGTAGCGCGTGGCCAGTTCCACGCGGAGCTGGTTGACCAGCTCGGAGAAGCTCAGGCCCTGCTCGGCCAGGCGGCGCTGCACCGTGCGGCAGACCAGGCCCAGGTGCTCGGCCACCTGCTCGATGTTGCAGCGCCCGCTGGGCAGCAGCAGCAGCACGCTGCGGCGCACGTCCTCTGCCAGGGCGCCCTGCGTCTCGGGTTCGACCGTGGTGTCCAACAGGCGCTGGGCATAGCGGGCCATCAGCGGGTCGGCGGTGGCATTGCGGGCGTCCAGCTCCGCCTTCGAGCAGACAATGCCGTTGAAGTCGTGGTTGAACTCCACGCAGGGCCCGAAGACGCGCAGGTGCGTGTGGGTGTCCTTGGGCGGGGCGTGCATGAAGCACACGCGGCGCGGCTGCCAGTCCTCGCCCAGGATGCGGCGCATCAGGCGCAGCAACACCCCGATGGCCAGCTCGGTGGCCTGGCGCACCGGCACGGCAGCGCCAACGATGATCTCCTCGCGCACCACCACCAGGCCGGCCGTCTCCTCCAGCATGATGGCCAGCGAGCCGTTGAGCGCCGCGTGGTAGCGCAGCAGCACGGCGATGGAGTCGCGCAGCGTGGGCTGGTCGCGCACCAGCAGGCCCACCGGGCCCAGGTTGGACAACTGGCGCGACTCGGCCATGCGCAGGCCGAAGCTCTCGAAGCCCGATGCGCTGGCGGACTTCTCCAGCAGCCAGGCCACGCGATCGGCGGGCAGCTTCAGGTCGGGCTCGACGAGCACACTGGGGCTGATGCCGGCATCCATCAGCATGCGGTGGGCGTCCAGCCCGGCGGCGCGCGCCACGTCGATGTAATTGGTGAGGCTGGCGGCGCGGACGAGGTGGTGCATGGGGCGGGCAGGCTGGCGTCAAATGGTAAGTCGCCGTCCTGCAGCGTCAAGCCGGGGGAAACCGCCTTTCCGACACTGGCAACCGGCACAAAGCCCCAAACCAGGAGACCACGCCATGACGTTCACCACCCACCTCAGCGCACCGGCCGTGGTGCGCGCCGGCGCCCTGAAGAACTCGATCCACGTGGAGCCGCTCACCTGCACCATCGGCGCCGAGCTCTCCAATGTGGACCTGGGGGTGGCGTCGGAGGATGAGGCCCTGCTGGCCGAGATCCGCGCGCTGCTGTTGCGGCACCGGGTGCTCTTCTTCCGCGACCAGGACATCACCCGCACCCAGCACGTGGCCTTTGCCCGCCGCTTCGGAGAGCTGGAGGACCACCCGGTGGCCGGCAGCGACCCCGACCACCCGGGCCTGGTGCGCATCTACAAATCCGCGAACTCGCCCAACGACCGGTACGAGAACGCCTGGCACACCGACGCCACCTGGCGCGAGAAGCCGCCGTTCGGGTGTGTGCTGCGTTGCGTCGAGTGCCCACCGGTCGGCGGCGACACCATGTGGGCCAACATGGTCGAGGCCCATGCCCGCCTGCCGGAGGACATCAAGGCCAGGATCGCCGGCCTGCGGGCGCGCCACAGCATCGAGGCCAGTTTCGGCGCCGCCATGCCGATCGAGAAGCGCCTGGCCCTGCATGCCCAGTACCCGGACGCCGAGCACCCCGTGGTGCGCACCCACCCGGAGACGGGTGAGAAGGTGCTGTTCGTCAACGCCTTCACCACCCACTTCACCAACTTCCATACGCCCGAGAACGTGCGTTTCGGGCAGGACGCCAATCCCGGTGCCGCCCAGCTGCTGGGCTACCTGATCAGCCAGGCCTATGTCCCCGAGTTCCAGGTGCGCTGGCGCTGGAGGAAGAACAGCATGGCCTTCTGGGACAACCGCTCCACCCAGCACTACGCGGTGATGGACTACCCGCCGTGCGATCGCAAGATGGAGCGTGCCGGCATCGTCGGCGACGCCACCTACTGAGCGCCCCCAGACCTGCCGCTACGCGTCAGGCCCCCCGAGGGGGTCAAGGAAACTCGGGAGCGGCCCGTCGTTTCCTTGGGAGCGGGGCCGATCGACCGCACGACAACTTGTCGCTGGCCGGCCGGCAATATGCAGGAACACCCTGAGGAAGAAAGGCGAGGCCTGGCGCGTAATCCTACGTTGCCTCAACCCCACCTCAAGGAGTGCACCGATGCGCAAGACCCGTTCCCTGGCCCTCGCCGTTGCGACAACGACCCTGCTCGCGGCCTGCGCCACCCCGCCCGCCACCGGCCCGATGAGCTTCTTCATCACCAGCGTGGGCAGCGGCAAGGGGGCCGATTTCGGCGGCCTGGCCGGTGCCGACGCCCATTGCCAGAAGCTGGCCACGGCAGCGGGTGCAGGCGGCAGGACCTGGCGCGCCTACCTCAGCGTACCCGGCACCTTCCCCTCGGCCACCGCGCCGGGGGTGGCTTCCATCAACGCGCGTGACCGCATCGGGGCCGGCCCCTGGTTCAATGCCAAGGGCTCGCTGATCGCCCGTGACGTGGCCCATCTGCACAACGGCAACCTGATCAGCAAGGACACCGCGCTCGACGAGAAGGGCGGCGTCGTCAAGGGCCGCGGCGACACCCCCAACGAGCATGACGTGCTGACCGGGTCGCGCGCCGACGGCACCGCGTTCGCGCCGCAGACCGACACCACCTGCAAGGCCTGGACGAGCAGCACCGAAGGCTCGGCCATCGTCGGCCACCACGACCGGATCGGGCCGCTGCCCGAGAACTGGGCCACCTCCTGGAACTTCTCGCACCAGTCGGCGGGTTGCAGCCAGGAGGCACTGGTTCGTACCGGAGGTTCGGGCCGGCTTTACTGCTTCGCGTCGAACTGAGGCCTGGCTGTCGAGACAGGTCTTGCACCTTGTATCCTCGGCTCTGGAAAGAGCCCGGGCGCGGAGACGCCGGGCTCTTGCGCCGGTCTGCTGCGGCAGAACCAGAAGCACGGCACGTCGACGCCATGGTGGTGTCTCAATCGTGTGCTCTGATCCATGCTCGCCTTGCTCCAGGACGCCTTCCATCGCATCATGTCAGCGCTGCCCCATCCCACCCTGCGCGGAGTGCCGACCCGCATTCGGCCTGGGCGGCGCACCAGCCTGATCGCGGCTGCTTGGCTGGTCTTGTTGACAGGGTGCGCCAACGAGCGCTCGATCCAGCGCCATGAGGCCGACGCGCCCAGCTTTGCGGCGGGTTCGGTCGCCTCCAGCCCCTTGCCGATGCTCAGGCCGGTGGGCGCAGCGGCGCCGGCCGACAGCGCCTGCCGCGCCCACGACCCCACCCCGTCGGAGCTGGCCAAACAGCGCAGCGCCGTCGATCCGCTGAGGGTTCCGGCGCTGTACAGCGAACTGTTCTACGGCCGCCGCGGCGACTCATCGGCCGCCATGAACGTGGGGGGCATGCGCTTTCGCAAGCACAAGCAATTCGACCATCCCGACAGCGGCCTGTCCGGGCTCGTGCTGCTCGACGATGCCAGCGGCCATGCGCTGGTCCTGTTCAAGGGAATGGACCGGCCGTTTGCCGAGCGCGACGGCTGGGGCGGTGTGTTCACCGACCTGGGTGTCGTGCTCGCGGCGAAGTTCGGCACCGGCAACGGGCAGTTCCCCCGCGCCGACGACGCCTACACCGAGGCGCTGTGTGAGCAGGCCATCAAGTCGATCGAGCTGGTGGGCTATTCGATGGGCTCGCAGATCGCCAACTACCTTGCCGTGAAGTACGGCGCACACGGCGTGGTGTTCGGCGACATGGGGCTGGACGCTGCACTGCTCGAGCGCCACGCCCGCGGCGATCTGCCAGCTGCGCGCGCACGGGCCCGCGAGCACATCGTTTCTCTGTCCCTGAGTGGCGATCTGGTCGTCGAGATGTTCGGTGTCGGCGAGGTGGTGGGCTCCGTGGTGAAACTGCCCGGCGGTCTGATCGGCGTCTTTCATCAGCCGGAGATCTATGCCGATGCGGCGAATGCGGCGATCCATGATCGCGATCGAGACGCCGACCGTGAGGAGATGGCCGCCACACCGCTGCGTGCCCATGCGGGCGTGCAGCGCCCGGCCCCGGCGGATCATCACTTTCCATAGGTGCGGTTGGCCGGTACCGAGGTGTGGCCCTTCCGTTCAGCGCCTGGCCAGCCACACCCCGAGCACTGCCAGCCCCATCCCGATCAGGGCCAGCCCGGTGAGCGTCTCGCCAAACAGCGCCCAGGCAAACAGCGCCGTGGTGGGCGGGGTGAGGTAGAACAGGCTGGCCACGTTGACCGCGCTGCCGCGGCGTATGAGCACGTTCAGCAGGCTCACGGCGCCCAGCGACAACACGAGCACCAGCCAGCCGAGCGCGAAGACGAAGGCGCCCGTCCAGCGGATCTGCATCGTCTCGGTCTGGGACGCGATCGCGAAGGTGACCGCCAGGCAGGGCAGGAACTGGACGACCGAGCCGGTGCGCAGGTCGAACGACGGGCAGAACCGCTTCTGGTACAGCGTGCCCGCCGTGATGCCCAGCAGCGCCAGCACGGCCGGCACCAGCATGGTGGTCAGCGCTGCGCCGCTGGTGCCTGCCACCACCTTGTGGGCGACGACCAGGCCGACGCCGGCAAAGCCCATCGCCAGGCCCAGCCATTGGGTGGGTCGCACCCGCTCTCCCAGCAGCGCCCCGGCGCCGAGGGCCGTGAGCACGGGCTGCAAACCCACCACCAGGGCCGCGATGCCCGCCGGCAGGCCGTGCCCGATGGCGGTGAACACGCCACCCAGGTACACGGCATGCACCAGCAGGCCGGACACCCCGATGTGCCCCCACTCGATGGCGGTGCGCGGCCAGGGTGCCGCCGTCCACCAGGCGATGGCGCCCATCAGCACCAGCACCGCCAGGTAGCGCACGGCGAGAAAGGTCAGCGGCTCGGCATCCGGCAACCCGAACTTGGCCCCGATGAAGCCGGTGCTCCACAGGGCGACGAACAGCAGGGGATAGAGCCGTTCCCATGCGGAAGGCGGGTGGGGTGTCGAGGGCGTTGTCATGGACCGATGTCGGTCTCGATCAGCCCGGGCTGCTCGCTCCACAGCTTCACCAGCGTCAACCCGACGGCCAGCATCGGCGGGCCGATGAAGATGCCGATGAAACCGAAGGCGACGATGCCGCCGAACACACCGAAGACGATCAGCAGCAGCGGCAGGCTGCTGCTTCGGCTGATCAGGTAGGGCTTGATGAAGTTGTCGATGCTGCTGATCGCCAGCAGGCCCCAGACGACCATGAAGATAGCCCAGCCCACCTCGCCCTGCGCGGCCAGCCACAGCGCGGCGCCGCCCCACACCAGCGGCGGGCCGACCGGCACCATGGAGAACAGGAAGGTCAGCGCGCCCAGCGCCAGCGCACCCGGCACGCCGGCGATCAGGAAGCCGACGATGGCCACCGCCGCCTGGGCCAGCGCGGTGCCGAAGATGCCATGCACCACGCCGGTCACCGTGCTGTCGATGGTGGCCAGCAACTCGTCGCCCAGGTGGCCGGCCAGTTTTTCCAGCACGCGCCGCGCCGCGCCGACCAGGGCCTCGCCGTCACGGTAGAAGAAGAAGGCGACAAAGGCGGCGAAGGTGAGCTGGATCAGCCCGGCGCCGACGGCCTTGCCGGTGCCCAGCAGCAGGCTGCGGGCCGGATCCATCAGGCTCTTGACCAGCGCCGCCACCTCCTCGCGGCTGGCGGCCACGCGCTGCCAGTAGGCCAGCAGCAGATCGCCGACCAGGGGCACGTCCTTCAGCCAGTCGGGCGGCATGAAGGGGCCGTGGTCCAGCAGGCCCTTGATGGTGTCGACCAGGGCGGTCACGTCGTCCGCCAGGCTCAGCGCCAGCGCGGTGCAGGGGCCGATCACCAGCACGACCAGCAGCAGCGTCATCGCCAGCGCGGCCAGGGCCGGCCGGCCACCCAGTGCGGCGCGGATGCGCCGGTGCAGCGGCCAGCTGGACGAGCAGGCCACGGCGGCGAACAGCAGCGCCGGGATGAAGGGATGGAGAACCTGCCAGCAGCCGACCGCGACGATGACGACGGCGGCCAACTGGGCGTAGTGCAGCAGACTCTGTTTCACGGGGGGCCTGAAGGGTCGGGTGGCAACCCGGCCATTCCAGCACAGCTCCCGGGCCTGCTGATAGACTCCGCACCCACAGCGCCGATTTGTTCCTGATTGCGGGCGCTCTACAAGTGCAGCTAAAGAGGGACATCCGACTCCCGGTGTCCGCGCTTTGGCTGCGGCACCGGGTTTTTTGTTGGAGCAGGGAAACCAGATGGGTTCGGTCGGCTTCGTTTCGCCGCAAAGCATGCGTTTCAATGAGCCCTTGCCGCTGCAAAGCGGGGCCTGGCTCACCGACTACACGCTGGTCTACGAGACCTACGGCACGCTGAACGCCGACCGCAGCAACGCGGTGCTGGTCTGCCACGCCCTCAACGCGTCGCACCATGTGGCCGGCGAATACGCCGACCAGCCCAACAGCATCGGATGGTGGGACAACCTCGTCGGTCCCGGCAAGCCGCTGGACACCAACCGCTTCTTCGTGATCGGGGTCAACAACCCGGGGTCGTGCTTCGGCTCCACCGGGCCCATGCACCTGAACCCCGGCACCGGCCGGCCCTACGGCGCGGATTTCCCGGTGGTCACGGTGGAAGACTGGGTCGATGCCCAGGCTCGGCTGGTGCAGCGCCTGGGCATCACGCAGCTGGCGGCGGTGCTGGGCGGCAGCCTGGGCGGGATGCAGGCGCTGGCCTGGACACTGCGCTACCCGGCGCGCCTGCGCCACTGCATGGCCGTGGCCACGGCGCCCAACCTGTCGGCACAGAACATTGCCTTCAACGAGGTGGCGCGGCGTGCCATCGTCACCGACCCGGATTTCCATGGCGGCCACTTCTACGCGCATGGCGTGATCCCCAAGCGTGGCCTGCGGGTGGCCCGCATGATCGGCCACATCACCTACCTGAGCGACGATTCGATGGAGGCCAAGTTCGGCCGCGCGCTGCGCGACAGCGAGCTGGGCTACACCACCCAGGACATCGAGTTCCAGATCGAGAGCTACCTGCGCTACCAGGGTGACAAATTCAGCGAATACTTCGACGCCAACACCTACCTGCTGATCACCCGGGCGCTCGACTACTTCGACCCGGCTCACGCCTGTGGCGACGACCTGACCACCGCCTTCAAGGCGGCGCGCGGCAACAAGTTCCTGATCGTCAGCTTCACCACCGACTGGCGCTTCTCGCCGGCGCGCTCGCGCGAGATCGTCAAGGCCCTGGTCGACAACCGGATCGGGCTGAGCTACGCCGAGATCGACGCGCCGCACGGGCATGACGCCTTCCTGCTGGAGGACCCGCGCTACCACGGTGTGATGCGGGCCTACTTCGAGCGCATCGCCGCAGAGGAGCTGGCATGAGCGAGCGCAAGGACATGGAGGTCATTGCCGAGCTGGTGCCCGAGGGATCGCGGGTGCTGGACCTGGGCTGCGGCACCGGCGAGTTGCTGGCCCATCTGCGCGACCGGCGCGGCTGCACCGGCTATGGTGTGGAACTGGACGACGCCAACCTGCTGGCCTGCGCGCGGCGCGGGGTGGATGTGATCCAGCTGAACCTGGAAGAGGGGTTGAAGCTCTTCGACGACCGCAGCTTCGATGTCGTGCTGCAGCTCGAGACCCTGCAGCACCTGCGCAACACCGAGAAGATGTTGCGCGAGACGGCACGCGTCGGGCGGATCGGCATCGTCAGCTTCCCCAACTTCGCCCATTGGCCCAACCGGCTGGCGGTGTTGCGCGGCCGCATGCCGGTGACCAAGGCGCTGCCCTACGAGTGGTACGACACGCCGAACATCCGTGTCGGCACCTACGCCGACTTCGAGGTGCTGGCCGGCAAGAACGGCCTGGATGTCATCGACAGCTTCGGCCTGCAGTCCGGCGAGGTGATCCGCCTCTGGCCCAATCTGCGCGCGAGCGTTGCCGTCTTCAAATTCGAGCGCGGCTGAGTGTCGACCCCCGTCGGTGGGGTACCACCGACAGCCCCCCCGCGGGGGCGGCTCGGCCGCTCCGGAGCTGCCGAGCGCTGGCCGCTCACGAGCTGACGCGGCCGCGGCCGGCCTCCTTGGCGGCATAGAGGGCCTTGTCGGCGCGGGCGAACAGGCTGGCCAGATCTTCGTGGCCGTCCCATTGGGCCAGGCCCATGCTGAAGCCCACCGGTTGGCCGTGCGGATACAGCTCGCCCTGCAGCGTGGCGTGCAGCTGCGTGGCCACTTGGTGGGCCTGGTGCAGCGTGGCCTGCGGCAGCACGAGGGCGAACTCGTCGCCGCCCAGGCGGCCCAGCAGGTCGTCGGCGCGGATGCGGGCGTGGATGCGCCGGACCAGCTCGCGCAGCACGGCATCGCCCGCCGCGTGGCCGAAGCGGTCGTTGACCTGCTTGAAGTGGTCGATGTCGAACAGCACGATCGACAGCGCGCCGCCCTCGGCGCGGGCGTGGCCGAGGGCGGCCTCGGCGAACTCGTGCAGGCCGCGCCTGTTGATGGCGCCGGTCAAGGCGTCTTCCATCGCCTGGCGCTGCAGCTCGCCCTGGCGGCTGGCGATGGGGTTCAGCAGCACCTTGCGCAGCATCGCGTTCAGCGCCAGGAACACCGCCAGCACCACCGCGACGGCGACCGCCAGGAACTGGCCGAGAGCCTGGCCAGCGCGCTGCAGCGGCAGGGTCAGCGGCACGGCCACGACCTGCGCGCCGACGGTTTCGCCCATCTTCCAGCCGAAGCCGCCCTGGGCCCCGTAGACCGCGAGCATCGCGGGCGGTGCGTCCTGCGGGCGCCCGTGGCAGGCCAGGCAGTTCGCCTCGGCCACGTGCAGCGGCTTGGCCACGTAGAGCATCTCGCGGCCGCCCTCGCTGGTGAAGCGCTGCAGCGTGTCGGCGTGGCCTTCGCGCAGCGTGCGCACGATCTCTTCATGCACGCCGGTGGCGCGGTTGGCCGGGTTGGTTGGGTTCAGCGCGACCTCGCGGTAGCTGACGCCGGGGTAGCGTTCGTGCAGCAGGCGCATCGCGGTGGTGGCCGCGAAGGAGGGCACGGCGGCCTGTTGGAAGTGGGCCGGGTCGGTGTTCAGCAGTGGGCGGACATGGTCGCCGGTGTAGCTGCGCAAGGCGGTGGCGGCTTCCATGTGCAGCTCGGCCTCGCGCTGCACCTCGGCCAGCGCGCGCTCGCGCAGCTGGTGGTGCATCACCAGCGCGGCCGCCAGCACCGCGATCAGCGCGCAGGCGCCCAGCGCAAGGTTCAGGCGGGCCTTGAGGTTCACGGTGCCTACACTGTAGGGCCACTACCGACGCCATGGGGCGCGAAATGATCGGCGACGTCACGCTTGGCACCAACAAGCTGCCGCGCGCCACCGAGTTCTGCGACGGCTGCTTCGGCGACCTGGACGGCATCAAGCCCAACGTCTTCTGCATCAACTGAGCTGCGACCGGGGGCGATCACCTCGGCAAGGGCTCCAGGTGAGCGTAGTCGGCGGCGCCCTTGCTTTTCCATGCGGCGATCGCGCGTTCCATCTCGCCGATGTCGAAGATCGCGCTCTGCAACAGCGCCATCTGCGACAGGGCTTCGGCGGTGCCATGGTCGCGGGCCTGGTTGAGCGCCAGCTTGCTGCCTGCGATGGCCAGCGGGCTCTTGGCAGCGATCTGGGCGGCCAGGTCGGCGGCATGTGCGGCCAGGGCAGCGGCGTCCGGCAGCACCGCGTTGACCAAGCCGATCGACAGCGCCCGCTCGGCGCCGACACGCTCGCCGGTGTAGGCCATTTGGCGCGCCACGCCCTGCGGCACGATCTTGGGCAGGCGCTGCAGCGAGCCCAGGTCGGCGACCATGCCAATGTGGATCTCCTGTACGGTGAAGAACGCATCGGCGGTGCACAGGCGCAGGTCGCAGGCTGCCGCGAGATCCAGCCCGCCGCCGATGCAGCCGCCCTGCACGGCGCAGATCACCGGGAAACGCGCCCCGTCGATCGCGTCGAAGCAGGCCATCAGGCGGCGCAGGCCCGTCTGGAAAGCCTGGCGCTTGCGGGCGGTGGACAGGTCCAGCATCGGCATGTTGTCGCCGGCGAAGACATCGAGCGCCATGCCGGCCGAGAAATGCTTGCCGGTGGAACCGAGCACGAGCACCCGGGTCTGCCCGGCGTCGTCGAGTGCGCGCACCGCATCTCGCAACGCGGGGAAGAAGCCTGGGTCCATGGTGTTCATCCGCTCCGGGCGGTTGAGTGTGAGCCGGGCGACGCCGGTGGTGAGATCCTGTTCGAGTTGGAAGTAGGGCGAGGTCATGGGGGTCTCCGAATGGCTGCGCGCATGAGCCTAACCGGAATGCCTGGCCATCCGAGACACCTGCGCAACACCGGGCCAGGAGGCTGTCGGGCAGTGGGCCCGTCCCGCAGCCCGACAGGCGGCTAGACTCGGTCCCATGCCACCTCTCATCTCCACCCGCGACGGCCTGGCGCTGCATGTGCGCCATTGGGGCTCCGAGGTCGCGACGCGCGGCCATGTGCTGATCGTCCATGGCCTGGGCGAGCACGGCGGCCGCTACGAGCATGTGGCCGCGGCGCTCAATTCACATGGCTGGCACGTGGTGGCGTACGACCACCGCGGCCACGGCCGTTCGGCCGGGGCGCGTGGCGACATCGCGGCCATCGACAGCCTGCTGGACGACCTGGCCTGCGTGGTCGACGCGGTGCGTGGCGAGCTGCGCGGCCCGCTGGTGCTGCTGGGCCACAGCCTGGGCGGCCTGGTGGCGGCGCGCTTCGTGGCCGAAGGCCTGAGGCCTCGCCCCGCAGCCTGGGCCCGCCCGGTGGATGCCCTGGTGCTGTCGTCGCCGGCGCTGGACCCGGGCATGAACGCGGTGCAGAAGCTGCTGCTCGCGGTGGTGCCCAAGCTGTTGCCACACCTGCGTGTCGGCAACGGCCTGGACCCGGCCTGGATCTCGCGCGACGGCGCGGTGGTGCAGGCCTATGTCAACGACCCGCTGGTGCATGACCGCATCAGCGGCCTGCTCGGCCGCTTCGTGGCCGAGGCCGGCGAGGAGGTCCAGGCGCTGGCTGCGCAATGGCAGTTGCCCACGCTGCTGATGTGGGCCGGTGCCGACCGCTGCGTGGCCCCCGCCGGCTCGGCGCGATTTGCCGCAGCCGCGAAGCACGGTGTGCTCACGGCCCGAGAGTGGCCAGGGCTGTCGCACGAGATCTTCAACGAGCCCGAGCACCAGGAGGTGCTGGCCCAACTCGACGCCTGGCTCGACCAGCGTTTTCCGTCAGGCGTCTAGGCGCTCCAACGGAGCCGCCGCAGCCAAGTGGCGTGCGCGGATCCGGCTCCGCCGGTCCGCTGCGCGAGCCCCCATGGGGGGCCGAGCCCGGACACGAACAGTCCAGTGGACTGTTCGTGCCTGGCGAGGAGCCGGGCCACTGGCCCGGCGCGGCCTGCAAGGCAGCGACCGCCAGGGAGCGTGGGGGCCCTACTTCGCCGTCGGCATCACGAACTCGGCGCCCTTGCCGATGCTCGCCGGCCAGCGCTGCATGATGCTCTTCTGCTTGGTGTAGAAGCGAACGCCTTCCTCGCCGTAGGCGTGCATG
This sequence comes from Vitreoscilla sp., assembly GCA_018780145.1. Taxonomy (GTDB): domain Bacteria; phylum Pseudomonadota; class Gammaproteobacteria; order Burkholderiales; family Burkholderiaceae_C; genus Ideonella. The sequence goes on along the minus strand of JADMKA010000086.1, from coordinate 24,568 downwards.
TCGCCGAACAGGCTTCTCTTCCAGCCGCCGAAGCCGTGCCAGGCCATCGGCACCGGGATCGGCACGTTGATGCCCACCATGCCGACCTGCACCCGGCGGCTGAACTCGCGCGCGACGTTGCCGTCGCTGGTGAAGCAGGCCACGCCGTTGCCGAACTCGTGCTCGTTGACGAGCTTCAGCGCGGCGGCGAAATCGGGCACGCGCACGCACACCAGCACCGGGCCGAAGATCTCCTCCTTGTAGATGCGCATCTCGGGCGTCACCTGGTCGAACAGCGTGCCGCCGGTGAAGAAGCCGCCCTCGTGGCCGGGCACCTGGCAGCCACGGCCGTCGACGACCAGCTTGGCACCTTCGGCCACGCCCTGGGCGATGTAGCCCTCGATGCGCTCCTTCGCCTGGGCCGTGACGATGGGGCCCATCTCGGCGTCCAGCTCCATGCCGTTCTTGATCTTCAGGGCCTTGGCGCGCTCGGCCACCTTGGCGACGATGGTGTCGGCCACGTCGCCTACCAGCACCGCCACCGAGATCGCCATGCAGCGCTCGCCGGCGGAGCCGTAGGCCGCGCCGATCAGCGCGTCGACCGATTGGTCTACATCCGCGTCGGGCATCACCACCATGTGGTTCTTGGCGCCACCGAGCGCCTGCACCCGCTTGCCGTGCCTGGCGCCGGTTTCGTAGATGTGCTGGGCGATGGGGGTGGAGCCGACGAAGCTCACGGCCTTCACGTCCGGGTGGGCCAACAGGGTGTCGACCGCCAGCTTGTCACCCTGCACGACGTTGAACACGCCGTTCGGCAGGCCGGCCTGCCTCAGCAGCTCGGCCATGAACAGGCTGGGCGAGGGGTCGCGTTCGCTGGGTTTCAGGATGAAGGTGTTGCCGGTGGCCAGCGCCATCGGGAACATCCACATCGGGACCATGCACGGGAAGTTGAACGGCGTGATGCCGGCCACCACGCCCAGCGGTTGGCGCAGCACCCAGTTGTCGATGCCGGTGCCGACCTGGTCGGTGAAGTCGGTCTTCAGCAGTTGCGGCGCGCCGCAGGCGAATTCGACGATCTCGATGCCGCGCGTGACCTCGCCCTGTGCGTCGGTGAAGACCTTGCCGTGCTCGGCGGTGATCATCGCGGCGAGCGTGTCCTTGTGCTGGTTCAGCAGCGCCAGGAAGTTGTTCAGGATGCGGGCACGGCGCAGCGGCGGCGTTTCGGCCCAGGCCGGGAAGGCGGCCTGCGCACTGGCGACGGCGGCGTTCACCTCGGCCTCGTTGGCCAGCGCCACCTGGCGCGCCACGGCGCCGGTGGCGGGGTTGTAGATGGCCTGCTGGCGCCCGCTGGTGCCGGCGTAGACCTCGCCGCCGATGAAGTGGCCGATGTCGGCCGGCGACGGGCCGCTCCCGAGCTGGCCGACCCCCTTGGGGGGCAACGACTGCGCAGCAGGCGTCTGGGGGTCGACAGATTTCGTGGTGGTGAAGGCTTCAGGTGCGCCCATGGCGGTCTCGCTGTCAGGGTGGGGATGGTCTCAGTCTAGGCAGTGGGCCCTGCGCTGCCAATGGCCAGGAGCTGGATTCATTGTTCTGAAAGATGAACAATCTCCTTCCATGAGCAAGATCCAATCCCCGGGCGGCCGAGCCGCATCCCTGTGGAGCCCCATCCACGCGCTGACCGTTCTGGCCGAAGCCGGCAGCTTCACCGCTGCGGCGCAGCGCCTGAGCCTGAGCAAGGCGGCGATGAGCGCCCGCGTGGCCGAGCTGGAGCAGGCGGCCGGCGTGCCCCTGGTGCAGCGGACCACGCGCAGCATGCAGCTCACCGACGCGGGGCGCCAGCTGGTGGCCGCCACCCAGGGCGCTTTCGCCTCGATCGACCAGGCTTTCAGCGAGGTGCGCGATCTGGCCGCCTCGCCCAGCGGCCGCCTGCGGGTGACAGCGCCGGTGGCGTTGGCCCGGCAATGCATCGTGCCGCTGCTGCCCGGATTCCTGGCCGTGTACCCGGCCTTGCAGGTCGAGCTGGATCTGTCGGACCGCATCCGGCCGCTGGCCCAGGAGGGGTTCGACCTGGCCATCCGCCACACCAGCACCCCGCCGGACACCCATGTGGCGTGGATGCTGCGTGAGACGCGCACGCTGCTGCTGGCGAGCCCGGCCTACCTGGCCCGGCGCCCGCCGCCAGCAGTGCCCGCCGACCTCAGCGGGCACGATTGCCTGACCTACCCCCGCCCGGGCGACACGCCGGCCTGGAGCTTTGCACCGGTGGCGGGTGGTGCGTCGCCCGAACGTGTGAGCGTGCCGGTCCGTGGCCGCTTCGCCGCCAACAACAGCGAGGCGCTGCGCGAGGCGGCCCTGGCCGGCCTGGGCATCGCCTTGTTGCCGGATTTCAGCGCCGAGGCGGCGCTGGCAACAGGCGATCTGGTGCCGCTGCTTCCGGGTTGGCAACCCATGGGGGCCTTTGGCAGCCACGTCTGGGCGATCCGCCCCTATGCGGCCCAGGTGCCTCGCGGCGTGCGGGCGCTGGTGGCCTGGCTGGCCGGCCGCATGGCACGCGAGTAGGCGTGAATCGGCAGCCTTATTCGTTGAGCCGCCTCAAGTACCGGCGCCCAGAATCCGAAAACTGCCCATCTGCGTTCGGAGACCTGTCCATGGCTGCCTCTTCCTCAATGTCTATGCACCTGACCCTGGCCCGCCGCCTTGGGTTGGGCTTTGCCAGCCTGCTGTTCATGCTGCTGGTCGTGGCCGGCCTCAGCGTGGCCGAACTGCGCGCCCAGGGCAACCGGGTACGCGACATCGTCGGGGTCAAGAACGAGAAGCTGGCCCTGGCCAACAGCATGCTGGAGAGCATCAACAGCCTGGCCATCCAGGCCCGCTCCGTCACCCTGTTGACGGACGTGAGGGCCATCGATGGCGAGATGAAGGTCCTCAAGGAATCCCAGGCCCGCTACGCCGCCGGCGAAAAGAGTCTGCTGGCCCTGATCGGCTCGACCGAATCCAGCACCGAGGAAGCCGCCCTGGTGGCCGCCATCGTCGAATCAGGCAAGAAGACCATTCCGCTGATCGAGCGGGCCGCCAAGGAAGGTGAAATGGGTGCCGGCGTCGAGGCGACACTGACTCTCACCGAGGCGGTGAAGCCGGTCGAGACGGTGTGGCGCCAGAAGGTCGCCCAACTGATCGAATCCGTCCGCAAGGAGAATGCCGAGGCCGCCGAGGCGACCCTGGCGTCGCAGCAGCGCGCCGTGGTCATGGTCGCGGCCCTGCTGGCCGGCGCCATGCTGATCGGTGCCTTCCTGGCCTGGCGCACCACGCGCAGCATCACCGTGCCGGTGGGGCGCGCGGTGAAGGTGGCCGAGCGCATCGCCGAGGGCGACCTGACCTCGACGGTGGAGATCACCTCGAACGACGAGATCGGCCGCCTGCTGCAGGCCATCCATGGCATGCAGGATCGTCTGCGCACCCTGGTGGGTGACATCCGCCAGTCCGCCGAATCGATCCAGACCGCCAGCTCCGAGGTGGCCGTGGGCAACCAGGATCTGTCACAACGAACCGAACAGACGGCGAGCAGCCTGCAGCAGGCGGCGTCTTCCATGCACCAGCTCACCAGCACGGTGAACCAGTCGGCCGACGCCGCATCCCAGGCCAACCAGATGGCGGCCTCGGCCTCCAGCGTGGCCCAGCGCGGTGGCGAGGTGGTGGCCCAGGTGGTGTCGACGATGGACGAGATCAACGCCAGTTCGCGCAAGATCAGCGACATCATCGGCGTGATCGACGGCATTGCCTTCCAGACCAACATCCTGGCGCTGAATGCGGCGGTGGAAGCCGCCCGGGCCGGCGAACAAGGCCGCGGCTTCGCGGTGGTCGCCGGCGAGGTGCGCAACCTGGCCGGCCGCTCGGCCGAGGCCGCCCGCGAGATCAAGAGCCTGATCGGCACCAGCGTGGACAAGGTGGAAGCCGGTGCCCGCCTGGTGGGCGACGCAGGCACCACGATGAACGAGATCGTGGCCAGCGTGAAGCGGGTGTCGGACATCATCGGCGAGATCACCGCCGCCGCGGCCGAGCAGAGCGCTGGCCTGGGCCAGGTGAACGGCTCGGTCGGGCAACTGGACCAGATGACCCAGCAGAACGCTGCGCTGGTGGAGCAGTCGGCTGCCGCGGCCGAGAGCCTGAAGGGCCAGGCGGCGCGCCTGTCCGAGCTGGTGAGCCTGTTCCGCCTGCAGCGCGACGCGAACTACGTCCACTAAAAAAAACGACCCAGCCCTTGCGGGCCAGGTCGGTGCAAGTCCTCAAAGAGGACGTCGTTGGGACGGTTGCCAGATTCCACCGCGACAGGCGGGGAAGGCATGGCAATCACTGTAGGCGGGTGCTCCAGGTGTAACCATCCCCTACTTGGGGGATGGCCCCGAAAACCCCGCCAGGTGTCGACAAACCGACACACTTCTCTGTCGCCGGCCCGACATTCCGGCCGCAGCATGGGCTTTGCGCCCGGTACCGGGGCGCAGCGACAATCGCCCCATGCCCGCCCCCCACGACCCCGCCCTGAGCGACGCCGAGCTTGCCCAACTCGAGCGCCTGCTCGACAAGATCCCTGCGCCTGCCGAGCCGCTGGACGTGATGATGCTCGACGGCTTCCTGTGCGGCGTGCTGCTCCAGCCCCGCGCCGTGCCCGAGGCGCAATGGTGGCCGCATGTGCTGGACGTGGACGGCCGCTCGGTGCCGCTCGGCTTCGACGTCGAGCCCCTGCGTGCCCTGGTGCGGCGGCGCCATGCGCAGCTCGACCAGGCCATCCGCGAACGGCAGTGGTTCGACCCCTGGGTCTTCGAGCTCGACGAGGAGGACGACCCGCTGGAGGCCGTGATGCCCTGGGTGGCCGGCTTCGCCACCGCGATGGAGTTCTTCCCGGCGCTGATGCGCAACGACTCACCCGAACTCGTCGAGCCGCTGGCGGTGCTCTACCGGTGCTTCGACCCCGAAGACCTGGAAGACGCGGACGCGCTGCTCGAGGTGATCGAGGAGCTGGAGCCACCGCAGGATCTGGCCGAGGCGGTGGAGGCGCTGGTCAGCAGCACCCTGCTGCTGGCCGACGTGACACGCCCGCTGGCCAGCACCCGGCCGCCCCGCCCGCGCCGCGCCGGTCCGCCGGCGCGCAAGCGGCACTGACCCCCGGTTCAGCCGGCGAAGACACGCTGGGCGTGGATGCCCAGGCCCTGCGCCACGCTGGCCAGGCGGTCGCCGCGCACCGTGCGGGCGCGGGTGAACGGCGCGGCGATGCGCTGGGCCAGCGGGGCGAGGCCGGTGGATCCGCCCGTGAGGTACACCGCCTCGACCTGATCGGGCCGCACACCGGCCAGGCGCGCGGTTTCCAGCCCGGCCTGCACGATGCGCTCCAGATCCGCCTCGATGGCGCCCAGTGCCTGGGGCTCGGTGAGCAGGGCAGCCAGGCGCGGCTCCAGGGCGGACAGGTCGATGCGCGCCTCGTGCCCGTCGGCCACCGCGATCTTGGCCGCCTCGGCATGCGCCATCAGGGCATGGCCCAGGCGCTCGTCGACGATGGTCATCAGCCGCGCGTGCAGGTCGGCGTCGGCATAGAAGCTGCGCATGCGGCGCAGCTCCATCACCCGCGCCGGGGTGTAGACGGTGTTGATCAGGTGCCAGGTGGCGAGGTCGAAGTAGACCTTGCTGGGCACCTCGCGTTCGGCTGGCGGCGGCCCGAAGGTCTTGTAGCCGGCCAGCGGCAGGATGGCGGAGAGCTCGACGTGGCGGTCGAAATCGGTGCCAGCCACGTGCACGCCGTGGCTGGCCAGGATGTCGTCGGCGCGGTCCACCCGGCCACGCCGCGACGGGCCGACCCGCACGAGTGAAAAATCCGAGGTGCCGCCGCCGATGTCGGCCACCAGCACCAGCTGTTCGTGGTCGATGCCGGCTTCGAAATCCAGCGCGGCGGCGATCGGCTCGAACTGGAAGCTGATCTCGCTGAAGCCCACCTGGCGTGCCGCCGCTTCGAGCGCAGCCTGGGCCTGTGCGTCGCGCTCGGGGTCATCGTCGACGAAAAACACCGGCCGGCCCAGCACGGCGCGGGTCAGCGGCCTGCCGGCCTGGGCTTCGGCGAGCAACTTCAGGTGCCGCAGGTAGCCGGCGATCACGTCGAGGAAGCGCACCGAGTGGCCGCCGCCGATGTCGGTGCCCTGGTCGATCAGCGAGGAGCCGAGCACGCTCTTCATCGAGCGCATCAGCCGGCCATCATGGCCCTCCACGTAGGCGGCGAGCGCGGCGCGGCCGTAGAGCCGGCGCGGCGCCTCGTGCGGGCGGGTGCCTTCGGTCGTGTAGAACACGGCCGTCGGCATGGTGGGTTGGCCGTCCTCCACGGCCACCAGGGCGACGCGGCCCGACGCGTCGGGCAAGGCAATGGCGGAATTGGAGGTGCCGAAGTCGATGGCGCAATAGGGTCTTGTCACCCGCCCATTGTGCCGGGGCGCTTGTCGCGCGCGGCCAGCGCACGGCCGCTCCGAAGCGGCCGCGCACCCTCACGGAGGGTGGGGCCGGTACCCCGGTGCCGGGTGCGCCAACTCAGGTGGCCAGGGCCACCTGCGGCGCGCGGTGCGGGAGCGTCGGGCCGCAGAAGCCGAAGTTCAGCTGCGGGCGCTTGCCGGCCATCAGTTCGGCCAGTGCGCGGCCCGAGCCGGCGCCGTGCGTCCAGCCCAGCGTGCCGTGGCCGGCGTTGAGCCACAGGTTGCCGATCTTGCTGCGGCCGATGTAGGGGATGTTGGTCGGCGTGCTCGGGCGCAGGCCGGTCCAGTAGTTCGGCTCGGTGGTGTCGGCCACGCCGGGAAACAGCTCCTCGTAGCGTTGGACCAGCGCGGCGCAGCGCACCTGGGCGGTGGTGCTGGCCAGGCCTTGGTCGTAGCCGGCCATCTCGGCGGTGCCCGCGATGCGGATGTGGTCGCCCAGGCGCGAGATGGCGATCTTGCGGGTGTCGTCCAGCAGGCTCACGGTGCTCGCGTCCTGCGGGCGCGCCAGTTTCAGCGTGGCCGAGTAGCCCTTGGCGGGGTAGATGTCCAGATCCACGCCCACCGGCCGCAGCAGCGGGGCGGTGAAGGAGCCCATCGCGGCGACGTAGTGCTGGGCCTGCAGCGTGCGGCGCTGGCCGGTGCGCTGGCAGCCGACACGCACGCCGCTGATCTCACCGCCGGCGGTGTCGAGGCCCAGGATGTCGTGCTCGTACAGGAAGGTCACCCCGCGCTGCGCACACAGGCGGGCCAGCTTCTGGGTGAAGACGCGGGCATCGCCGGATTCGTCGCTGGGCGTGTAGGTGCCACCATGGATGTGGGGCCCGAAGGTGGCGAGCGAGGGCTCGACCTTCAGCACCTCGTCGCGGCTCAGCACGCGGCGGTCCACGCCGTGCTGGCGCATCAACTCGGCCCCGGCCGCGCCGGCTTCGAAGTCTTTCGCGGACGAGAAGAAGTGCAGGATGCCGCGCTCCAGGCGCTCGTAGCCGATGCCGGTCTGGCTGACCAGTTCCTTCAGCGATTCATGGCTGTAGGCCCCCAAGGCCACCAGCTGCTCCACATTGCGGGCAAAAGCGGCATCGGTGCACTGCATCAGGAACTTGATGCCCCAGCGCCACTGGTAAGGATCCAGCCGGGGGCGGAACAACAGCGGCGAGTCGTCGCGCAGCAACCACTTCAGCACCTTCAAGGGGGCGCCGGCGTTGGCCCAGGGCTCGCAGAAGCTGACCGAAATCTGGGCGCCGTTGGCGAAGCTGGTCTCCAGCGCCGCGTCGGGTTGACGGTCGACCACCGTGACCTCGTGGCCCTCTTCCGCGAGGTACCAGGCGGTGCTGATGCCGATGATGCCGGCGCCGAGAACGATGACTTTCATGAAGCTGCTGCCTTGTCCGTGGGATGGCGGATTCTCGGCAGGGTCACTTCTAAAATGAAGCAATCTTAATAAAATTGCGATGTGATTAGAGTTACTAATAGATCGGCTGATGGCGATGCGTTCTCGCCACGCTCCGGCGCAGTGCAGCGGGCACACGTGCCAAATGCCTCAACAGGGGGCGTTTCCACCTTCCTTTGCGGGTTACATGGTTCCGTAAGAGGTCGAAACTGATGTCACCAAGCCACGGGAGTACGCCATGTCCAACGCCGCCCGACCCAACCTGTTGCGCCGCCTGATGGGCTTGCCCGCACCGGTGCCGGAGTGCGACCCGGCCGACATGGGCACCGCGATGGGCCTGGACTTCTGCCTGGACGAAGCACCGCTGGACGCGTGGTCCACGGCGGGAATCGGCGCCGCAGGCAGCGCGACCCAGGCCGACTGGCTGAGCCGGGTCAGCGCGGGCTGAGATGGGGCACCCGGTGCCTGGGTACCGGCCCCACCCGCCGGGCGGGTGCTCAGCCTGCTTGGGAGCGGCCCGGCGCTCGGCTGAGCCGAGCACCGGCGGCCGGGTACCGCGACCACCCGCCAGGCGGGTGTAAGTTCAGCGCACCAGCAGCACTGGCGTGCCGCAATGCGCCATCACCTTGGTGGCGACCGAGCCCATGACCAGATTGCCCAGCGTGCTGTGGCCGTGCGAGCCCATCATGATCAGGTCGAACTTGCCCTTTTCGGCCAGCGTGGCGATGTTCTCTGCCGCATGGCCAATCTTGGCCACGAAGACCGCATTGATCTTCTGCTTGCCGAAGAAGGTGCGGATGGGCTTGAAGACCTTCTCGGCCTCGGCCTCGTAGTACGAGGTCAACAAGGTCTTGTCCAGCGCCGCGGCGGCGCGGGGCGGAACGGCCATCACCGAGAACACCACGGTGTAGTCGTGCTGGCCCCCCAGCCACTCGTCGTGCGCGGCCAGATAGGCCAGCATGCGTTTGGTGTAGGCGCTTCCATCGGCGGCAACCAGGATCTTCATGACATGCTCCGGAAGTGATGGCGCCAGTGTCGCACGCCGGTTCCGGCGTGCCTTGCCCTGAGTCAAGCTCTGGTCGGCGCTCCCAGGTCGGCCAGGTCGATGGACCAGGCGGCCCGGAACCCATCCTGCTCGCCCTTGTTGGCATAGCCCAGCGGGTTGGCCAGCACGCGGCAACGCCGCCCGCCGGGCATGCGGTAATCGCTGGGGCAATGCAGGTGGCCGTGTAGCCACAGGTCGGCATGGTCGAGCAGGTCGTCCAGTGCATTGCAGAAGCCGGCCGTGCCGGGGGTCTTGCCATAGCGCGGGTCGGCACTGTGCAGGCTGGGCGCGTAGTGGGTCACCACCACGGTGATGCCGCCGAACGGTTCCTGCAGCGCCGCACGGAGCCACTGTTGGCACTCCAGCGCCTGCGCCCGCCACTCCTCGGCCAGCATCGGGTCGCCATGCCGTGTGGCGGTGAAGCGGCGCAGGTAGAAGTTGGCGGCCCGGTAGGCCTTCTCGCGCTCCTTCAACTGCTCGGTGACGGTTCTCCTGCCGCTGGCCAGCGCGTCGAAATCGCTCCACAGCGTGGTGCCGATGAAGCGCACGCCGTCGATGACGTGTACCTCACGCTCCAGCCAGGTGATGCCCAGGCGCTCGCAGCATGCGCGCAGCCGCCCGTGCGCTTCGTCGAACTCCTGGCCGTCGTACTCGTGGTTGCCGGGCACGTAGAGCACCCGCTTCCACGGAGCCTCGGGGCGGCCGGGTGCAAAGCGCTCCAGGCCGAAATCGTCCCCTTCCAGCAGCGAGCCAGCCTGGTAGGAGCCGATGTCGCCGGCCAGCACCAGCACCTCGGCGCCCGGCGCAGGCTGCAGCTTGAAGTGCGGGTGGCGTTCGAGATGCAGGTCGGAGGCGAGTTGCAGGCGCATGGGGCTGCATGATCGCACCCGGTGCCAGCCCCTTCAGGCAGGTTGCGTGCCCAGCGGCGCCGGCCGCTGCTCCTTGATCGGCCAGTTCAGCAACGCGGCGGCCACGGCGAGCAGGATGTCGGCGTACCACATCCAGTCGTAGCTGCCGGTCAGCTCGAAGGCCTTGCCGCCCAGCCAGGCGCCGAGGAAGCCGCCGATCTGGTGCGACACCATCACCAGGCCGAACAAGGTGCCCATGTGGGCCGGGCCGAAGAACTTGGCCACCAGGCCGGCCGTGGGCGGCACGGTGGACAGGAAGGTCAGGCCCATCACCGCGGCGAAGACCAGCATCACGGCGGTGCTCTTGGGCGAGAGCACGAAGACCAGCACCGCCACCGCGCGCGCCGCGTAGATCAGCGTCAGCAGCCGCTTCATCGGCCAACGCCCGCCCTGGAAGCCGATGGCCCAGCCGATGCCGAAGCTGCCGATGATGTTGAACAGGCCGATCATCGCCAGCGACCAGGCGCCCACCTCGGGCGGCAACTGGCACGAAGCGACCACACCGGGCAGGTGGGTCGCCAGGAAGGCAACGTGGAAACCACAGACGAAGAAGCCGGCAGACAGCAGCAGGAAGCTGCGGTCTGCGAGGGCGCGGCCCACCGCTTCGCGCGTGGTTTCAGGCTTGGCGGTGCCGGCGGCGTGCACGTTGCCGCGCCCACGCAGAACCCAGGCGGCGGGCAGGGCAAGCAGCGTCAATGCGGCCAGCGCCTGCAACCCGGCGACCCAGCCGGCGGCCGCGGTGATGCCCTGCGCGATCGGCGCAAAGATGAACTGACCGAACGAGCCCCCGGCGTTGACGATCCCGGTGGCGATGCCGCGCTTTTCGGGCGACACCAGGCGCGTGGTCGCTGCCATCAGCACCGACGGCCCCGCCATGCCGGCACCGCCGGCCGCCAGCACGCCGACGGCCAGGATCAAGCCGCCCGTGGTGTGCATCAGCGGGATCATCGCAGTGCCAACGGCAACCAGCAGCACGCCCAGCACCAGCACCCGCCCCGGGCCGATGCGGTCGGCCACCATCCCGGCCAGCGGCTGCGTCAAGCCCCACCAGAGCTGCCCGAAGGCGAAGGCCAGGCTGATGCTGGCCAGGCCCAGGCCGGTGGCGGTGTTGATCGACCCGAGGAACAGGCCCATCGACTGGCGCGCGCCCATGGTCAGCGCGAAGACGCCGCCGGCGGCCAGCAGCACCAGCCACAGGGCGGGCAGGGTGGGGCGGGGGGCTGGGGTGTCAGGCATCGTCTTCTCCGCTGGGCTCGGGCGCGGCGAGCAGGCCCATGCACTCGTCCAGCAAGGCGTGGAGTTGCGCCACACGCGCCACGCCCAACTTGTCGTTGAAGGCCAGCTGGGCCTGCTTCCAGGCCCGTTGCGCTTCGGTGCGTTTGGCGCGGCCGGTCTCGGTGAGTGCGACCAGGCGCGAGCGCGCGTCCGCGCCCGGCCCGATCTCCACCCAGCCCTGCGCCACCAGCGGCTGCAGGTTCCGGCTCAGCGTGGAGGGCTCCAGCCCCATGGCCTGCGCCAGCTCGGCCGGGCGCACCGGGCCGCTGGCCGCGATATGGCTCAGCAACGAGTACTGCGAGGTCTTGAGCCCCACCTGGCCACCGAGGTAGGCGTCGTAGTGGCGGCTCACCAGCCGATCGGCCTGGCGCAGCTTGAAGTTGCTGCAGCCGCGCGGCAGGGCCGGCGCCGCGGCGGCTGACGCCTGGGTGACAGAAGGGCTGGCTCTGCGCATGGATTTAAGTGTACCTACAATCGTTGTACCTGCAATCAAATAGGGGATATGCGATGAGCACAGCCACCCATCGGCTCCATGACGAGATCGCCGCCACGCTCGCGCGCTGGGAGGAAGACGAAGCTCGGGTGCGCGCCCGGCTTGCCGCCCCGGGCATTGCACAGCCCGAGCAGTTGATGCAGCGCACCGGCTTGCAGATGTTCGAGGCCATCGGCGCGGGCGATCTGCCTTCGGTGCCCATCGGCGCCACGATGGACTTCTGGCCGATCGAGTTCGAGTTCGGCCGCACGGTCTTCCAGGGCCGGCCGAGCGCGCGGTTCCTGAACCCCATGGGGACCATCCACGGCGGCTGGATCGCCACGTTGCTGGACACGTGCGTGGGCTGTGCCATCCACACCACCTTGCCGGCCGGCAAGGGCTACACCACGGCCGAGCTGAAGATCAGCTATGTGCGCGCGCTGACGCCCAAGGTGCCGCTGGTGCGGGCGGAAGGCCGCATCATCAATGCGGGCCGGCAGGTCGGCTTTGCCGAGGGGCGGCTGGTCGGGCCGGATGGCAAGCTCTACGCCCATGCCACCACGACCTGCGTGGTGCTGAACCCGGGCGGTTGAGTCGCGGTGCGGGCAGGCTTCAGGCGGCCCGCAACCCGTCGACGATCTTCAGGCGCGCGGCCCGCCAGGCGGGGATGAAGCCGCCGACGAAGCCCATCGCCAGCGCGAAGACCATGGTCTCGATCGCGATGCCGGGGGTCAGCTTGAACTGGAAGGCCAGTTCGGCGAAGGTCTGGAAGTTGGTGGTGGAGATGTTCACCGTCTGCATCAGGCTGGCGCCGGCCAGGCCGAGCAGGCCTCCCACCACGCTCAGCAGCAGGCTCTCGGCCAGGAAGGCCACCAGCACCGCGCCGCGCCTGAAACCCAGTGCGCGCAGCGTGCCGATCTCGCCGGTGCGCTGGGCCACGGCGGCGAACATGGTGATCATGGCGCCGACGATGGCGCCGATCGAGAAGATCACGCTCAGCACCGTACCGAGGATGCTGATGAACTTCGCCAGCGCCTCGCTCTGCTCCTCGTAGAAGCGCACCTCGGGCTTGGCCTCGACCTGCAGGCGCGGGTCGGCGGCGATGGTGGCTTGCAGCGCGTCGATGCTGCCGGGATCGGCCAGGCGGAAGACGACGGTCGAGTACGCCCCGCGCCGGTAGGACTGCATCATCAGATCGGCGTCACCCCAAATCTCGGAGTCGAAGGCCGTCTTCGCCGCGTCGAAGACCCCGACGATCAGCCAGTCGCGGCTGCCGAAGCGCAGTGTCTGGCCGAGCTGCGCACCGTCGAACCCGCCAGCGACCGCGCGGCCGACGGCGATCTCCGCCGTGCCGGGCCGGAACCATCGCCCCTCGGCCAGGGTGACCTGCGGCCGCAGTGCCAGCCCGGCCGGGCCGGTGCCGCGCATGGTCACGTTGCTGGGCTTGCCGCTGCCGAGCTTGGGCAGCGAGTTCAGCACCACGGTTTCCTTGGAGACCAGCAACTCGCCCTGGCGCCCGGTGGCGATGCCGGGCAGCGTCTCCAGGATGCTGGCCTGAAGCCGGTCGATGCCGCTGTTGATCTCGCTGCCGGCCCCCTTGCGCAGCACCAGCACGTTGTCGGGCTGGCCGGTGGCCACCAGCGTGGCACGGATGCCCTCGCTCATCATCAGCACGGTGGCGAAGGTGTAGACGACCAGTGCCATGCCACCGGCCGTGAGCAGGGTGGTGACCCGCCGGACCCACAGGTTGCGCGCGATGTAGCTGAGCGGGATCGCCTTCATCCGATGTGCCTCAAGCCCTGCACGATGTCGATCCGGCTCATGCGCCAGGCCGGCCAGGCCGCGGCGACGATGCCGACGACCCCTGCCGCGCTGCATTGCAGCGCCACCGTGGTGGCCTGCACCTGGAACACCGGCAGGAACGAACCCAATGCCCCGGCAATGGCGGCGACGGCGGGGAAGGTGAGTGCCAGGCCCAGGCCGCCGCCGATGAGTGCGATCAGCATGCTCTCGCCGAACAGCAGGCGCACCACGAAGCCTGGCGAAAACCCCAAGGCCTTCAGCGTGGCGTACTCGGCCATGCGCTCGCGGGCGGTCATCGTCATGGTGTTGGCCATCACCGCCATGATGATGACGATGATGATGTAGCTCACCGCCTCGATGGCCACCAGGATGGCCTCGCTCATCGAGACGAAACTGAGCTGGAAGGCGGCCTCGGTTTCGGTCATGGTCTCGGCCTGCGAGTTCTTGAACTGTGCGTCCACGCGCTGCGAGATCAGTGCGGCGTTCTGCGGCTCGTCGATGCCCAGCATGTAGACGCCGACCGCGTCGGCCCGAGGCCCGTACTTTTTGCGCAGGCTCTCGTTGAGGTAGGCCCAGTGGAACAACATCTGCGACTCGTCGGTCTTGGCTTCGGCACCGTCCCAGATGCCGCGCAGCGTGAAGCTCCAGGTGCCCGGGTAGATGGTGCCGCGCAGGGGGATCTGGTCACCGATCTTCCAGCCGTAGGTGTTGGCCAGCTTGCGGCCGACGATGGCGCCTTGCCGGTCGCGCAGGAAGGCCTGTTTCTCGTCCTCGCTCAGGCGGTACTCCGGGTAGAGCGCCAGGTAGGTCGACGGCTCCACTGCAAACTGCGGGAAGAAATTGCGCTCGGTCTGGTAGACACCGCCGAACCAATTGGCCCAGGAGATCGTGGTCACGCCGTCCACCGCCTTCAGGCGCTGCACATAACTGAGCGGCAGCGGAAAGGTCAGCGACACCGCGCTGCGGGTGACCAGCCGCGTGCTCGAGCTGGCCTCCACGCCGGCATACCAGGCGTCGATCAGCGTGCGCAGCAGGCCGAAGGAGCAGACCGCCACCACCAGGCCGACGATCGTCAGGCCGGTGCGCAGCTTGTGCCGGAAGGCGTTCAGCAGGAGCAGCTTGAGCAGGAACATGTCAGGCGGGCATCTCGTCCACCAGCACGCCTTTTTCCAGGTGCACCATGCGCTGCGCGCGGGCGGCGGCCTTGGGGTCGTGGGTGACCATCACGATCGTTTTGCCCAGTTCGCGCACCAGGCGGTCCATCAGGTGCAGCACCTCCTCGCCGGTGGCACGGTCCAGGTCGCCGGTGGGTTCGTCGGCGACGATCAGCTGCGGGTCGGTCACCAGTGCGCGGGCGATCGCCACGCGCTGCTGCTGGCCGCCGGAAAGCTCGTTGGGGCGGTGATCGGCGCGGTCGGTCAGGCCCACCAGGCTCAGCAGGGCCTCCACGCGCTGGGCCCGTTCGCGCGACGACAGCCTGGTCAACAGCAGCGGCAGTTCCACGTTCTCGAACGCGGTGAGCACCGGCAGCAGGTTGTAGAACTGAAAGATGAACCCGACGTTGGCGGCGCGCCAGTCGGCCAGCCGGCCCTCGCCCAGCGTGGCGATGTCCACGCCCGCGATCTCGATGGTGCCGCTGCTGGGCTGGTCGATGCCGGCGATGAGGTTGAGCAGCGTGCTCTTGCCGGAGCCCGACGGGCCCATCAGCGCGACGAACTCGCCGGCCTGCACATCCAGGTTGATGTCCAGCAGCACGGGGATCGCCTGGCCACCACGCTGGTAGGCCTTGCTCAACGAGCGGATCCGGATGAGGGGCGCCGGGCTCATTTGGATGCCACGCTGACCGATGAGCCCGCCGCCAGCTTGTCAGCCGGGTTGAGCACGATGCGGTCGCCGCGCTGCAATGCGCCCGGTGCCACCTCGATCGCGTCGCCCAGGCTGCGGCCCGGGGTCACGGGCAGCATCTCGAGCTTGTTGTCCGCGCCGATCCGGAACACCACCTTCTTGCCGTCCCGGTCGGCCAGGGCCTTCGGGCTCACCGCCAGGACCGGCTTCTGGTCCGCGTCGGTGGCCGGCCTGGAGAGAAAGCTCACCTTGGCGCTCATCTCCGGAAGGATCCGCGGGTCGAGCTGGTCGAAGCGGATCTTGGTCATCACCGTGGCCTTGGCCCGGTCCACGGTGGGCACGATGCGGGCCACGTTGCCGCGCAGGCGGAGATCGGGCAGGGCATCCAGCACGATCTCCACTGGCTGGTCCACCAACACCCTGCCGACGTTCGATTCCGACACGTCGGCCTCCACCTCCAGCGTGCCCATGTCGGCCATGGTGACCACCGCGCCCGAGGTGCCGGCCGCGTTGGAGAAGGGCGTGATCAGGTCGCCGACGTTGGCGTTCTTCACCAGCACCACGCCGTCGAAGGGCGCGCGGATCTCGGTGGAATCCTTGTTCACCTGCTGCACGGTCACCTGGGCCCGGGCCTGGGCGATGCCGGCCTGGGCCGTGGCCAGCGCAGCCTGCGCAGCCGCGGTGCTGGCAGCGGCGCTGCGGGCGCGGGTCTGTACCGTGTCCACCGCCTGCGGCGAAAGAAAGCCCTGGGCGGCCAGCGCCAGTGCGCGCTTCAGCTCGTCGTCGGCATTGGCCTGCTGGGACTGGGCCAGCTTGAGATTGGATTCGGCCTGCCTGGCTGCGGCCTCGCTCTGGCGCACGGCGGCCACGCTGACACCCAGGTTGGCGCTGACATCGGCGGCGTCGAGACGCGCCAGCAGGTCCCCTTTCTTCACCACGCTGCCTTCGCGCACGTTCAGCTCCACCAGCCGCCCCGTCGCCTTGGACGACACGGCGGCGCGGCGCTGCGCCACCACGTAGCCCGAGGCGGCCAGCTGGCTGTACTGTTGTGTGGGGTAGGCGCTCTGCACCGTGCCCGCCTGCACCTCGGCCTGGCGGGGCGCCAGCAGCGCGAAGCCGACGCCGGCGATCACGAGCGCTCCGGCGACCCAAGGCCAGCGCCGGCGCCCTCGCGTCGCTGCCTGGCGGTCGATGTGCAGTGAACTCAGGGTGGGGGCGGCGGGTGTCTGCTTGTCCATGGCGCCAAGCATGCCATGCGCCGGTGATGGCCCTCGATGGCCCTCACTAGAATTCCGTTCACGGAGAGCCCGAAACCGATTGCACCCATTGACCCGAGCCACGCCCGCATCCACCCCCCTGGGCCCCGACCTGCGGCCCAAGGCGTTGCCGCGCCAGGGCCGCGCCCAGGAGACCTACGAGCGCATTCTGGGTGTGGCGGCGGATCTGCTGGGTGAGGTCGGCATCGAGCGTCTTTCCACCAACCTGGTCTGCGAGCGTGCCGGCCTGACGCCGCCCGCGCTGTACCGCTATTTCCCGAACAAGTACGCGCTGCTGCACGCGATGGGCGAGCGGTTGATGGCGGTGCAGAACCAGTTGCTCCAGGCCTGGGCCACCCCGGAAACCATGGCCCAGCCGCGGGCGAAACTGGAGGCCAGCGTGCTGGGGCTCTTCGTGCAGACCCTGGAGTTGACCCAGGCCGCGCCAGCGGGGGTGTGGATCACCCGGGCATTGCGAGCCGTGCCCGCGCTGCAGGCGGTGCGCATCGGTTCGCACCGGCATGTCACGGCACTGATCGAAGCGGCCTTCATGGCGGCCCACCCGAGGGTCGACCGTGCCGAGGTGCGCGTGTTCGCGCGGCTGGCGATCGAGTCGGCCTATGCCAGCCAGGAGATGCTGTTCGACGACCCCGAGCTGGATCCGATGATGGTGGGCCGCATGCTGGCGGCGATGGTCGCTGGCGAGGCCTTCAGGCTGCGCCGACGCGTGCCAGGTGGCGGCCGCTGAAGGCGCCCGTGCGGGCATGGATGGTGCGTGTGCAGTAACGCGCTGGTAATGCCGGCCGCCTACAAACGCGGCACCGGGCCATCTCGCCCGGCCCCAACCGATCCGGAGGATTGAACATGTTGACGAACGCTGTCTCCGCGCTGGCCCTGGCCGCGCTCTTCGCTGGTGCCACCCAGGCTCAGCCGGCTGTGTTCACCGAACGCGCCCAGGTGCTGCCCACCGGCAATGTGATCCATGCGTACCGGGTGCCGACGACGGACGTCAACGGCAAGATCAGGTACAGCGACATCGAGATCCAGTTGTCGGTGAACGATGCCGGAAAGATCGACGCCCGCGCCAGCGTGCTGGCCGTCCCGTCGCCGAAGGTGCTCGGCAACAGCTTCGTCGCGGGCACCTACAAGGACACCGACGGTGCGACCTGCACGCTGGGCGTTTCCATCCTCCCCAGCGGCCGGCAGGAGGTCAGCATCGCGTGCGTCAATTCGCTTGGCCGGGACCTGTCGGCATCCTGGGCCACCGGCCTGATCGCCGGCCACCCGTTCGAGCTGGACCTGCGAGCGGCCGGCATCGACACCATCCCCGGCTACACGGACTACGCCTGGGGCAAACTCGGCTCCGTGAACCAGAGCGCCTTCTGGGGCTGCATGGGCACCGGAGAGATCATCAGCGCATCGCAGACGGGCAACCAGTTGACGCTGAACGGCTATGACCTCGGCAAGACCCAGCTGTGCGGTGTGACCTTGATCCTGCAGCCCTGAGCCGGCGTTGACCCGTCCTTGGCCGACATGCTGCAATCGGCCGCTACCGGCGTCGCGTGCAGGGAGGGCACATGAGCGGATCGACATGGCGCCTGGCCTTGTTCGGCGCACCGAGCCTGCAGCACGCCGATCGACCTGACGTGCCCTTGTCGCGCAAGGACGCGGCCCTGCTCGCCGTGGTGGCCCTGCAAGGGCCATTGCCGCCGGCACGCCTGGCGGCGATGCTGTGGCCGCAGGCATCGCCCGCTGGCGCGGTGAACAACCTGCGCCAGCGCCTGTACCGCTTGCGCAAGGCCAGTGGTGCGCGGCTGGTCGACGTGGCGGACTCTGCCACACCGGCTGCCGACCTGGCCACCGACCTGTTCCCGCCGCGAGACGCGCTGCTGGCAGACCCCTGGGCCTGGGACGGTGAACTGCTCGGTGCACACGACTATGACGACCACCCCGAGCTGGCCGCCTGGCTGGCGCCGTTGCGCGAGACCTGGCGGCAGCGCCGGCGCGACACCCTGGCTGGCCTGGCCGCCGAGGCGGAGCAGCAGGGTGACTTGGCCCGCGGGCTGGCCTATGCGCAGCGCCTGTTGCGGGACGACCCGCTGGCCGAGCACGCCCACCGCCGCCTGATGCGCCTGCACTACCTGCGCGGTGACCGTGCAGCCGCGGTGGCCGCGTTCGAGCGTTGCGAGCAAGGCCTGAAAGACGAGCTCGGCCTGCGCCCGTCGGACGAGACCTTGGCGCTGCTGGCGCGCGTCGAGGCCATGGGGTTGGCCGTGCCGCCGTCTCGCGCCATGCCGCCCACGCTCAGCCGGCCACCGCGTCTCGTCGGCCGGGAAGCGGAACTGACCACGCTGACGGCAGCTGACGCCGCACAACAAGTGGCGCTGCTGCTCGGTGAGGCGGGCCTGGGCAAGACCCGCCTGCTGGAGGAACTGATCGCGGTGCGGCCGGCATTGGTCTACGCGCGCGCGCGACCGGGCGACGCCGGCCTCCCGTGGGGCGTGTTGACCCGTGTCCTGCGCGAGGTGCTGCGTCGCCATCCGGCTGCCGTGCCGGCAGACCCGCTGCGCCCTTTGCTGGCCCGGTTGCTGCCCGAGCTGGGGCCGGCGGCACAAGGCGAGGGCGAGGGGCAGCGCGCCTTGCTGATTCATGCCGTCGAGCAGGTCCTGGCTGCCGCGCGCAGGGACGGCCTGGCCGGTCTGGTGGTGGACGACCTGCACTTTGCCGATCCAGCCTCGCTGGAGAGCTTGCGAACACTGGTCGACGCCGGGACCGAACGCACCGGGTCCTGGCTGCTGGCGCAGCGGCCCGACGAGCTGCAACTGGAGGCTGCGCCGGCCCTGCAACCCCTGTTGGAGATCCCGGGCCTGGTGCTGGTTCGCCTGGCTCCGTTGAGCCTGGCGGCCGTGCGCGAACTGCTCCGGACGCTGGAGCTGCCCGGCCTGGACACCGAAGTGATGGCGGCCGGCCTGCTGCAGCGCACCGGCGGCAACCCGCTGTTCGTGCTGGAGACGCTGCGGGAGATGCATGTGCGCGCCGTCGGCCCCGATGCGTCCGGGCAGGAGGGATCGGCGTGGCCCGGGTTGCCCGAGACGGTGGAGCGCCTGATCGAACAGCGCTTGCTGCGGCTGTCGCCCGAGGCGCTGGCACTGGCGCGTGTGGCGGCCGTGGCCGGCGGAGACTTCAGCGTCGCGCTGGCGGAGCGTGTGATGCAATCCAGCGCCCTGCACCTGGCGGACGCCTGGCGCGAGCTCGAGGCCGCCCAGCTGCTGAAGGATCTGCGCTTTGCGCACGACCTGGCGCAAGAGGCCGCCCTGCGCACGCTGCCGGGGCCGATCGCCCGGGTGGTGCATGGCCAGGTCGCCGCGTTCCTGGAGGGGCAGGGCGGCGAACCCGCCCGGCTGGCCTGGCACTGGCATGGTGCCGGGGAGCCGGCACGTGCCGCGCCAGCCTACGCCGAGGCGGCTGCACGCGCACGCCAAGTGGGGCGGCGCGACGACGAGGCGGCGCTGCTCGACCACGCGGTGGCGGCCTACACCGCTGCCGGGATGTCGGGCGAGGCTTTCTCGGCCCGCTGCGCCCGTGCCAACGCCTGGGCCATCGGCCGTGGCGTGGGCGCCGCGGAGGCGGAGATCGAGGCGCTGTTGCACGAGGCGCAAGGTGACCTCCAGCAACTGGCGGCGCAGCGGGTCCGCACGGAAACAGTGCTGTTCGCGAAGGATGCGGTGGCCGGGCTGCCGGTTGCCGAGAGTTACCTTCGCCTGGCCCGCCGCGTGGGCGAGCCACCCACCGTGGCGCTCGCGCTCACCTATGTGGCCCAGGCGATGTCGGTGGCAGGGCACCATGCCGAGGCGCTCGCCCGCCTGGACGAGGTGCGTGCGTGGGTCGCGGCGCATGGCGATGCCGGCTTGCGCTACCGCTTCTTCAGCATCCTGACCTTTGCGCTCTACAACACCGGCGCGGCACCCGAGGCTGAAGTGGCGACGACGGCGGCCGCGCAGGCCGCACGCGAGGCGAACGACCTGAGCAGCCTGCATGAAGCGAGCAGCAACCTGGCCATGGTGCGGCTCTCGCTCGGCCGCGCGGATTCGGCGGTCGAGGTCGCAGGCCAGGCGGCCATGCTGTCCGAGACGCTGGGCCTGGGTCAGGTGCACCGCACGATGGACCGGCTCAACCTGGGGCTGTGCAGCCTCGCCGCGGGCCATTACCAGGACGCCGTCAACCATCTCGAAGGCTGCGCGAACGATGCGACGGCGCCCGACGCTCTGCGCTCGCATGCCCGCAGCATGCTGGCGGCCGCCTGGATGCACCTGGGCCAGGAGGCGCGTGTCCCACGCCTGCTGGCCGGCGACGGCCTTTCCGATCATGCGCCGCACCAGATGCGTGCGGCTCGCCTGATGGTGTTGCGTGTTGGCCTGGTGGCTGTGGAGAGTGTCGACGACGCCCACTTCCCTGCATTGATCGAGGTGACGGCGGGCATGGGCAACAGCCTCATCGGCGGCATGGTGCAGCTCGAACGGGCCCGTTCGCAGGGGTGGGCCGAGCTCGCCGAGACCGCCGAGCGCCTGATGCGGCAGCTCGCGCACGCGCAACCGCCGCTGGCGACCCTGGCCCGCGTGGCCCGGGTCGAGGCGCTTGCCGCGATGGGGCAGCACGACGGCGCGGTGGCCGAGGCCCGGCGCGCGCTGGAGGCGTTGGGCGGCGTGGCCTACTCGGCGCTCTACAAGCCGCAATTGTGGTGGCGCCTGCGCTGCGTGCTGCTGGCGCTCGACTCGCCGGAGCTCGCGGCGCGGGCGCTCGCCGACGCATTGGCCTGGATCAGCGGCACCGTGCTGCCGCCGCTGCCGCAGGCCTGGCGGCCGTCCTTCCTCGAGGCCAACCAGGTCAATCGGGCGCTGCTGGCGGCTGCGCGGGCCGAGCGTTCCGGCTGATCGGCACACAGCCGGCGGGCAGCCGGGCAAATCGGCCAAGATCGACCGCGTGCGCCGCGCATTTCGGGCGATCGCCCGGCCGCCAGGTGGCGCCACTCGGGTAGCGGAGGCCGTCCATGCGCCGACCCACTCACCCCTACAGCGACCTGCCTGCCAAGGCCTACTGGAAGACGGCCTTGGCCGATCGCGCCCAGCAGCCTTGCGCCGACCGGTGGACACCGCGGTTCGACCTTCATGCCGGGACGCGCTTCGCCACGGCGGGCTCCTGTCTTGCGCGGCGCATCAGCCGATGGCTGCGAGCGAACGGCTACGCCTGGGTGGACACCGAGCCTGCACTTGCTGGGCTCAGCGATGCGCAGGTCGTCGCCGGCGGCTGGGGCGTGTTCTCGTTTCGCACGGCGAACATCTGCGCCGTGGCGCAGCTGCAGCAATGGGTCTCCTGGGCCCTGGGTGACGCGGTTCCCCAGGATGAAGTCTGGGAGGAGGGCGGCCGGTACTTCGACCCCCCTTCCTGCCCACGATACCGGCCGGCGGTACGCCACGCGGGACGACGTCTTGCGCGCCCGCGCGCATACCCTGGCGTGCATCCGCGATGCCTTGCCGGGGATCGACGTGCTGGTCTTCACGCTCGGCCTGACAGAGGGCTGGGAGCATGTGGCCGGGTATGCCTACCCGATGTGCCCCGGCACCGTGCGCAGCCGGTTCGATGCCGACCTGCACCGGTTCGTCAACCACTCCAGCCATGACGTTGTCACCTGTCTGGATGCCACCATGAACCGGTTGCGCGAGGTGCGCCCCGGCATGGGCTTCATGTTGACCGTGTCACCCGTGCCGCTCACGGCCACCGCCACGGGCGGGCACGTGCTCAGCGCCACGACGCTTGCCAAGTCGGTCTTGCGCTCGGCCGCCGGCGAGCTGATGGCGCGTCGCGACGATGTGGACTACTTCCCGTCCTACGAACTCATCGCCGGATGCCAGAGCGGCGGCCGCTACTACGAAGCCAATCTGCGGTCGGTTCGATCCGATGGGGTCGACTTCGTGATGCGCCACTTCGCAGCCGGACTGGGGGTGGCCGGCGGCAGCGAGGCCACCAGCGCTCAACCTCCGGCGGCACCGGTCGAAGCGCCCACCCAGCCAGACGCCGCCGCCGACGGCGAGGTGAGCTGCGAGGAGGCCCTGCTCGAATCGTTTGCCCGCGCCACCGGTGCGGCAGCGGCGGGCCCTCTGCCGGCCAGCCGCCTGTGCCTTCTGGGCGACAGCCACATGACCTTCCTGTCCCGGGCGCTGCAGCGGCGTGGCATCGGCAACGTCGGCCGGTTCCCCCATGGCGATGTCGACACCGAGCAGGCCCTGGCGTACTACCGGCGCCTCAACCGCGAACGGTTGGGCGTGGTCAAGGCCGTTCGCGCCCGAGGCTTCCGGGTCATCGTCTTGACCGACCCGCCCATGCAATCGCGCAATCCGCGGATGAAACCCTATCTGGTCGGCATCGAAGCCTACGAATCGCTGGCGCGGCACGCGTTGGCGGAACTGGGCTGCGAAACCTACTCGGTGAGGGACCTGATGGGTGTCACCGGATTCGACGGCAACGAGGCGCGTTACTACCGCCCGGACCCCAACGAGACAGGTGGCGTCGACTGGATCCACGGCTGCGAGGCCTGGTACGACGGCGTGCTCGACGCCCTGCTGCCGCTCATCGGCCCCGCACCGGCCGACGCCCTGGCGGCCTGAGGGAAAGCCCCGCTAGCGCGCCACCGCCGCCGGCGTGGCGGCAGCCAGGCCATTGGTGAAGTGCTCGCGCATCAGGCGGGCCGTCAGTTCCGGGCTGCGTGACTCCAGCGCCTGCATCACCGCGCGGTGCTCGGCCAGCGATTCGGCGATGCGGCCCTGCTTGAACAGCGAGTGGTGGCGGTTGAGCTTCATCACCTTGCGCAGATCGCCCACCATCTGCTGGCGCCAGCGGTTGCCGGCGATGGCCAGCAGGCGCAGGTGGAACTGCTCGTTGGTGGCAAAGAACGCATCGCGCTGCTTGACCTGCTTCTCCAGCTTGTCGTGCAGGGCACGCAACTCGGCGAGCTCGGCGTCACTGGCGCGCTCGGCCACCTCGGCAGCCGCATCCGCCTCCAGCAGGCCGAGCAGGCGGTAGACCTGGCTCACGTCGTCGGCCGACATCTCGGTGACATAGGCGCCACGCCGCACCTTCATCGTCACCAGGCCCTCGACCGCCAGCACTTTGAGCGCCTCGCGCAGCGGGGTGCGGCTGATGCCGTATTCGACGGTGAGCTTCTGTTCGTCGATCCAGCTGCCGGGCTCCAGATCTCGGTTGAAGATCTGCTCGCGCAAGCGCTCGGCCACCTGCTGGTACAGGGCGCGCGGGGCGAGCAGCGTGTCGGCGTCGGCCATGGGTGGGTGTCAGATCTGTGTCAAGCTTGAATTCATAATTATGCATCATGTATCATGCGAGGCAAGCGAAAGCCGGCCACAGCGCGGCCCAGGAGATCCCATGACGACCCCGAACGAATTCAAAGCCAGCACGCTGGAGCAATGGGCCCAGGCCGCTGCCAAGTCCGCCCCCGGTGGCGACGTGGCGGCCTTGAACTGGGTGACCCCCGAGGGCCTCAGCGTCAAGCCGCTCTACACCGCGGCGGACACGGCCCACCTGCCGCACGCCGACACGCTGCCCGGCTTCGAGCCCTTCATCCGGGGCCCGCAAGCCACGATGTATGCGGTGCGCCCCTGGACGATCCGCCAGTACGCCGGCTTCTCCACGGCCGAGGAGTCGAACGCCTTCTACCGCAAGGCGCTGGCGGCCGGCGGGCAGGGCGTCAGCGTGGCCTTCGACCTGGCCACCCACCGTGGCTACGACTCCGACCACCCGCGCGTGACCGGCGACGTCGGCAAGGCCGGCGTGGCGATCGACTCGGTCGAGGACATGAAGATCCTGTTCGACCAGATACCGCTCGACAAGGTGTCGGTCTCGATGACCATGAACGGCGCGGTGCTGCCGGTGCTGGCCGGCTACGTGGTGGCGGCAGAGGAGCAGGGCGTTGCGCAGGACAAGCTCTCGGGGACCATCCAGAACGACATCCTCAAGGAGTTCATGGTCCGCAACACCTACATCTACCCGCCCGAGCCGAGCATGCGCATCATCGGCGACATCA
>JADMKA010000198.1 GCA_018780145.1 Vitreoscilla sp. | reverse complement strand
GGCGTGCGCAGCGCATGCCACACGGCCATCAGGCTGGCGAGAACGCCGCCCGCCAGCATCACCGCGAAGGTGACGGCCGTTTCCGGCGCCAGAAACGCCAGTGTGCGTGGGAAGCCCGGGGCGATCAGGTCGCGCAGGGCGTAGGCCAGCGCGAAGCTGGCCAGTGTCAGCAGCATCGACTGCGTCATGATCAGCCGCACGATCAGGCCGTTGGGCGCGCCGATCAGCTTCAGCGTCGCAATCGACCTGATCTTCTCGATGGTGAGCACGTAGACGATGAGCGCGATGATGACGATGGACACCAGGATCAGCAGGCTGCGGAACAGGCCCAGCACCGCCGACATCCGGCTCAGCTTGCCTTCGAGCATCAGCGCGCGTTCCTCGGTGGTGGTGTAGACGTTGAGGTACAGCCAGTCGCGGATGTGACGGGCCACGGCCTCGCCGTCCGCGCCCGGCGCCAGCGTCACCAGCACCGCGTTGACGGTGCTGCCGCCTCCGGCCAGCAGCGGCAGCAGGCGTGCCGACTGCTCGGCGCTGTAACCCGCGCGCCCCAGCCTCTGCAGGTTCGCGGCGTTGGCCGCGGAGATGGCCCGCGGGTCCTGCTCGAACTGCACCCGTTGCGCATCCGGCAGGGCCATGTAGAGCAGTGGGTTGCCACCGGAATCCACCGCACCGGCGGTGACGCCGACCACCTCGTAGGTGTCGGAGCCCAGCGGCACGCGGTCGCCCAGTTGCAGCCCGAGCTTGCGGTCGACGACGATCTCGTAGTGCGGGGCGGTGATGGTGCGGCCCTGCACCAGCCGGCCCGGGCCACCCGCACCGCCGAAGATGTCGTAGCCGATCATGGTGAACTGCTGCTCGCGGCCGTTGATCTCGCGCTGCGCGGTGTACAAGGCCAGCGGGCTGGCGCGGGCGACGCCGGGTGTGGCGGCGATGCTCTTGTGGCTGTCCAGCGGGATGCGCGAGGCCTCGTTGAACGGGCCACCGCGGCCACGCTCCACCACCCACAGATCGGTGGCGGTGTTGTCGATCAGCCAGACGCCGTCCTGGATGTTGCCCTGGTAGATGCCGTTCATCACCAGCACGATGGCCAGCAGCATCGCGACTCCGGCGATCGTCGCCAGGAACTTGCCCAGGTGGCGGCGGATGTCCTTCAGCGCGAGTTCCATGCCGGTGCCTCGAGAGCGCTGCCGTTCACGGTGCGCTGGCGGCGGCCGGCCGCACACGCTGGCGCGCCACCACCCCGGCAGCCAGGGCGACCACGGTTTCGCCGCCCGCAAGGCCCTGGCGGACCAGCACCCGACCGCCTTCGGCGCCCGCCGTCTCGACCGGCTGGAATCGGGTGCGGCCGTCCTCCACCACCAGCACGCCCTGGCGGCCCGTCTTGTCACGCGCCAGTGCGCCCAGTGGGACCAGAATCCCGCGGTCATCGCCGACCTCGATGCGGACCTCGGCCTCCTGGTCGATGGCAAACCGCTGTGGCACCGCGTCGAACGCGACGTGCACTTCCAACTCACGCGTCGCGGCGTCGGACTGGCGGGCGATACGCGCCACCTTGCCGGGCAGCACCTCGCCGCTGCGCAGCCGGATGCTGGCCGGCTGGCCCGGCCTGACCCGCGCGACCACCGATTCGTCCACCCGGGTGGCCACCCACAGCGTGGCCGGATCCACCAGTTTCAGCAGGGGCGTGCCCGGCAGCACCGTGCTGCCCGGTTCGGCCAGCCGCTGCACCACCACCGCGCCCATCGGGGCCACCAGGCGCGCGTAGGACAGCACGGTGTCCGCGTAGCGGGCTTCCTGCGCCAGCGTGCGGGCGTCGGCCTCGCGCGCGGCAAGGCCGGCCCTTGCCGCGGCGACCCCCGCCAGCGCCCCGCCGTGGGCCGCGTTCGACGCGTCCACCACCGCGGGTGAGACAAAGCCTTGTGCGAGCAGCTCGGCATCGCGGCGCAGCTTGGCCCGTGCCAGATCCAGGTCGGCCTGCGCCTTGGCCAGCGTGGCGCGTGCACCCTCGGTGTTGCGCAGCAGGGCCTCCTGCTGCCCGCCAACGACCCCGCGCCGTGCGATCAGGTCGCGGTCGTCCAGCGTGACCAGCAACTGCCCTGCCTGCACCACATCGCCGACATCGACATGAACCTGGGCAATCGTCGCGCTGACCCGTGCCGCCAGCGTCACCGGTACCCGCGCCTGCACGCTGCCGGGCCCGACCACCCGTGCCGCGATGCGGCCCGTGGTGGCCGTGACCACCGGCACTTCGACAGAACGCCCGAAGCGCCAGGCCGCGGCGCCACCACCGGCAACCAGCAATGCGGCCACCAGGGCGAGCGCCATCCCGTGGCGACCGATGAACGCGCGGGCGGGCTGCATCTAGACGGGTTCACCAAAGGCGAAGTGGGCAAGCATGAGCGGTGGTCTCTCTGTAGCGGCCAAACCGGCATTCAACCCCGGCTGGCAGGTTCACCCGTTGCCCGGCATCAGCAAAATTGCATCACCAGCCTGCGAGGCGCGGCCGTGCAACACTGCGATACAAAACTCCCCGCCTGCGCCTGTGGCGCTCGGCGACGCTGCGGCCATGGACACCAAAGACCGTATCCTGATTGTCGACGATGACCCGGAGATCCGCCAATTGCTGGTGGACTACCTGGCTCGCAACGGGTTCGACGCGGTGCCCGCCGCCGGCGGCAAGGAGATGTGGCAGATGCTGGACAAGCACGCCATCGACCTGGTGGTGCTGGACCTGATGCTGCCGGACAGCGACGGCCTGATCCTGTGCCGCGATCTGCGGGCCCGCTCCAGCCTGCCGGTGCTGATGCTGACCGCCCGCGGCGAGGAGGCCGACCGCATCGTCGGCATCGAGATGGGCGCGGACGACTACCTCGTCAAGCCCTTCAGCCCGCGCGAGCTGCTGGCCCGCATCAAGGGCATCCTGCGGCGTACCCGCGCGCTGCCGCCCAACCTGAAGCCGGACACGCAGCGCTGCCTGGCTTTCGCCGGCTGGCGGCTGGACACGGCCACCCGGGTGCTGACCGGGCCGGACAGCGTTGCCACGCCGCTGTCGGGTGCCGAGTACCGGCTGCTGCGCATCCTGCTCGACCACCCGAACCGGGTCATGAACCGCGACCAGCTGATCGAGCTGATCCATGGCCGCGAGGCCGAGCCCTACGACCGGGCCATCGACGTGCAGATCAGCCGCCTGCGCCAGCGCCTGCAGGACGACGGCCGCGAAGCGCGCCTCATCAAGACGGTGCGCGGCGAAGGATACGTGCTCGCTGCGGCTGTCGAGGGCCGGCCCTCGTGCGAATGACTCCGGCCGACTGGCTGCCCCGTTCGCTGGCAGGCCGGGTGACGCTGATCCTGGTGGCCGGCCTGCTGGCGGCGCAGCTCGCCAGCCTGTACCTGCATCTGCAGGAGCGCAGCAGCTTCATGGGTGCCGGTCACGGCCCCGCCGGGATGCCGGGCTTTCCGTTCCTGCCGATGCGCTTCCTCTGGCACGTGGGCCTGACCCTGGCCGCCGTGATCGTCGTCTCGCTGATCGCGGTGCGCTGGATCGCCAGCCCCTTGCGCAAGCTGGCCGACGCTGCCACCGCATTCGCCCACGACATCGACGCGGCACCGTTGGAGGCCACGGGCCCACTGGAGGTGAGGCAGGCCGCCGAGGCCTTCAATTTCATGCAGACCCGGCTGCGCCAGCTGGTGGTCGAGCGGGGCCGCGCGCTGGCGGCGGTTTCGCACGACCTGCGAACGCCGCTGACCCGGATGCGGCTGCGTGCGGAACTGGTGGACGACCCGGTGCTGCAGCAGAAGCTGAATGCCGACATCGACACCATGCAGACGATGATCAACAGCGTGCTGGCCTACCTGCGTGGTCTGGAGGATGCGGAGCCCGCACAGGCCATCAACATCGAGGCCCTGCTGCACAGCATCGTCGAGGACGAGGCCTCGCTCGGGCGCGCTGTCGCGCTGGTGCCGGGCACTGCCGGCGAGGCAGCCCTGGCCCCGTTCGTCGGCAAGCTGTCGGTGCTCCGGCGAGCCATCGGCAACCTGGTGGACAACGCCGTGTCGCATGGCCAGTCGGTCACGGTCCGCCTGCGCGACACGCCGGAGCAGCTTCACATCATCGTGGAGGACGACGGGCCGGGCATCCCGCCCGGCGACCTGCAGCGCGTCACCGAACCCTTCGTGCGGCTGGACGCCGCGCGCCGGCTCGACACGGGGGGCGTCGGGCTGGGCCTGGCCATCGTGCGCGACGCCGCGGCGTACCACGGCGGGCGGCTGGTGCTGGAGAACCGCGCCGAGGGCGGCCTGCGAGCCACCCTGGAGCTGCCGCGAACGCGGGTCTGAACTCAGGTTGCCTTGGAGACCGAGATGGTCGGGAACTTGGACGAGAAGTCCTTGGCCCGGGCGGCGATCTTCACCGCCACCTGGCGCGCCACCATCTTGTAGGTGGAAGCGATGGCGCCGTCGGGGTCGGCCACCACGGTCGGGCGGCCAGCGTCGGCCTGCTCGCGGATCTGCAGGTTCAGCGGCAGCGCGCCGAGGTAGTCCACGCCGTATTCGGTGGCCATCTTCTGGCCGCCGTCGGCGCCGAAGATGTGCTCGCTGTGGCCGCAGTTCGGGCACACGTAGATCGACATGTTCTCGACGATGCCGAGGATGGGCACGCCCACCTTCTCGAACATCTTCAGGCCCTTCTTGGCGTCCATCAGCGCGATGTCCTGCGGGGTGGTGACGATCACCGCGCCGGTCAGCGGCACGCGCTGGCTCAGCGTGAGCTGGATGTCGC
>JADMKA010000189.1 GCA_018780145.1 Vitreoscilla sp. | reverse complement strand
TCCAGCAGGAGTCGCCGCTGGTGGACACCGACGCCGGCAACAAGGCCGCCGACGCCGACGCGGCCCTGCAGGAGCTGGGCAGCGACCAGGTGGCCTTCGGCTACGTGACCGCCACGGTCACGGTGCTCGACGCAGACGCAAGCGCAGCCGACGAGAAGCTGCGAATGATCGAGCGCGTGATCCAGGGACGCGGCTTCGTCACCATCCCGGAGACGCTGAACGCGGTGGAGGCCTGGCTGTCGTCGATCCCGGGCAACGCCTACGCTAACGTGCGCCAGCCCATCGTCTCGACGCTGAACCTGGCGCACCTGATGCCGGTGTCAGCCGTGTGGGCCGGACCGGAACGCAACCGGCACCTGGACGGCCCGCCTCTGGTCGTGACCCGCACCGAAGGCTCCACGCCGTTCCGGCTGGTGACCCACGTGGGCGACGTGGGCCACACCCTGGTGGTGGGACCGACGGGCATGGGCAAATCGGTGCTGCTGGCCTTGCTGGCCCTGCAGTTCCGGCGCTACCCCGGTTCGCGCATCTTCGCGTTCGACATGGGCCGTTCGATGCGCGCCACGGTGCTGGGCCTCGGTGGCGAGCACTACGACCTGGGCAGTGACGGCGACATCGCCTTCCAGCCGCTGGCAGGCATCGACCAGGAGGGCTACCGCAGCTGGGCCGCCGAGTGGGTCGAAGGCCGGTTGGTGCACGAGGGCGTGGCCGTGGGGCCGGACGAGAAGGCCGCGATCTGGTCGGCACTGGGCAGCCTAGCCGGCGCGCCGCGCGAGCAGCGCACGCTCACCGGGCTGTCGGTGCTGCTGCAGTCCAATGCGCTGCGCCAGGCGCTCGCGCCCTACGTGCTGGGCGGCGCGCACGGCAAGCTGCTGGACGCCGACCACGACCGCCTGGGCACGGCCGACGTGCAGTGCATCGAGATGGAAGAGCTGATGGGCAGCCGTGCGGCGGTGATGGCCGTGCTGGGCTACCTGTTCGCACGCTTCGAGGCGCGCTTCGATGGTGCCCCCACCCTGCTGATGCTGGACGAGTCCTGGCTGTTCCTGGACGACCCGGTGTTCGCGGCGCGCATCCGCCAGTGGCTCAAGACGCTGCGCAAGAAGAACGTGTCGGTGCTGTTCGCCACGCAAAGCCTGGCCGACATCCAGGGGTCGAGCATCGCGCCGGCCATCGTGGAGAGCTGCGCGAGCCGCATCTTTCTGCCCAACCCGCAGGCCACCGAACCGCAGGTGCGATCGATCTACGAGGCCTTCGGCCTGAACCGCCGGCAGATCGAGATCGTGGCCACCGCCGTGCCCAAGCGCGACTACTACTACCAGTCGCGGCTGGGCAACCGCCTGTTCGACCTGGACCTTGGCCCCGTGGCGCTGGCCTTCGCGGGCGCCTCCACGCCGCAGGACCAGCGCCTGATCGACGAGGTGCTGGCTTCAAACCCACCCGAGAGCTTCGCGCCGGCCTGGCTGCACCGCCGTGGCCTGGACTGGGCGGTCGAACTCTTTCACCAACACACCCACCACCAACCCGGGCATGCCCGACCTTCAGGAGAAACGCCATGAGCTTTCAGTTCCCCACCCGCGCCCTCAAGACCCGCCTGACAGCGCTGGCCACCGCCGCCGCGCTGACCCTGGGCGTCACGCAGCCCGCGCACGCACTCTTCGGCGTAGGCGACATCGTGCTGGACCCGGTCAACCTGGTGCAGAACACCATGACCGCCGCGCGCACGCTGGAGCAGATCAACAACCAGATCCGCCAGCTGCAGAACGAGGCGCAGATGCTGATCAACCAGGCGCGCAACCTGGCGAGCCTGCCGTTCAACGTGGTCAACCGCCTGCGGTCGACGCTGGACACGACGCGGCAACTGATTGCCCAGGCCCAGGGCCTGGCCTACCAGGTATCGAACCTCGACGCCGAGTTCGCCCGCCTCTATCCCGAGCAGTACGCCGCCACCGTGAGCGGCAACCAGATGTTCCAGGACGCGCGCCAACGCTGGAAGAACACGCTCACCGGCCTGCACACCGCCATGCAGATGCAGGCTCAGGTGTCGCAGAACCTGAGCCAGGACGAAGGGGTGCTGGCCGACCTGGTCAGCCAGAGCCAGTCGGCCACCGGCGCGCTGCAGGCCATGCAGGCCACCAACCAGCTGCTGGCCCTGCAGGCCAAGCAGTCCATCCAGTCTCAGCAGCTGATGCTGACGCAGGACCGTGCTGCCTCGCTGGAACTGGCCCGGCAGGCCGCGGCCATCGAGCGCGGCCGCGAGGTGACACGCCGCTTCATCGGCAGCGGAACGGGCTACACGCCGCAGGGTGTGAGCTTCTACGGCCACTGAACCACCGGGAGCCCTGCCATGAACGACGTCGCCGTCATCGACCGCTTCCTGAACACCTTCTCCACCTACATCGACTCGGGTTTCGGGTTGCTGAACGGCGAGGTCGCCTTCCTCACCGCCACGCTGGTGGCCATCGACATGACCCTGGCCGGCCTGTTCTGGGCCATGGGCCATGCCACTGGCCAGGGCGAGGACGTAATGGCGAAGCTGATCCGCAAGGTGCTTTACGTGGGTGCCTTCGCCTACATCATTGGCAACTTCAACAGCCTGTCGGGCATCGTGTTCCACTCGTTCGCCGGCCTGGGCCTGCAGGCCAGCGGCTCGGGCATGAGCCTGGCCACCTTCCTGCAGCCGGGCCACCTGGCCAAGGCCGGCATCGATGCGGCGGCCCCCATCCTGCAGCAAATCAGCGACCTGTCCGGCTTTCCGGAGGTGTTCATCAACATCGCTCCCATCGTGGTGCTGTTCCTGGCCTGGCTCACGGTGATCGTGAGTTTCTTCGTGCTGGCCGTGCAGCTCTTCGTGACACTGCTGGAGTTCAAGCTGACGACGCTGGCCGGCTTCGTGCTGGTGCCCTTTGCCTTGTGGAACAAGACCACCTTCCTGGCCGAGAAGGTACTGGGCAACGTGGTGTCATCGGGCATCAAGGTGCTGGTGCTCGCGGTGATCGTGGGCATCGGCACGGGGTTGTTCGCCCAGTTTCAGACAGCACCGGCAGAGCCCTCCATCGACCACGCGTTGGTGGTGATGCTGGCCTCGCTCTCGTTGCTGGGGTTGGGCATCTTCGGGCCCGGCATCGCGAGCGGCCTGGTGTCCGGCGCGCCGCAACTGGGTGCGGGCGCGGCTGCAGGCACAGCGCTGGGCGCCACGGGTCTGGCGGTGGCCGGTGGCGCTGCAGTGGCGGGTGCCGGTGCGGCCGTGGCCGCCGGCACACGCATGGCGCCCGGCGCTGCACGGGCCGCGATCGGCAGTGGCGCTTCGGCGGCCCGTTCAGCCAGTGGCCTCGCGGCCGGCGCGAAATCCGCCTATGAGGCCGGCGCTGCTGCGTCCTCGGGCGGTCCGCTGCGCGCCGCCGGTGCCGGCGTCGCCAACGTGGCCCGCACAGGCGCCAGCGCGGTGGGGCAAAAGCTGGCCGAAGGCGCTAAGGCCGTGAAGGACAAGGTCTCGGGCTTCGTGGCGGAGGCTGCCGCGCCAGCTGCTGCCGGCGCCGAGTCGACCGCCACGGCTTCCTCCAAACCGCCCCCAGCCACCGAGCCGGCCTGGGCGCAGCGCATGCGCCGGCGCCAGCAGATGGGGCGCGCCGCCACGACGGCCGCGCACACCCTGCGCGGTGGCGATGGGGGCGGCTCGGGCAGCGGGCCCAGCCTTCGTGATTCGGATTCCTGAGGAGAACCCAGCATGCGATTCAAACGACCGCAGGTGCGCTATGCCGACACGCCGCAGCCTGCCACCCCCTACCAATCGGCCGCGCAGGCATGGGACGAGCGCATCGGATCGGCCCGCGTGCAGGCCCGCAACTGGCGCCTGATGGCCTTTGGCTGCCTGTCGCTGGCCTTGCTGATGGCCGGCGGTCTGGTCTGGCGCTCGGCGCAATCTATCGTGACCCCCTACGTGGTGGAGGTGGATCAGGCAGGCCAGGTGCGCACCGTGGGCGAAGCCGCGTCACCCTACCGCCCCGGCGATGCGCAGATCGCGCACCACCTGGCCCGCTTCGTGACGCTGGTGCGTTCGCTGTCTATCGACCCGATCGTGGTGCGGCAGAACTGGCTGGACGCCTACGACTACACGACCGACCGCGGGGCCGCCGTGCTCAACGAATACGCCCGCACCAACGATCCCTTCGTGCGGGTAGGCAAGGAGTCGGCGACGGTGCAGATCACCAGCGTGGTCCGGGCCAGCGACGCCTCGTTCAACGTGCGCTGGACCGAGCAGCGCTTCGTCAACGGCGCACCGACCGGCACAGAGCGGTGGACGGCCGTGGTCTCGACCGTGCTTCAGACGCCGCGCACCGAGCAGCGTCTGCGCAAGAACCCCCTGGGCATCTACGTCAACGGCCTGTCCTGGAGCCGCGAACTGGATGCGAACGAAGGAAGCAAACCATGAACAACCCGAACCCGACCCAGCGCATGCGCTTCAGTGCGATCGCTGTTGCCGCCACCCTGATGGGTTGCGCGTCGCAAGGCACGCCACCACCCGTGATCCCGCTGGACGAGCCCGTGATGGCGCAGCCCCTGCCCGAGCCGCCCAAGCCGGTGGAGGTGGTCGCAGTGCCGCAAGTGCTGCCCATGCCCTCGCAGATGAAGCCACTGCCTGCGGCGCAGGACAAACCGCCCGCGTCCGAGCCCGTGGATGAACGACTGCGGGTATCGCGGGCGAACGAAGAGGCCCGGGTGGCACCGACACGGGATGGCTACGTCAATGCGATCCAGGTCTGGCCCTACACTGACGGTGCGCTGTACCAGGTCTACGCAGCGCCGGGGCGCGTGACGGTGATTTCGCTGCAGGCGGGCGAAGAGCTGGTCACGGTAGCGGCCGGCGACACGGTGCGCTGGATCGTGGGCGACACGTCCAGCGGATCGGGCAATGCGCTGCGCGCGAACGTGCTGGTCAAGCCGGTGCGCACTGGCCTGAAAACCAATCTGGTCGTCACCACCAATCGGCGCACCTACCTGATCGAGCTGACCTCGACCGAGAAGGCATGGATGGCCTCGGTGTCCTGGGACTACCCCAAAGACCGCATGTTGGCCTTGCAACGGCAGGCCCAGGCAGCGCAGGCGGCAGCACCGGTGGACGCCGGGCTGTCGCTGGAGCGCCTGCGCTTTCGCTACGCGATCAGTGGCAGCACGCCGCCGTGGAAGCCCCTGCGGGCCTTCGACGATGGCGACAAGGTCTACATCCAGTTCCCGGCCGGCATCGCACAAGGCGAGTTGCCGCCGCTGTTCGTCATCGGCGCGCAGGGCGACGGGCAGCTGGTGAACTACCGCTTCCGCTCGCCCTACTACATCGTCGACCGCCTGTTTGGTGCGGCGGAACTGCGACTGGGCGCCGACAAGGGCGACGTGGTCCGTATCGAGCGCACGGATGGATGGCCGCCGACCACTCGGAGGAACTGAACATGTCCATGCACGACCCCGCACCGTCAGGTGCGCCTGGCCGCCCTGCAGCGGCCAAGGTGTCGCCCGAATCGATGGCGCTGCGCGCCCAGCCACGCCCGGTGACCCGACTCAATCGCGGCAGTCTCGCGCTGCTCGCGGGCCTGCTAGCCTTGGGCGTGCTGGGAGCAACGGTCTGGTCGCTGCAGCCCAAGCCTCGCCGGGAGTCCAACGAGCCAGCCGAGCTGTTCAATGTTGATCGCGTCTCGCGCTCCGAAGGCCTGGGGCAGTTGCCGGCGGATTACTCCAAGTTGCCGCAACCCGCCCCGGCACCGGTGCCGGAGTTGGGGCCACCCTTGCCCGGCGACCTGGGCCCAGCCATCGTCAGGTCACAACAGCCGGTGATCCCGAGCTATTCGCCACCGGGACACGACCCTGCCGCGTCAGAGCGCGATGCCCGGCGCAAGGAGTCCGAGCAGGCTGCTGCTGCGTCGGTGTTCTTTCGCAATGGTTCGCAGCGCGCGGCAACTGCTGCGCCGAACGCTGCGGCGGCTGGCACCCAGAGCTCGGTGCCCAGCGGCATGGCGGGTTTTGACCCCATGGCAGCTGGCCCCGCGTCCACGCCAGCGCAGACCGACGGTGCCGACGCCACGGCGTCACAGAACCGCCAAGACCAAAAGGAGGCTTTCCAGAAAGCCGCTTCCACGGAAACACGCAATTCCGGCTCACTGCAACTGCCCGCATCGCCGTATCAGGTGATGGCGGGGACGGTGATTGCCGGGGCCTTGGTCACCGGCATCCAGTCCGACCTGCCCGGCGACGTGATCGCCACGGTCACCGAGCCGGTCTACGACACCGCAACCGGCAAGCACCTGCTGATCCCGCAGGGATCTCGCATCCTCGGGCGCTACAACAGCCAGGTGAGCTATGGCCAGAGCCGGGTGCAGGTGGTGTGGAACCGGGTGATCCTGCCCGACACGTCGTCACTGACACTGGACAACCTGGTGGGTTCCGACCCTGCCGGCCGGGCCGGGCTCGAAGATGGCGTGGACTGGCACTGGGATCGCGTCTTCGCAGGGGCCGCACTGACCTCGCTGCTGGGCATCGGTGCCGAGCTGGCCGCCCCCGAAAACCGCCAGGACGGCAACCGCATCGTGATCGCGGGGCGCGACAGCCTGCAAGACAGCGTGAACCAGATTGGCCAGGAGGTGACTCGGCGCAACCTGAACATCCAACCAACACTGACCGCGCGACCGGGTTTGCCCATGCGCGTCATCGTCAACCGAGACCTGGTGCTGCGGCCCTACCAGCCACTGTTCTTTGTTCGAGGAGCGCCGCGATGAGCACGAGCACGAGCACTAGGCTGCGCCTGGGGCCCCTGCCCAAGACAGAGAGCGTCAAGCTGACCTTCACTTGTCCGTCGGACCTGAAAGCCGAGCTGGATCGCTACGCCGCTCTGCACGCGCAGACCTATGGCGAGGCGACGGATGCTCTGGCGCTGATTCCGCACATGCTGGCGGAGTTCATGGCCAGGGACCGAGGATTCCGGCGAGGAGATGCCAAAGGTAAGACTTCATTGGCGTCGACCAAGTCGGCCGATGCTGGCAGGGCATTGGAATGACCTGTATGGTAAGAGCGCATGAGCCCACCCTGCCAAATCTTGGTATGGGCCGTAGCCGAAAAGCGCCGATCAAGCGTTTCGCCGAAGTCATCAGTTGCAGCGAGAACGCGGCACACCACAAAGTCAAGAATGGCGCGTGGGTGGGCAGCAGCTTCATGGTGTTCGATGCGCCCGAGCGCCGCGAGCACCATCAGCAAGGCGGTGCGGCATGACCGACGAAACGATCAACGCCGAACAGTGCGCCGAGCTCCTGCACTGCACCGAGCAACGAATCGAGGAACTGACCCGAACCGGCGAGCTGCCGGGGATGAAATTCGGCCGCGGCTGGATCTACGTGAAGGCCGACCTGCTGGCCTACATTGCCGATCGCGCCCGGAAAGAGGCGGAAGAGCGGCGCCAGGACCTCAACGCACGAAAGTCGGTCCCGCGCCTGGACATACCGGTCAAGCCGCGGCGACAGACGCCTCCACCGCTTCCGGTGCCGGCCAAAGCCTTTGCGCAAGGTCCACGCCCCTGAAGCTGGCGTAGCGCTGGGCCATCACCGAGCCCGGCTTCCATCCCATGATCTTGTTCAGCTCCTCCAGACGGAACAGATCGCGCCCGTCTTTGTCTTTCAGCTCCAGCCATCGGCACGTCGCTTCGTGTCTCAGGTCGTGTTCATGAAGGCCAACGATGTCCATGTACTCGAAAGCGATCCTGAAACGGAATGACAGCCGTTGACTGGTACGCACCAAGCCCTTTTTCCCTTCCTCGACCCCCTCCTCGTTGAGGAACGGGAAGAGGTGTGCGTCGGGTTCAAACGGTGGACGCGATGCAAAGTACAAGGAGAGCGTCTGATGCACTTCGGGACGCATCGGGACATCTCGATAAGAAATCTTCCCACGCCACTGCTTGGTCTCCTTGGCATGGATCACCTTGTTCTGCATGTCAATCTGGCCCCTGGTCAGGGTGTACGCCTCTCTGAGCCGCAGTCCCGTGTTCAGGATCAGCAGGTACAAGGTCAACAGCGCATCGCCTCCCTTGAGTTCGAGGCCGCGCGAGCGATCCGGCCGCTCATAGCCCGACAGCACCGCCACGATCTTCTCGTGCTCCCCTGGCAGCAGGCGCCTGTCGCGCGCCACGTTCACCTTCACCTTGCCTCCCTTGGCTTTCGCCATCTGGGCATCGAGGTCGGTATAAGTCGAGTAGCCCTTGGGCAGCAGCTTCACGGGGTTGCTGATCTTGACGTTCACGTGGTGCCGCAGGTACTCGTCAATGGCCCGGCTCAGCGCCTGAATGCGGTGCTTGATGGACGAAGGGGACAGGTTCTTCTCCACCTTCAGGGAACGGAGATAGCCGGTCAACCATTTGTAGTTGGCATCCGAGAACCGCACCGAACCCACCTCGCGCGTCAGCGTCTTGAGCGTGAGAATTTGCGAAGGCGCCGCGAAGCCGCTATCCGACCACTCTCCAAGAATGCGCAGCAAGCGCACGCCATCGCCGGGAGACGTGGGGGCAGTCAGTTCTGCCGGCGGCGGGATGTCCGCATGCTTCATCAGCTTCCACTGCCGCCCGTAAGCAATGGCTTCGGCCTCGGTGTCGAAGGTGAAGTACTTGCGCCCGTTCGGAAGCGATGGGTGCCTCAGCCCTATTTCCCACTTCCCCGATGGCTTCAGTCTGGGTTTTGCCATGCCACATCTCCATCGTGTCAACGAGATGGATCATCGCATGATCTGATTGAGTTTCAGCCGCCATTTTGTGGCGTCTGTGGATGCTTCTGAGGCTTCTCTCAGCCTCCATAAACTCAATAAGTTATTGATTTATATGGATATCAAAAATGAAGGCAAACACAGAGATCAGCTACAAGATCGAGTTGATCAACGGATTTCGAAAGGCGGCCAAGCCTGTGCTGGGCATCTGCCGCGGTGAACAGTTGATCAACGTCGCCTTCGGCGGCACGCTCATTCAGGACATCCCGACGCAGTTGCCGCATGCCAGCCGACACGTTGATGCGGTTCAGTACGACGACTTGTCACATGGTTTGAGCGTCGTGCCCGATAGCAGCCTCGCGGCAATCTACAAGGGCTCACTGTCTGCCACTGTCAACAGCATTCACCATCAAGCCGTGGACCGATTGGGCGCAGGTCTGGGTGTCGAGGCGCGGTGCTCGGAGGACGGCCTGGTCGAGGCGATTCGATCTCGCGATGATGACTTCATCCTGGGCGTGCAATGGCATCCCGAATTCCATTGGCATCGAACCGACCGCCTGCCGCCTGAGCCACTCCTCGATGCCTTGCTGTTTGCCGCGCGCCGCCGCGCGCTACGGTGACCAGGTTCGCAGTTCAGGCAAGGCTTTCGTCCGCCGACGACCCCAGCACGTCATCTCGCCCGGTCTTGACGAACTACATTGCTATCTATACGCTTTACAGTCGACCCATCACCGCTTCAATCCCCCCGCCGAAGGACGTGCACTCATGTTCAAGCGCACCTTGATTGTCTTGGCGCCAGGTTTGCAGCCTGACGCCGTGATCCAGGCCGGCGTGGCAATGGCACGAGCCTGCCTTGCTGAGGTCGTGTTCTATACGGGTTTGACACCGACGCGCCCGCCCGCCGCGGGCTCGCCCGATCGGGAGATGGTGGCACAGTGGGGTTCGCTTGACGACAAGCGAGTACGCTCAGAACGCCTGCA
The DNA here is from genome assembly GCA_018780145.1 of Vitreoscilla sp. Lineage (GTDB taxonomy): Bacteria > Pseudomonadota > Gammaproteobacteria > Burkholderiales > Burkholderiaceae_C > Ideonella. The sequence goes on along the minus strand of JADMKA010000189.1, from coordinate 40,479 downwards.
TCGGCAGGCCCAAGAGGTGGCAGAAAGTCTCGGTGTGCTGTCCCGTTCGGTGATTGCCACGGCCGACGATGCTGCAAGCGGAATCCTGGGCGCTGCCAGGACGAGCCACTGTGACGTGATCGTGGTCGCCTGCGACGGTGGGAACGCGGTGGTCCGTCTGCTGAACGGCAGCGTCATTCCGGGTCTTGTCACAGCGTCGCCGGTACCCGTCATGGTGTGCACGCCACGACCCACCGCAGGGGGCGCCCATGGCGCCGCAATGCGTCACCTCCTGGTCATTCTCGAGGACAGCGACTTGGCTGGAGTTGCCCGTACGCAGGGACTGGATCTGGCGCGCGAGCTGGCCGCCGACTTGCTCTTCGTTCACATAAGGGCATCCGCCGTCTTGCCCGTGATGGAAGCGGTGGGGTTTGTTGGAGGCCCGGACGATCGACTGGCTGCCGAGATCCAGATGCAATCGCAGCGCCTTCTTGCTTCAGCAAGCGCCACTGCCACAAGGGCAGGCCTGACGGCGCGAGGCATGAGCCTGCCGGCAGGCACGTCGGCCAAGGACATCACACGGATGGCGCTCGACCAAGCTTGCGAACTGATTGTCGTTGCGCACCGTGGTAGCAATGCGGTGATGCGGCTGCTGACCGGCAGTCTGATTCCTGGGCTCATCACGGCGGCCGCGACACCGGTACTGATTTGCCGCGAGCCTGAACATCCCCCGCCGCGGAGTACTCCGCGGCGACGCCATCATCGTCACCGGGCCGCCTCAGCCGCAGTTGCCGCGCGCGCGGCCTACGGCCACTGAAACGGCGTGACGCTTGCCCACCCTGACCGAGGAGTGAAGTTCGCCATGCCCGCGCTCGAACGACTGCAGATGCCGGGTGTTTTTGTCGCAATCAGAGGGAGCCAAGAGCAACCCCAGGTGGTCTCGCCAAAGCGCGTGCTGCTGCAATTCAGAGTCATCGCCAACGCGGTCAGGTCGACTGCCCGACCCGTCGGGGCGCTTCATCCGGTCACCGATCGAAAGTTGCTGGCGCTGAACGCCATCGCTCACGCGCCCGGCATCGGCGTCAATGCCCTTGCCAAAGAATTGGGCATGCGGCAGCCGACTGCAAGCCAGGTGGTCAAGGCCTTGGCAGGGCTGCATCTCGTCGAAGTGCAACGTGACGATGGTGACCGTCGCGCCGTGAGCATCAGGCCCAGCGTCGCCGGCCTGGCCGTTCTGCATGGTCTCCCGGCGCACTTCGAGTTTGGCGATCGGCTTCCGGAGGCACTCGCGCGGCTCGATGGAGACTCGCTTCGCAGTCTGGAATCGGGACTTGCCGACTTGGTCCAGGCTCTGGGCCGGACGGCTCCAATCCTCGGATCGGACGACGACGACAATTCGCACACATGAGACAGGCAACGAAACTGAGCGAACGTTGTCGGACGCTGCGCTGTGCACGGCTGTTGCCTCTTTATATCGATACAAATACACTAGGAACCTGGCTTGAGTCCTCAAGCGCAGTCGGGCGTCAGGAGCCCTTTCGGGGCTTCGCGTGTCGGAGCCCCCTTCTCTATGGGCGCTGCCTGGACGGCGTTCTATGTTGACTTGAATGCCTACACGCAAAACCGCACCGAAGACAGGCTCGAATCCGCAGGCGCCAAACGCCCAGTCCGGGGCTGAAGGCGCTGTCCGCGTGCTTCGACAATTCCGCCTCGTCTTCAACACCGTCAAGACGCATTTTCAACAGATGGAGAAGCGAGCAGGACTGGGCGGTGCGCAGGTCTGGGCGCTGAGCGTCATACGCGACAGGCCCGGCATCGGAGTCAACGATCTGGCGCGCGCGCTGGACGTGCGACAACCTACCGCCAGCAATCTCGTCAAGTCCTTGGCGGAACAAGACATGATTGAGGCAAGAAAGGACGAGCGCGACGGACGTGCCGTGATGTTGCACCTGCGCCCCGCCGGCACTCGCGTCCTGCGACGCGCGCCAGGTCCATTCACGGGTGTGCTGCCGGAAGCGCTGGCCACCCTCGATCCCGCCACACTTGAACGCCTCGAACAGGATCTGTCCGTCCTGATCAAGGTGCTCGGGGCAGACGAGCGGGGTGCCAACATTCCACTGAGCCAGATGTGACCTGGGTTCTGGTCACGCAGCATGGCGCTTTGACGCCGGGAAGTCTTCCACGTTCAACGAGCCACGACCGGCCTGCTTGGCCCGGTACATCAACAAGTCCGCAGCCCGCAACATATCCGCCAGTGGCGGAGTGGGATAGGCAAAGCGCGCCGCGCCGACACTGACCGAAAGGCTCGGGTAGCCGCTTACCGCGGCATTTGCTGTTTCTGCCAATCGTTGCACCGCCTGGCTGCTGCCTTCTTGATCGACTTCCAAGAGCATCGCTGCAAATTCATCGCCGCCCAGGCGAGCCACCAGATCCGTGGACCGAACCGAGCGCAGCAAGGCCTGCGCGACCGCCTGCAGGGCCTCGTCTCCAGAGTGGTGGCCCTGGCTGTCGTTGAGTTGCTTGAAGTGATCGAGGTCCAGGAAAAGCACGGTCAACGGACGCTCGTGTCGGATCGCGCGTGCAACCTCCAACTGGCCAGCATCAAGGAAGTGCCGCCGGTTCAGCAAGCCCGTCAACTCATCCCGGGTGGCGCGGTCGTGTTCACGCTGAAGGGCAACTTGTAGTTCTGCGGCCAGCGTGGCCACCAGCAAATACATGACCGCGTGAACCAGACCGTTGAGCCACGGCACCCAGGCGCTTGGGAATTCCCGATCCGAAGCCAGATCGCCAGCGATCCACGTAGCCGACGCCAACAGCGCCATCACCCGCCCACCAGCCCGTCCGGTGACCCACGCGCTCCAGATGACCGGCAACAGCGCCAGCGACATGAAGGCGAATTCGGCGCCAGACACGGCACGGATCGAGAACAGTGCGATCAGCGTGGCCCCACCGCCTGCCCAAGCCACAGGCCGTAGTCGCGGGTGCGCCGACAGGACCTGTTCGAGGGCCTTTCCCGAGTGCGACAGCCACTTCGTCATCGCGGAGCCAGCAACGACAACATGCGTTCTAGCAACAGGGCCATCTCGCCGGGGCTGTCGAGGAACCACTGTGCCTTGGACCGTGGGTCGTCGCGCCCGACGCGTATCGTGAGCCAGCCGGAAGGAGCCGTTGCGAAGACGGGCTCGTCATTCACGTCATCGCCTGCAAAGATGGCGCAGGGCACGCCGCTTCGATGCACCAGCGCACGCACAGCGACTGCCTTGTCGGGCGCCAGGCTGGGAACAACATTGATCACCAGCTTGCCCCCGAAGACCCGCAATGCGTCGCCGTGATCCGCCAGCAGTTCCGTGATGAGCTGAATTGCCCGCTCGCGCGATCGCGACAACCGGTAGTGCAAGGCCATCGAGTGGCCCTTGTCCTCTACCGTTACTCCGGCGGCCGAAAGCGCTGGCAGCCGTTCATGAAGACGCAAGCGCAAGCGGGACAGTGCTTCGGATTGCTCGCCAGTTGCGGCAGCCCGCCCCTCTTCCTCCGCACCGTGATTGCCGACGATGAATCGAGGCTCGAAGCCCAGTCGCCCGCGGACGTCATCGATGCTGCGGCCCGTCACAATGGCCACCGGCAGATGAGCCGCAAGCGTGGCCAGCCGTGCCGACACGCCTTTAGACAGGTGCGCATCGTTGGGGCGTGCCACGATGGGCGTGAGCGTGCCGTCGAAGTCGAAGGCCAGCAGGGGGCGATGCTGCAGCGTGCGCGCCAGGGCGCCCTCCCCTTCCGGGCTGAACAGGTGCTGCATCGTCAAACTTTCTCGCAGGAGCGGCTCATCGCGTCTGGTGACTGCGCACACGGGCCTCGATGCGGGCGCGCAGGCGCCAGCGGCCAGCGTCGGCCAGCATGCGGCCGGCCCAGCGGAAGACGTTGAACTCACGCACAGTGCTGCGCAGGCTGGCCATGCGCTCGCGCTGCTCGGCGGCCGGCATGGTGGCGGCGCGGTTCAGCGCATCGGCCGTCTCTTCCACGTGGTATGGGTTGACGATCAAGGCCTCGGGCATCTCGCGTGCTGCGCCAGCGAATCGGCTCAGCACCAACACCCCCTGCAGGTCGTCGCGGGCCGCGACGAATTCCTTGCAGACCAGGTTCATGCCGTCGTGCAGGCTGGTCACCACGCAAATGTCCGCCGCCCGGAACAACTCGGTCACCGCCTCGTGCTCGTGGTGCTGTGCCAGCAGGTGCACCGGCTGGTAGCCGGGTCGACCAAAGCGCTGGTTGATGCGCTCGGTGACGCGCTGGACACGCTCCTGGAAACTGCGGTACTCGTCCAAAGCGCTGCGCGTGGGCGCGGCCACCTGCACGAAAACGAAGCGACCGATCCACGAAGGCCACTTCTCCAGCAGCCGCTCCACCGCATTGAGCCGCTCCAGGATGCCCTTGGTGTAGTCGAAGCGGTCCACGCCGACCGCCAGACAGGTATCGGCGGGAAGGCCCAGGCGGTCGATCACGCGCTGCCGACAAGCAGCCACCGGCGACCAAGTCGTCACCTCCCCGTCGCTCGGCCACTCGATGGAGATTGGGTAGCTCTCCACGAGCGTCTCTTTCTCCTGGAAGGCAATGGTGGAATGTTCATGTTCGATGCGCGCCTCGAGGTAACGGTCCACGGTCTCGATGAAGTTCTTGCAGTGGAAGCGTGTATGGAAGCCGAGGATGGTGCTGCCCAGCATGCCTTGCAGGATCTCGCGCCGCCACGGGCAGATTCCGAAGGACTCGGGGTTGGGCCAGGGGATGTGCCAGAACGTCAGGATGGTGGCCTGCGGCAGCTTCTCGCGGATCATCGCGGGCAGCAGCGCAAAGTGGTAGTCCTGCACCAGCACCACCGGGTCGGCGCTGCGCGCTTCAGCCACCACAGCGTCGGCGAAGCGCTGGTTGACGACGCGGTAGGCTTCCCAGTCGGATTCGCGGAATACCGGTCGCACATGGGCGACATGGCACAGCGGCCACATGCCTTCGTTGGCAAAGCCGTAGTAGTAGCCCTGTTCTTCCTCCTCGGTCAGCCAGATGCGGCGCAGCCAGTAGTCGTCTTGACCCGGCGGCACGCTGACGCGGTCGGCAGTGTCCACCACCTCGCGGTCGGCGCTGCCGCTGCCGTGGGCCACCCAGGTGCCGGAGCAGGCGCGCATCACCGGTTCCACCGCCGTCACCAGGCCGCTGGCCGGACGCCTGACGACCACGCCATCGGCCGTTCGCTCGTGGATGTAGGGCTCGCGGTTGGAGACAACGATGACCTGGTCACCACTCAGTTGGGTGCGCAACAGGGTGCGCAACCGTTCGGCGGTCCACTCCGCGTCCGGGCCCGCCGACCGTCGATACTCGTCTTCCAGGTCGCGCATGCGGGCACGGAGGTCAGCGGCAAAAGGCGCCAGCTCCGGCGCCGACAACTGCATCGGGCTGACGAGGCCTTCGCCGCGCAGCAGGGCGCGTACGCCGTTGACCCAACCGCGCCAGCTCAGCTGCGCGACCACCACGGTGATAAGGGCGATGACCCCGCCCAGCGCCGCGATGAGGCCAATCAGGTAGCGCCGCGTGTCCTGGCTGCGGAGCTCGATAAAGCTGAGGTCATGCAGCAAGACCAACCGTGCCAGCACCACTCTCGGGCCGAGCTCCACCGCTGACGCCGCTGGCGCCGCCCTGTTGGCGGCTTCCATCGCCCTGCGGATGGGGCCAGGCTCGATCTCGGCCGGTGCAGGCGCCGGAGGAGGCGACGCAACGCCCATGATGTCCTGCACGCCCACGTGGACGGCGCCGCCCGACAGCGCGAGCCGCGGCTCGGCAAGATGCGCCAGTTGCACGGATTGGGCACAGGTCAGGCTTTCCGGGAACCGGTCCGTCGACTGCAGCAGCCGTCCGTCCGAGCCGCAAAGGCCCAGCGCAAACAGGCGTTCATCCTGCGCGGCGCGGTCGAACAACGGCCGCAACCGGGCGGTGTGCGCGGACACCAGGGCGTCCGTGATCGAGTCGGACAAAGCGTTGGCCACCAGCGCGCCGCGGCTGTTGAGGTCGCGGCTGAACCAACGCAGCGTGACCTGGTCCAGCACCGGCACGGCCAGTGTGGCTGCGATGATGAGCGTCATCCCCAGCGGCAGCAGGAAACGCAATTGCAGTCGCAGGGTCCGCAGGGCCATCATGGCCGGGCCCCAGGGGTCGATTCGTTGAGTCGGGATGTCGTCATGCAAGAGCCTGCCTCTTCTTGAGTCGCCCGCGAACGATGGCTCGTCAGCCTGGCTGGTTCAGACACCACAGCGGGGACACTGGCGTCTGGCTCTCATGAAGTATATATTTGTGACTATGCAAATCAAGTTGATTTCCAGCCAGGCGCCAAACCCCGCAGGCCGAGACGCCCTACCGTGCCGGCCCGGGACAAGTTGATGAACGCCGCTCAAACCAAGACCACCGCCGTGCCGGGCTCCGAGTGTGCGCCCGCGCCCGATCCGCTCTGGTACAAGGATGCTGTCATCTATGAATTGCACATCAAGGCCTATGCCGATTCCAATGGTGACGGTATCGGGGACTTCCGGGGCCTGACCGAACACCTGGACCATGTGCAGTCGCTGGGCGTCAACACGGTCTGGCTGCTGCCCTTCTACCCCTCGCCTTTGCGCGACGACGGCTACGACGTGGCCGACTACGAGAACGTGCACCCCTCGTATGGGACGCTGGAAGACTTCCGCGCCTTCGTCGCCGAAGCGCACCGCCGCGGACTGCGCGTGATCACCGAACTTGTGGTCAACCACACCTCCGACCAGCACCCCTGGTTCCAGGCGGCGCGCAAGGCGCCCAAGGGTTCGCCGGAGCGCGACTTTTACGTCTGGTCGGATGACCCGACGCTGTACAGCGGCACCCGCATCATCTTCACCGACACCGAGAAGTCCAACTGGACCTTTGACGATGTCGCCGGCCAGTACTTTTGGCACCGCTTTTTCAGCCATCAGCCCGACCTCAACTTCGACAACCCCGCCGTTCTGACGGCGGTGCTTAAGACGATGGAGTTCTGGCTCGAGATGGGCGTGGACGGCTTTCGGCTGGACGCCATACCCTACCTCATCGAGCGCGACGGCACGAGCAACGAGAACCTGCGCGAGACCCACGACGTCATCAAGGACATCCGGCGCCGGCTGGAAGCCCGCTATCCGGGCCGACTGCTGCTGGCCGAGGCCAACATGTGGCCCGAGGACGTGCGCGAGTATTTCGGCGACGGTGACGAATGCCAGATGGCCTACCACTTCCCGTTGATGCCGCGCATGTACATGGCCATCGCACAGGAAGACCGGCACCCGGTGGTGGAAATCCTGGCCCAGACGCCCGACATCCCTGCCAATTGCCAGTGGGCGGTGTTCCTGCGCAACCACGACGAGCTCACGCTCGAGATGGTGACCAGCAAGGAGCGCGACTACATGTACAGCATGTACGCCTCCGACCCGCGGGCGCGCATCAACCTGGGCATCCGGCGCCGCCTGGCGCCGCTGCTGGAGAACGACGCCGAGCGCATCAAGCTCATGAACAGTCTGCTGCTGTCGATGCCGGGCACGCCGGTGCTGTACTACGGCGACGAAATCGGTATGGGCGACAACATCTTCCTGGGCGACCGCGACGGCGTGCGCACGCCTATGCAGTGGTCCAGCGACCGCAACGGCGGCTTTTCGCGAGCCGACCCGCAGCGCCTGTACCTGCCGCCCATCCAGGATCCGATCTACGGCTATGAGGCTGTCAACGTCGAGGCGCAGGGCCGCGAGAAGTCTTCAATGCTGGCCTGGACACGCCGCCTGCTGGCCGTGCGCAGCAGCTCGCAGGCCTTCGGCCGGGGCCGCTTCACGATGCTGCACCCGGGCAACCGCAAGGTGCTGGCCTACGTGCGCGAACACGGCGGCGAGGTCATCCTGTGCGTGGCCAACCTGAGTCGCATGGCCCAGCCGGTGGAACTGGCGCTGGCGGCCTGGAAGACCCGCGTCCCGGTGGAAATGACCGGCCGCACCAGCTTCCCGCCTGTGGGCGAGCTGCCCTACCTGCTCACGCTGCCCGGCTATGGTTTCTTCTGGTTCAGGCTCTCGACTGACGCGCCGCCGCCCGGCTGGCACAACGACTGGCTGCCCCTGGACGAACTGCCGGTGGCCGTGCTCTTCGACGGCTGGAACAGCTTCTTCCGCCAGCGCGTGGTGCCGTGGCGCATTGCGTTGGCGGAGAAGACCCGCAGGCAGCTGGAGTGCGAGCTGCTGCCCCCGTTCGTGAACCGCCAGCGCTGGCACAGCGTCGAGACAACGGCTGTCGCCCGCGTGGCGTTGGCAGAGTCGGCCCTGCTGAAGTGCGGGTCCCAGCAATGGCAGCTGGCTCTGGCAGAGCTTCAGCCCAGGTCCGTGCAAGCGCGCTGCTTCCTGCCCCTGGGCCTGGCCTTCGACGATGATGGCGACGAGCAGGCGCGCACGCTGTCTGCCGCGGCCGTCGGACGGGTGCGTCAGCAGGCCCGCACCGGTGTGTTGGCCGATGCCATGGCCGACGAAGCCTTCTGCCGGGCGCTTGTGCTGGCTATCGGCGCGCGGCGCGTCCTCAAGGCCGACGGCGGCAGCTTCCGCTGCATGCCGGGCCAGCGCTTTGTCGAACTGGTGACCGAAGACCTGCAAGCACCCATGCCCCTACGCCGCTTCAATGTCGACGGCCACTCCCTCAGCATCATGGGCGACCACCTGCGGCTGAAGTGCTACCGCAGCGTGCCGCCAGGCCCGAACCCGGAACTGGATCTGGGGCGGCACCTGACCGAGGTGCTCGGCTACACCCACGGCCTGCCGGTGGCGGGCAGCCTGGATTTCGTCGCCGGCGACGGGACGGTGCACACGCTGGCGCTGCTGCAGCGCAGTGTCACCCACCAGGGCAACGCCTGGACGTCCACGCTCGACCAACTGGTCAGCCTGCTCGAAGTCACGGATGGCGCCGGGGCGGACGCTGCGCCCTCGGTGCCGTGCGAGGTCCCCGTCGATCGCGTGCAGGCGTTAGCGCGGCGGGTGGGCGAACTGCACCTGGCGCTGGCGCGCAAGACCGGGTCGGCGGCCTTCGACCCCGAGCCCGTGCTCGCCAGCGACCTGCAGCGCTGGGCCGGTGAAGCGCGGGCCACCTGCAACGCCACAGTGGCGCTGCTGGCGCAACAGGGTGCTGGCCTGGCGGCCACCGACCGAGCGAAAGCCGAGCGCATCACGCAGGCGCTGCCGCGCGTGCTGGCGCGGATCGACGAAGCCGCCCGGGCCACGCCGTCTGGCCTGAAGACCTGGTTGCATGGCGACCTGTGTCTGGACAACGTCCTGGTCTGCCGCGACGACTTCGTCATCGTGGGCATGGCCGGGGCGTCGCGGCAGAGTTTCGAAGAGCGGCGAACCCGGCACAGCGCGTGGCGCGACGTGGCCGACCTGCTGCGCTCCTTTGCGCGCGTGCGCCAGGCAGCGCTCGAACGCGCCGCGCCGGGGCCTGGCGACGCGACGCGCATAGACGCCGCGGCGCGAGCCTGGGCACAACAGGTGCGCCACGCCTTCATCGCTGCCTACATGCAAACCGCGCCGGCTGCCGCTGCGCAACCTGGGTCGGCTGCGGGCGGCGCCGCCACACTGCTCGACCTGTTCGAACTCTCCGGCGCGCTGCAGGACGCGCACCGTGAATTGGCGCTCCAGTCCCCCGGGCTGGGCGCCGCGCTGGCTGTCTTGGCCGAGCTTGCCGACCCGACCGACTGACTCAGGAGACCACATGCAGAACTTCGACCTCATTCTCGAGCCCCTTCGTACGTTGATGCACCAGGTTGGCATCTTTGTGCCGAAGCTGCTGCTTGCTGCGGGCGTGCTTCTGGCCGGCTGGTTGATCGCCAAAGCCTTCCGGTTCAGCGTCGTCAAGGCCTTGCGCGCGCTCAACTTCCATGTGCTCACCGAGCGCGCCGGCATCGACGGCTTCCTGCAGCAGGGTGGCACCGGGCGCGACACCGTGGACCTGTTCGGCTGGCTCGGTTACGCGCTGGTCATCCTGGCTTCCCTGATCGTGGCCTTCAACAGTCTCGACCTGACCCAGGTCACCGACCTGCTGGGCAAGGTGCTGCTCTTCGTGCCGCGCCTGCTGGTGGCCTTGCTGGTGGTGGTCTTCGGAAGCTACTTCGCACGCTTTGCCGGCAATGCCGTGCAAAGCTACTGCCGAGACGCCGAGATCAGCGAAGGGGAGGTGCTGGGCCGCATCATGCAATACGGCGTGATGGTCTTCGTCGTGCTGCTGGCCATTGACCACCTCGACATCGGCGGCGGCCTGATCCAGCAGACCTTCCTGATCCTGCTCACCGGCGTCGTGGTGGCATTGGCATTGGCCTTCGGGCTGGGAGCGCGCGACCGCGCTGCGTTGCTGATCGAACGCTGGTTTCCGCGCGACGACAGGCGCTGAAGCGCTGCCATCCCGGGTCAGCAGACGGGCGGCCGCCGTGCCTTCGGGGTTGTCATCATGAATATTTGTCACAATGAATCAACCAGGCCACGGTGCCAATTGGCCCTGCGCCGCCCCTGCCTGCGGCCGCCCCGGCGGTGGTGCCGATGAGCGCCGACTGGGATAGCGCGCTCAACGGAGCGTTGGCCTGGGCGGCGACGGACGGTCGCACTTTTCGATCCACTGGCCCCGGGGTGTTGCAGGGCTCACTCACTCAGTCTACATTTGTGTCTATGCAAATGGAAACTCTTGCCGAACCTTGCCCTGCCACATACCGCGGTACCAACGCGGCTTCACTCGACCTTGCAATCATTGGCAACTGCGCCATCAGCGCACTCATCGACCGGCGTGCCCGCATCGTATGGTGTTGTCTTCCGCGATTTGACAGCAGCCCGGTCTTTCACGCCTTGCTAAGTGGTGACCACGAGGTGCGCGATTCCGGCAGCTTCTGTGTCGAACTCGAAGGACTCTCCCGCGTGGAGCAAGCCTACGATCACGGCACAGCCGTCCTGAGAACCCGGCTTTTCGACGACGCCGGTCAGGCGATAGAGATCGTGGACTTCGCTCCTCGGTTTGTCCACCACGATCGAATGTTTCGCCCGGCACAGTTGGTAAGGCGAATCCGCGCCATGGCAGGACACCCGCGCATCAAGATATCTTTGCATCCAGCCGCCGGCTGGACCAAACAGCGGCTATCCGTCACGCGCGGCACCAGCCACTTGCGCTTTATCCTGCCCGATCAGACTCTTCGCCTGACCACTGATGCGCCGCTGACCTATATCGTCGACCAGACTTGGTTCTCCCTGCATACGCCCATCAGCCTCCTGCTCGGCCCTGATGAAACACTGGACGGCGGCATCGAACAGACCGCACGCTGGTTCGAGGAATCGACGGCCGCGCATTGGCGCGAGTGGACGCGTCGCCTGGCCCTGCCAGTTGAATGGCAAGGCCCGGTGATTCGCGCAGCCATCACATTGAAGCTGTGCCAATACGAGGAGACCGGTGCCATCGTTGCAGCGATGACCACCAGCATTCCCGAAGCCCCCGACAGCGGCCGCAACTGGGACTATCGCTACTGCTGGATGCGCGACGCCTTTTTCGTGGTCCGGGCGCTCAACAGCCTGTCGGAAGTCGGGACGATGGAAAGCTACCTGCGCTGGCTGCACGACGTGGTGCGCGACAGCGCTGGCGGGCATGTCCAGCCGCTGTACGGCATCGGTCTTGAACGTGCCCTGCCCGAGCGCATCGAACCTGGGATGCCAGGCTATCGCGGGATGGGGCCGGTGCGCGTTGGCAACCAGGCCCACGCGCACCATCAGCACGACGTGTACGGCAACATCGTGCTCGGCGCAGCACAGGCCTTTCACGATCAGCGCCTGTTTCGACGCGCTGGTATCGACGACTTTCATGCTCTGGAGGTCGTGGCCAACCGGGCTTGGGAGTTGCACGACCAGCCCGATGCAGGCATGTGGGAGTTGCGCACCCGCGCCCGCGTGCACACGTCGTCGTCATTGATGTGCTGGGCTGCCTGTGACCGTCTGGGCAAGGCTGCGACCGCGTTGCAGCTACGCGAACGCGCCGATTGGTGGCACGCGCGTGCCAATGCGATTCGCGCGCGCATTCTTCGCCTGGCCTGGAACGAGCGCCGTCAGGCCTTCGTGGAAAGTTTTGGCGGCGAACACCTCGACGCTGGGGTGCTGCTGATGGCCGAGGTTGGCTTCATCGAGCCGTCAGACCCGCGCTTCGTGAGCACGCTCAAGGCGATGGAGCAGCATCTATGTGACGGCCCCTACATGCGCCGATACGAGGAAGCTGACAACTTTGGCGTGACGCAGACGGCCTTCAATGTATGCGCCTTCTGGAGGATCGACGCGCTTGCACGCATCGGTCGGGCCGACGAGGCACGTGACATCTTCGAGGCCATGTTGTCGTGTCGGAACCAGGCGGGGTTACTGTCCGAGGACGTCGCCCCGGACACACGCGAACTCTGGGGAAACTTTCCGCAGACCTATTCCATGGTCGGTGTGATCAATGGCGCGGTGCGCCTGTCGCGCGCCTGGGACGATGTCGTCTGATGCCGCGCCCATGACAACCGACTGGATCGGCATCGCCAGCGAGTCGCTGGGCGATTTGGGTGGTTGGGCAGTCACAGCAATTCGCATCGTGGGCATCGTTGCCGTGGCCTGGTTGATCACCATCGTTTTGCAAGGCCTGATTCGACGATTCCGCGAACGGATCGCGCAGCGCATGGATGACTCTGAATCGGTCAAGCGCGCCGCGACCCTGGGACGCGTGTTTCGCTACCTTGTCGCGGTCGTGATGTCGCTGGTGGCGGTTGTTCTGGTGCTGTCGGAAATCGGCATCTCGGTCGCGCCCATCCTGGGTGCCGCCGGAGTGGTCGGCCTGGCCGTCGGATTTGGCGCACAAAGCCTCGTCAAGGACTATTTCACAGGATTTTTCCTGCTCCTCGAAAATCAGATCCGCCAGGGTGACGTGGTCAAGCTCGACGGCCACGGCGGCCTTGTCGAGGAGGTCACCTTGCGCTATGTCCGCCTGCGCGACTACGACGGCCACGTGCATTTCGTGCCCAACGGTCAGATCGGCGTCGTCGTCAACCTCAGTCGTGGCCATGCGCAAGCTGTGGTCGACATCGGCGTGGCCTACCATGAGGACCTCGACCGGGTGATGACCGTGATGACGGAAGTGGCCCAGGACCTGCGGGCGGACGCCGCGTATCACGAGCGGATTCTGGACGACTTCGAACTCGCAGGTGTCGAGCGCTGGGACGATTCTGCAGTCGTCCTGCGTGGCCGCTTCCGGGTGGCGCCACTGGCCCAATGGGACGTTCGCCGGGCATACCTCAGGCGATTGAAAGCCGCCTTTGATCACTACGGCATCGAAATCCCCTTCCCGCAGTTGGCACTTCATACCCCATCCGGTCTTCGTACACCAGCCACTGCAACCACCACCGCGCCTCCAGACCCCCGCAGGGACGCCCCCGCGGCGGGCTGAATGCCCGGCCGCGAGGGAACGCCAAAGCGACAGCCCCCGTCTATCCGCCCGCCCATGCTCGAAATCGTCGCCATCTGCATGGTGCTTACCGCCCTGCTGGCATACATCAACGCCTGCTTCCTCAGGCTGCCAACGACCATCGGCGTGATGGCCGCAGCGCTCCTGCTGTCCCTGGCGATCGTCGGGTTGGACGCCTCCGGGTTGGGTCATCGCCGGCGAGTCGCTGTTCAACGACGGCGTGGGTGTCGTCCTCTTCTCGCTTCTGTTGGGGGTGCTGGCCGACGGAACCATACCCACGGCTGGCCAGGGGCTGAAGCTGCTGCTCCACGAGGCTGGCGGCGGCCTGCTGTTCGGTCTCGTACTTGGCTACTCGACCTTCAAGCTGCTGCGAAGCATCGACGCCTATCACGTCGAAGTCATGTTGACGCCGGCCGCTGTCATGGGTGGGTACGCACTGGCCAGTCATCTTCACATTTCGGGGCCATTGGCGATGGTCGTTGTCGGGCTGATCATCGGCAATGGCGGCCCCACGTTGGCGATGTCCGACACGACACGGCGCAACGTCGACCTGTTCTGGGAACTGGTGGATGAGGTCCTGAACGCCGTGCTGTTCTTGCTCATCGGCATGGAGGCCCTGCTGGTGCCATGCACCGCGCAGACCGCGGCGGCGGCCATTGCAGTTGTCGTCGGCGAACGGTGCTGGGTTCTTGACTTGTGAAATTCGGCGGCGTCGGCGCCTGATTGGATCGGCCCCGTCGGGCCTCACGAAAATGACGTGCACTTTCGCTGCGAAACCGAGGAACCCAACGGGCTGACCGATCATCGAAGTGGTGTTGGATCTCGAAGAGCCACGACGGTCCTTCAATCAGCGGTTCAATAGGCCAAATTGGACGGCGCACCATTCACACCTCAAATGGGGCAGAGCATGATCTACCAGTTCAAATGCAAGGTGGCAGGCGACGTACTGATGACGGGGCCGGTCGGCGATCGGATGCTGCGCATCTTGGGCAAACCAGTTACGACCCAGGGAATCTTGCAGCCAAGCGACATGCTTTCGGCCATGGGTGCCCTGGAACGGGTCGTCGTCGAAGACGAGGCCCGTCTGTCGGGCATATCGGGCAGTTCAACCGTCGGAGAGTTGGTGGCGGACGATGCCGACGTGGTGACACTGCGCCAACATGTGTGGCCACTGATCGAGATGATCAAGCAGGCTCAGGTGGCAGGTGAATCGATCGTCTGGGGTGTTTGACGGTGCCCGGGACCTGGGATCGCCCTGCGCATTCCCCTGTGGTGTATTGGCTATGAACGTGTCGGGGCCAGTGCTCGGTCGAGCTTGTCCTCGATCTCGCCGAGGTAAGCGGCTGTGGTGCGCGTCGCCTCCGCCAACTTTTCCTGCAGGCCGCGTTCCGACTGCTCCATCCGGGCGCCAAGTTCTCGGGTAGACGCGGCGCCCTGGGCTTCGATCCTGCGCATTTCGCCCTCCAGCAGCGTCCGCAGTTCCGTGAAGCGCGAGGCCTCGGCCTTGTCGGCGAGTTCGCGCTGAGCCTTGCCCTCCTTCGCGAAGCGACGTGCGTCCAGGATGACGCCAGCCTGCTGGAACAGGATGTACACGACGAACAAGGTGCTGATCGCTGCGATGAAGCCCAGCATGACCATTCCAAGTGGGGCTGTGATCTCGATGAAACCAAGACTCAGCGCCGTCGGCGCGGCGAACGCAGTCCAGTTCAGGGTCACCAGCAGCAACAGCAGCGCAAAGGCGAGGATCAAGGTCAGGGCAAAGGCACGCAGGTTCATGGCAAATCCTTGAGTTGGCGGCAGGGTAGCTCGTTCCACAACTCGATGGTGCGCCGATCCGCGTGGTGGGGGTCGATGCCCAACAGGCTTACCGAGGCCGTGTGCAGTGCGAAATGCTGGCCTTCGACCAGCACCAGTCCGATCCAGCGCGCAGCCAGCGCCGCGCCGAACTGGCCATGCGTGAAAAGCGCCACCGTGCCGTGCATCGTGCAAAGGCGCGCGATGAGTCTGTCGGCTCGGTTGCTCACGTCGGCGGGCGACTCACCACCGGAGCACCCGTCGCGCCAGATGTTCCAGCCCGGGTTGTTCTGGCGGATGTCTTCGGAGCGCAGGCCTTCGTACTGGCCGTAGTCCCATTCAGACAAGTCGGGTTCGAGCTCGCTCGCAGCCGCGACGCCGGCAAGTTCGCAAGTCTGGCGCGCGCGTAGACGTGGGCTGACAAGGACCTGCGCGAACGCCAGGCTGCGCAGACGCAGCACCAGGGATCTCGACTCATCTTCGCCGTGGGCGGTGAGACCCAGGTCAGTCACGCCTGTGTGCTGGCCGCTGAGCGACCGGGCGGTTTCACCGTGACGGACCAGGCAGACCTTCATGTCGGAAGTCATTCGGTCTCTATGGCCGGACGCCAAGCACCCAGCGCCGCTGTGGCATTGCAACGTGCGCGGTGCAGCAATGCACGCTGCGCGTCGACGCGATTTCCGTCTTTGCCTTCCCATAGGCACATGGCCAGATGTTGCAGCGCGCGCCCGAACGAGAAGCCGACCGGCCAGGGCAGGCCGGGACGCTGGTCCATCGACGCCAGACCACGCGCTGCGCCATGCAGATGGATGGCGTTCAATCGTGCCGTCGCCAACTCGGCCGGTTGGCCACCGGACAGGAATGCGACGCCAGCCACTGCGGCCGGAACGGTACGCAGCAGGCAGTTCAGTGTGGCGTCGGCAACGACGTCCAACGACACTGGCTCGGCGCAGGCAAGGCCGGGCAGCACCATGTTGGGCTTCAGGAGCATGGCCTCCAGCGCAACGCCCTGGCGGTGAAGCTGCTCGAAGACCTTGTTCAACACGTCGGCAGTAACTTCCGCGCAGCGCGCCAACGTCTGCTCGCCATCCATCAGCACCTCGGGCTCGACGATCGGCACAATTTGCGCTTCCTGGCAGAGGGCAGCGTAGCGGGCCAGCGCGTGTGCGTTGACGTCGATGCAAGCCTGGCTGGGCGTCTCGTCCCCGATGGCCAGCACGGCCCGCCACGCGCAGGGTCAACCGGTGCGGTGTGTATCCGGGGCGCGGCGAGATGAAGTCCGCCATGTCGCGGGCGAGCGTGTGCTGGTGCTCGGTGGCATCGGCCAGCAAGGCGATGACCAGGTTCTCCAGCGCGATGACCCGGATGCGCAGCTGTTCCCTCTCGGCGCTGCTGTCATGGGGTGCATCGATGCCGACCGATGCCGGGCCGGTCCCGCCTTCGTTCTCCCACCTCGACAACGCGAGCGTGCGGGACCGAACCCGTTCCGTGGCGACGGAGTCGATCGCTGGCAGTCGGGCATTCATGCCGTGACACTGGCCGGCAAGCCTTGCCCGGTCTGTTCGTCACCGTACAGTTCGGCAACGCCGAAGCACCGCCCCTGCTCGTCATCCACGCGGCGCCGCCTGCGGTGCCAGGGCGTCGAAACCGGCAATGACGTCGAACAGCTCTTCGTCGATGCCACTCTGGCGCAGCCGGTGGAATCTGGCGCCGAGATCCGTGAGCAGCTCGCCGATATTGCGATCGGCACGCTGCATGGCGGCAAGACGACTCGCGTTTTCGCTGGCCAGTGACTCGGCGCTGGCGCGAAACAGCGAGACGAACAGGTGCTCGCGGACGAAGGCCCGCAGCGCCTGGGCGCCCGTAGCCAGCATTTCCGGCCGTTGTTGGGTGGGCCAGGGCTGACGGGCCAGCCCGCGCTGCCAGTTTTGATCCAGCGGCAGCAGGCGCTGGCTCACCGGGCCGTAGCCGGAGCCGGTCGGCCGGTTGTAGAACAGCATCAGCGTGCCGCCGTGCGGTTCGTCCGCCGCATCGCTGTCGGTCACCTGGACCTGCAGCAAGATCTGCCCGACAAGTCGTGTGACCAGCTGCACCGAGCCCGGGACCGGGAACGAACCCGAAGGCGGCAGGCCCGCATCGATCAGGCGCGCATGCACACGCTCGCCGACCGCCCAGACCTGTGCCTGCGCCGGCAAGGACCCCAGGCCTGCCATCGCATGCTCGACCACCACCTCGTTGAAACGGCCCACCAGACCCTGGTCAGAGCCGAACACAACGGCGTGCACCACGGTGTCATCGGCGTGCCTCGAGCCGGCGTGCCCTTCCGCAACAGCATGCGACCCATTCGGATCGGCTGAACGCAGACACACGCCGAGCCCGATTTCGACCGTGCGCGCGTAGTCGGCGAGTGCGGCCACCGATCTTTCGTACTGCCCGATGGCCGACGCCGCAGAGGACTTCATCGTTCGCACCACGGACTTGAGGTCACTTGCGCTGCCGATCTGGCGGCGCAACGCGGTCGTGGTCGTGGCCATCCGTGGCCCTTCAGCGCTGTGCGGGTTCCGTCCCGGACAAGGGCAGGCCGGAAGTCTTCTTGCGATGGTCGTGCAGCCGCCCGAGCGTGGTGTCGAGCAGACGCGCCAGCTTCTGCGCTGCGCCCTGCACCGCCTGCTCCAGCGTCGCGGCGTGCTCCGTCACCGCCACCGGCTGCCTTCCTTCAAGACGGGCCTCCAGCATGCAACGCTGGTCGTGCGGCCCGCTCTTGCCGCCGTTCTCGTCACTCAGGTGGACTTCCACCCGGGTGATGTGTTCTTGGAACCGCTCCAGCGCCTGCTCGACCGTAGCACTGACCTGAGCGGCCAGCGCCTCCGTGCCTTCGATGTGGACGTCGGTGTTGAGTTGGATCTTCATGGGGTTCTCCTGTGGGGTTCGGGTTGCACGCGGTCTCAATGATGGAAATTAGTGACGAAAGCTCGCCGCCACCCCGGTGCGGCTGGGCATGCTATCGGCCGGTAGCACATGGACCTGGCCGCCCATCTTCTCGACCAGCGCACCCAGGTCGTCGAGCACGTCGCCCACCCGCGGGTTGGCCATCTCGGCGGGATCGATGCGCCCGGTGGCGGCGTCGATCCGCCCAGCCAGCTCGCACTCGGCCTCGATCAGCAAGGTCGCCACGCGGCCGGCCACCGCGGCGTGCGTGACCTGCGCCAAGTCCGCGCTGCCCATTCCCTTGCCCGCAGCGGCCGCGTAGGCGTCGCTCCAGGCGGCCTGTTGCGCCTGCTGCTGCGGCGCAGCCACTTCCCAGGCACGCTGCCGCAGGTCGGCAGGCGTCAGGCCCTGGGGGTCGACCATCAGGCCGCTGGACATCAGGAACGGGTTGTGGCTGACCTGGCGGAACAGGTGGTGGTGTTCGGGCAAGGCCGCCAGCATCAAGGGCAGACCCGACGGACGCGAGTGGTGTTCCAGCACGGCACGGTCCACCGCACGAAAGAAGCGCTCGGTGTCGATGTCGATGGCGTCCTTCTTGCCGCCCTGACCATCGTGCATGGCCACATGGCCACCGCCGATGCCGCCATGCGATGACACAGAGGTGTGCGGCTCGCTGCGATCGTAGCCCGGCACCGCGCTCAGCGTCTGCGGCACGCCGGGGGCCAGCGCCACGGCATCGAGCGCGTGGCGGTTGCCCTCGACGAGCTGCACGCTGTGCCGGCTCAGCGCCAGCACCTGGTAACGCTCGACTGACTGCAGGGTCTGACGCAGCGGCTTGGTGTGGAAGCTGTCGGCCACCACGGCCAACTCGGCCACCGGCTGTTGCAACAGGAACACCCGGAACAGGCCCGGCGTGCCGAGCACGGCCAGGCCGTCCTGCGTGTGGTTCCAGAAGTCGTGGTCCTGTGCCAGGGCCTCGAAGGGCGCGACCAGGGTCTTGACGGCATCGCTGGCGTGCTGCTGGCGCAGCGATGTCTCCAGCGCCTTCACCAGATGGCGGAAGCGGATCGGGTCCTGCTGGTTATCCGGGTGGCGTCGATGGGTCGGTTGGTAGAGCGACAAGCAGGGTCGCTCCTGGAACGAAGCCAGGTCGGCCAGGCTGGCGCGGGTGAGTGCGTCGGGCGTGCGGGTGGTCTTCATGGTGATTCCTTGGGTTCTGTCTCTGGCCCGGCGACGGGCGGTGCCGGGTTCGACTCCGCCTGCGCCAGAAACGTTGCAAGCGATTGGCGAACGGCTTGGATGACCTGCTCGCGGTCGGCGTCGGTCAGTTGGTCGTCATCGGCCAGACGCTCGATCACGTCGTCGGGCAGCGCATTGGCGGCAACTTCCACGGCCCGCTGCGCGGGGGCCATGCTCTGCAGCGGCACCGGATCGAACAGCGCCGCGTTCAGCGCCAGCAGGATGGCGATCTGCGCCGGCACCGACACCGGCGACAGCTCGCCCTGGCCCAGGCAGGCGCGAATGCGCTGGCCGTGCGCGATGGCTTGCCGTGTGTCGTCGTCCAGCCGGGCGCCGAAGCGGGCAAAGGTCTCGAGTTCCTCGAATTGCGCGTAGGCCAGCTTCAGGTCGCCTGCCACTGCACGGTAGGCCGCGCGCTGCGCCTTGCCGCCGACGCGCGAAACCGAGGTGCCGACATCGACAGCCGGCAGCACGCCCAGCTCGAACAGCGACGGCGACAGCACGATCTGCCCGTCGGTGATGGAGATCAGGTTGGTCGGGATGTAGGCCGAGATGTTCTGTGCCTCGGTCTCGATGATGGGCAGCGCCGTCATCGACCCGCCACCGCGCTCTTCGCTCAGATGGGTGGCGCGCTCCAGCATGCGCGAATGGATGTAGAAGATATCGCCCGGAATGGCCTCGCGCCCCGGCGGCCGGCGCAGCAGCAGCGAGAGCTCGCGGTAGGCACGCGCGTGGTGGGTGAGGTCGTCGTAGACGATCAGCACGTCGCGGCCCGCCTCCATGAAGTGCTCGGCAATGCTGGTGGCGGCATAGGGTGCGATATAGGCCAGACCCGACGCGTCGTTGCCTTCGGCCACCACCACCACGGTGTAGGCCAGCGCGCCCTTCTCGCGCAGGTTCGCCACCGCCTTGGCCACTGCCGACGCACGCTGGCCGATGGCGCAGTACACGCACAACACGCCGGTATCGCTCTGGTTGAAGATGGTGTCGATGGCGATGGCCGTCTTGCCGGTCTGGCGGTCGCCCAGGATCAGTTCGCGCTGGCCGCGGCCGATGGGGATCAGCGCGTCGATGACCTTCAGGCCGCTCTGCAGCGGCTCGGTCACGGGGGCGCGGTCCATGATGGGCGCGGCCGGCCGCTCGATGGGCAGGCGTTTGTCGGTGGCCACGCGCCCGGAACCGTCCAGCGGCCGGCCCAGCGGGTCGATCACGCGGCCCAGCAGCGCATCGCCCACGGCCACGTCCATCACCCGGCCGGTGCGTCGCACCTCCTGCCCGGCATGTACGTGGGCGTGGTCGCCCAGTAGTACCACGTCGACGCCGTCCTCGTCGAGGTTGAAGGCGATGCCCGACAGGCCGCCAGGAAACAGCAGCAATTCCTCGAAGCCCACGTGTGGCAGGCCGCGCACCCGTGCGATGCCGGTGGAGACGCTGGCGACCGTGCCCACCTCACGCGGCACCAACTGCGGCTTGAAGGCCTTGAGGCGCTCGGCGATGCCGGCGAACGCATCCTGCACGACGCTTTGCAGCGTGGCGGACGCCGGCGCAGAGGTCGTCACGCGGGCTCCGCCACGGCGAGCCGCTCTTCCAGGCTGGAGGAGAGGGCATCGAGGTAGTCCGACATGCTCCAGGCGAGTTTCTGCCCCTGCGCGCTGAGTTCGATGCCGCTGACCAACTCGGGCATGGTCTCGAACTTCAGCCGGATCGGCTGCCCGAAGGTTGCATCCAGGGCCGGCTGGATCGCCGCCTGCTGCGGCGCCGGCAGTTCGAAGGCGCTGCGCAGCAAGGCCGGCTCGGTGTCGGACACGGCCTTCAGTACCGAGCCCAAGGTGGCCAGCGCAGGTCCTTCAATGGTCTGCAGGCGCTGGATGAAGACCTCGCACACGCGATGCTCGAGCCCGACGCCTGCCAGGTCGCCGAGCACGCGGCGCGAGATGTCGAACACCTGCTGCTGGGTGTGGCGGGTGATTTCGGCGTGCAGATGCTGCGTGTCGGTCAGCAAGGCCTTGGCGCGCTGGGTGCTCGCGGCATCGGCCGCTTTGCGCGCTTCGAGCTGCAGGCGCTCGCGCTCGGCCTTCGCTGCCTCCCTGGCCTGGCGGAGCAAGTCTGCGCGTTGTTCGTCGAAATCCTGGTTCTTCTTCTGGAAGTCGTCCTGCTGCTTCTTCGCCTCGGCCTGGGTCGTGGCGGCGTCCGCCAGCTCGGCGGCAATCTTCTGCTCGCGTGCCGCGATGGCGTCCAGCACCGGCTGGTACAGGAAGCGCTTCATCAGCCACACCAGGATGCCGAAGTTCAGCAGCTGTGCACCGACGGTGAACCAGTCGATGAGCACGGTCTACTTTCCTGCCGCCTGAGTGGCTGCAGCGACCGCGGCATTCCAGAACGGGTTGGCGAAGATCAGGATCATCGACACCACGAAGCAATAGATCGCCGTCGACTCGATCATCGCCAGGCCGACGAACAGCGTGCGCGTGATGGTGGCCGACGCATCAGGCTGCTGGGCCAACGACGTGAGCGCTACCGCCACCGCCCTGCCCTCGGCCAACGCCGGCCCCATCGTGCCGAAGCCGGTGGTCAGGCCAGCCATGACGATGGACGCGACGGCGATCCAGGTGAGAGAGTCCATGGGGAATCCTTGAAGTGTTGAATCGGTGGCCGAGGCACGAGTCAGTTCGGTGCCGCCGGAGAAGGCTCGGCCTTGCTGCCGGCGGCACTGCGCGTTGCGGCGGCGATGTACACCGCCGCCAGGATGGTGAAGATGTAGGCCTGCACCATGCCGGTCAGCAGGCCCAGCACCATCATCACGATGGGGAAGACAAAGGGCGTGATCGACAGCAGGATGGCGATGATCATGGCCCCGCTCATCATGTTGCCGAACAGGCGCACGGCCAGCGCCAGCGTGCGTGAGACCTCGCTGATCAGGTTGAACGGCAGCATGACCGGCGTCGGCTGCACATACGACTTCAGGTAGGCCGCAAGGCCCTGGCCCGAGATGCCGAACAACGGCACCGCCACCAGCACGCACAGCGCCAGCGCTGCCGTCGTCGACAGCGACGCGGTGGGCGGCTCGTAACCGGGCACCACGGTGGCCAGCGCCGCCGCGGCGACGAACAGGAACATCGTGCCGAGGAACCCGAGGTAGCGGCGCGGCTCCTTCAGGCCGACATCCTCGATCTGGCCGACGATGGAGGTGACGACGATCTCCAGCAGGTTCTGCCAGCGCGAGCGTTCGTGGCCGGTGGCCAGACGCCGCGTGATAAGCGCAGCCCCCAGCACCAGCACCGCCATCAGCGCCCAGGTGAAGACGATGGTGGCATTCAGCTTGAAGAAGCCGTGCTGCCAGAAGATCCAGGCATCTGTTGTCAGGCGCATGGCGGTGCCCTGGATGCCGGTGGAGCCAGTGCGGCGAGCCTGGGACGTGTCACGAGCAGGACGATGGCGCGCGCCAGCAGAAAGCCGAGCAGGCACAGCCCCAGCCGAACGGGCTGGCCCGCGCCGACGAGGAAGAACCCGGCCAGCACGATGGCGGTGCGCAGCACGAGGCTGCCGACGAACCAGCGCGCCGCTGTCTTTGATGCCGCACCCCGTCGCACCGTCCACCACAGGCCGCCGAAGAAGACGGCGCCCAGCGCAGCACCTGCCAGCACGGCTGCGGCCCAGGTCGTGGCCCAAGTCGCGGCATCAGCCATCGTCGCCCTCCTGCTCTTCCCGCATCGCCCGGTCTTCCCGGGAAACCCAATGCCAGGCGTTCAGGCAGCCGATGGCCAGCCCCGCCATCAGCAGCGCCAGCGTCCAGGCGCGCCCGCCGGGATAGCGTTGATCCAGCCACAGGCCGAGCGCGGCGCCCAGCAGGGTCGGTACCGCGACCGACCAGCCGATCAATCCCATCATGCCCAGGCCGAACCAGACCCCTGGCGTGTCGCGGCGGCGCGCCTTGAGCTTGCGCGACGCCTTGACGCCGACCTGATCGGCCAGGGTGGGACGGGCAGGCGCCGTGGCGGGGCCGGGTGGCACGCGGTTCGGGTCCGGACTCATGATGGGCGACCCTGCAGCGCTGCGAAGCGCCGCAGAAAGCCGGTCTCCAGCCTGGCCATCGCCGAGCGCATCTCTTCTTCTTGCGCGTCCAGCGTCAGGAACTCCTGCTCGACAGCGTCGCGCAACCGGGCCAGGTCGTTGCCTCGCAGCGCACGCCGCACCGAGATCACGACCGCGGGGCCCGTCTTGACGAGCACACCCTCGTCCACGGCCAGGAACACCTCGCCCTTGCCAACGGCGTCGAAACTCAGGATGCCCGGCACCAGGGCCGCGACGCAGTCCAGCCGATGCGGCAGCAGTCCGAACGCACCTTGCGCCGTCTCCACGACGATGCGCGTCACACCCGTCTCGTCGGTGAAGATCTCGAAGGGCAGCAGCACCTTAAGCGTCATCGACGGCATGGGCCTCCTCGTCACCGGGCTGCCGTTCGGGCTTGGGTTTGGGCTCGGGCTGGGCGTCCGCCTTCCGCGCACCTTTCGCCTTGGCCGTGGCTTCGTCCACTGCGCCGATCATGTACAGCGCGCTCTCGGGCAGGTCCTTGAATTCGTCGCCCAGGATGCGCTCGCAACCGTCCAGGGCGTCCTTCAGGCTGACGAGCTTGCCGGCGAAGCTGGTGAACTGCTCCGTGGTGAAGAAGGGCTGCGTGAGGAAGCGCTCCAGCCGCCGCGCGCGGGCCACCACCTTGCGGTCGTCGGGCGACAACTGTTCCAAGCCGAGCATCGCGATGATGTCCTTCAGCTCGGCATACTGGGCCAGCGTGCGGCGGATGGCCTGTGCCAGCGCGTAGTGCCGCTCGCCGACGATGCCCGTCGTGACCATCTTCGAGCTCGACTGCAGCGGGTCGATAGCCGGGAACAGCCCCTCGCTGGCGCGCTTGCGCGACAGCACGATGGACGCCGACAGGTGCGAGAAGGTGTGCACGGCCGCCGGGTCGGTGAAGTCGTCGGCCGGCACGTACACCGCCTGGATGGAGGTGATGGCACCGCTGTCGGTGTTGGCGATGCGCTCTTCCAGCGCCGCCAGTTCGGTGCCCATCGTCGGCTGATAGCCCAGGCGCGACGGCATCTGCCCCATCAGGCCCGAGACCTCGGCGCCGGCCTGGATGAAGCGGAAGATGTTGTCGATGAGCAGCAGCACATCGCGGTGCTCGTCATCGCGAAAGTACTCGGCCATCGTCAGCGCCGCATGGCCAACACGGAATCGCGCACCGGGCGGCTCATTCATCTGCGCGAAGATCATCACCATCTGGGGCAGCACGCCGGCGGCCTCCATCTCGCGGTACAGCTCCTCGCCTTCGCGCGATCGTTCGCCGATGCCGCAGAAGATGCTCACGCCCTCTTGGTGGCCGATCATGTTGTGGATCATCTCGGTCAGCAGCACCGTCTTGCCGACGCCGGCGCCGCCGAACAAGCCCGCCTTGCCCCCGCGCTCTAGCGGCGTGAGTACATCGATGGCCTTGATGCCGGTCTCGAACACCTCGGACTTCGTCGAACGGCGCACCAGCGGCGGCGGCTGGCGGTGCACCGAGCGCCACTCCACGCCCTTCACGCCGGCCAGCGCCGGACCGCGGTCGATGGTGTTGCCGAAGACGTCGAGCATGCGCGACAGGATCGGCTTGCCGACCGGCGCCAGCAGCGGCCCGCCGGTGTCCAGCACGGGCATCCCGCGCGCCAGGCCCTGCGTGGGGGTCAACGCGATACCCCGTACGTGCCGGGCGTCACGCTGAGCCAGGGCCTCGATGACCACGCGGCCACCCTCACCGGCGCGAAGCAAGGTGTGGATGCCCGGCAACGTTCCGTCGAATCGCATGTCCACGACACTGCCGCGGACCGCCACGACGATGCCCGCTTGGTGGACTTTAGATTCTCGGTTCATGCGGACAGGCCCTAGGTCGACCGGTGGCACACCGGCAGTGTCTGCTGCGGCATGCTGCGACATCGGCATGACACACACTCCCTGACCAGAACGGCAACCGGCAGGCAGTCCGGGCGATGCTGAAGTCTGGTCAACTCGCTCCAGCTCGTCCGTGCGACAGCGCACACTTGCTCGACCGTTCGGCAACGCACAGGGCTGCAGCCACGGATCGCGACAATCAGCACCGATGTTTCACATGCGCGCGAACCTGCACCCACGTCCCCCGGAAAGCCGGCGCACGGGCACAGCGCACCGGCGCCGTCGACCATGAATCCAGGTGGTCTGGCGCGTGACGAAGAGTTGCTGGGCCGGACGAAAGCCGAGCGCGCGGGGGACCGCGTGGTGCGGCCGTTCCAGCTGTTCGCACGGCGGCAGGCTTCCGGCGGCCTGGTGCTGCTGGGTTGCGCCGTCCTGGCGCTGGCCTGGGCCAACTCACCGTGGGCGGGCGCCTACGGGCAAATGCTGAGCCTTCCGCTCGGCATTTCACTGGGCGAACAGGTCTTGCGCCTGGACCTTCGGCACTGGATCAACGACGGCCTGATGGCGATCTTCTTCTTCGGCGTCGGCCTGGAGATCAAGCGCGAATTCCTGGTCGGTGAGCTGGCCGAACGACGCAAGGCCATGTTGCCGATCGTGGCCGCCGTCGGCGGCATGGTGGTGCCGGCACTGATCTATGCCGGGTTCAACCTTAACGGCGCTGGCGCCAGGGGTTGGGGCATTCCGATGGCCACCGACATCGCCTTCGCACTCGGTGCGCTGGCCGTCCTGGGCTCGCGCATCCCCGAAGCCTTGAAAGTCTTCCTGGTCGCACTGGCGATCGTCGACGACCTCGGCGCGCTGCTGGTCATAGCGATCTTCTATACCGAGTCGATTGACTGGCGCGGCGTTGCACTTATCGGCGCGTTGCTGCTGGCGTTGTGGGTGGCCAACCGCTTCGGAGCCCGCAGGGGATCGATCTACCTGTTGCTCGGGCTGGGCCTGTGGGCCGCGTTCCTCGTCTCCGGTTTGCACGCGACACTGGCCGGCGTGCTGACGGCGTTGTTCGTGCCTGCGAGCGTGAAGATCGTGCCGGGCGCACTGCCGCAGGTGATCCGCCGCGGCGCCGACGAGATCGAAGCGCAGGCCCTCGACAACGAGCCCGACGCGATGGACCCCGATCGTGTCGCCGTCATCGGCGCGATCGGCGGCAGCCTGGATGCCGCCACCGCACCGTTGCAGCGCTTCGAGCACGTGGTACAGCCATGGGTCACCTACGGCATCCTGCCGATATTTGGCTTGTTCAATGCAGGGGTCGTGATCGATGCCACGGTGTTGCGCACGCTGCCTACTGCGGTGCCAATGGGCATCATGGTCGGGCTCGTGCTCGGCAAATCGGTCGGCATCGGTCTGGCCAGTTGGCTGGCCGTGAAGACCGGGCTGGCCGCACTGCCCGAGGGTTCGACCTGGCGGCACCTGATCGGCACCGCCTTCCTTGCAGGCATCGGCTTCACCATGGCACTGTTCATCAGCGGCCTGGCGTTTGCCGGCACCCATTTCGAGCGCGAGGCCCAGTTGGCCATCCTGATCGGTTCAATGCTGGCCGCAGCGGTCGGCATCGCCATTCTGCTGACGACGAAAGCAACGCGAGCACCCGGCGCGGGCGGCTGAGAGCCGCACGGCTCCAACGCCATGGCGATACGCGAAACAGGGCTGCGGTGCCATGACGCCAATTGGTGCAACGGGCCCTGACCCAGCCACTGGCAGCTTCATGGAAAGCAGATCAAGTTGGGGATTGTCGGTGCCCGACCCGTTGCGGTCGTAGCTTTCAACGAATCCATCGCCACCAAGCGGCCGTTCGCACCAGGGTGAAACCAGGCCATCCTCTGCTGCCGCGAAACGAATGCCCGGCTCTTCGAAGTCACCGCCCGCACCGGACCGACGCTTGGGCCCTGGGCCCCCATGCAGAGGTGAATCCTCATGGTGTCGGCAGCGTGAACCGATACACGGAGCCCGAGTCGGTGCCTCGATCGCCGTCGCGAGCCGCTCCCGCTACCACGGCTGAGCCCGAAAGCGCCACGGAGCGCCCGAGGATGTCGCGTGGCGCAGCATCCGACGCCACGAGCTTGCCGAGTTGAGTGCCTGTGGTGACGTCGATGACGTAGACCGAGCCTGCACCATCGTTGTCGCCCCAGGCACCAACCGCCAAGGTGTTGCCGATCAGGTCCACCGCGATTCCAAACTGGTCATTGATCCCCGCGTCGTTGGCCACGATCTTGCGAATGAAGGCGCCTGTCGTCGCATTGAACAGGTAGACCGAACCTGATGCAGAACCGAGATCGTCGTCGAAAGGTGCTCCGACCGCGATGAGCCCGCCGCTGGCGGAGACCGCAAACCCGAAGCGGTCCTCGGCGCTTGCGTCACTCGCGGTCAGCTTCAACCGCAGACTCCCGTTCGAGGAGTTGAACACGTACACGGCTCCGGCCTCGCGCGCGGAGATGCTGTCGAACGGCGCGCCGGCGACGACGGTACTGCCCTCGACAGACACCGAGTGGCCGACGTTGTCTTTGGCCCTCGTCCCGGGCGGGGTCACGCGGGTGATCAAGCGCCTGGTATTGGCGTCATAGAGATAGATCGCGCCGAAACCGCCGATGTTGCCACCCCCATCGATGAACGTTCCGGGAGCGCCCACAACGATTCGGTCCGCGGAGACATCGACGGCACTGCCGAACGCTGCGCCATCGGCAGGATTGCGCCTGGTGCCGGTGGGAACGAGTTTCGCCTTTTGCGCACCGGTCTGCGCGTTGAACACAAAAACCTCACCGGCAAACTGACCAACGTCATCTGCGCCCGGGGATCCGACTGCGATGAGTTTGCCGCTGCCCGCCACCGAACGCCCGTAGGCATCATCACGGCGGAGCTCGTTGGCCGATGTGGGCAGCAGTTCCCGAACGAACGATCCGGACTCGCCGAACACGTAGGCCGACCCGCGAGTGTTGGTGGTCCTGAAGAAGACGCTCTCCTGTGGGGCACCCACCACCACGCGCGACCCGACGGAGGCGACGGACCAACCGAACAGGTCGCCGGCCATCCCGTTGGGTGCGCCGAACTTCTGTACCTCGGCATTGCCTGCCGCCGGCCTGAAGATGGCGGCGTTTTCGGTCAGGGCTGCGTCCAGGGTGGACGTGCCTGCGCTCAGGGTCCGAGCCCGGCCATCCAGCCCAATTTCGCTTTGGGCGCTGGCG
This sequence comes from Vitreoscilla sp., assembly GCA_018780145.1. Lineage (GTDB taxonomy): Bacteria > Pseudomonadota > Gammaproteobacteria > Burkholderiales > Burkholderiaceae_C > Ideonella. The sequence goes on along the minus strand of JADMKA010000189.1, from coordinate 11,854 downwards.
CTACCGTCGTCGGCAGCAATCGCGCCGCCGCCACATCCTGCCAATGCGGTTGACAGGGCCACCGTCAGCGCGCCGAGCGCTCGGCCCGCCGACCGTTGCGTGAACCACGATTGCATGTCGTCTGCTCCTTTGCGTGGGCAAAACGCCCTGCTTCATTATCGGGAGCAGGGGTCTCGGAGTCCTCACGGATCTATCACCAATGCGGGAAGTGATCTGCGTCATCGCTCGCATCGGGACGATGCGCATCGTCAAGAAGGGGGGCCCTTTCTCCGCCTGCCTGGCTTCGCGCCCTGGATGTCGCAGGACGGCAGCGCACTGGGCGGATCACGATATCCCGCATGTGCCGGTGCACCAGTGGGTGCTGTCCGTACGCGACCTCGACCTCGCGCGCACCGGCAAGCTGGCCGCGCGCCGGCGCCGCGTCAAAGGCACGGTCGGGAACTGTGTGGCTGCGCTGTCGACCGGCTCTCAACCGCGCGAGGGCATGCGCGCTGTTGGCCCCACCAGCACGACCTGGCCGTCGTCGAGCAAGACTGCAAGCGCTTCGGCGTGGTGTAACGCGGCCGTCTGGGTCGCGCGCCCCGGCAAAGAGATCACCTTGAGTTCGGCCCAGTCCGCCGCCGGGTTCAACAGCCGCAGTTGGCGGCCGTCCTGGCTAGGCAACATAAGCAGCCCTTGCAGCCAAGCCGCGAGGTCGATCTCGCGCGTGCCGATGCGGTGGGTGCTGACATCGCTTTGCAAGCGGCGCCGGGTCAGTCGCTCGCCCTCGGGCTGGTAGACGTGCAGCACGCCGTCGATGTGCGGCGTGTGCACGGCCGCCAGGTGCCGACCGTCGGTGGTCGGCGCCAGCCAGCGGTGATAGCCGCCGACCGTGTCGCCCACCGCGGCCAGGCGCAGGCCCCGGGGCCGTACCGGGTCGGCCGTCACCAGCGCCAGTTGCCCGCCGTCCGGGCCCGAGCGCACCGTCAGCAGGCCGCGCCCAACCTGCGCGCCGGGCAGCACCACGGGCCGGGGCGCGATGTCTTCGAAGACATGCGGTGCCGGCAGGCTCAGCTCGCGCAGTACGTCCAGCCCGTGGCGTTCAAGCCAGAGTACCCGCGTGGCCTCGATGGCATCGCCCAGCACGCCGTGGTCGTAGCGGCTGCCGTCAGGACCGGCCAGCACGGCGATGTGGCCACCGTCTCCGCGAGCATCCAGGTCGACCTGAACGGGCCGCGCGTCGGGCAGCACAGCGTCGGTCGAACGCGCCACCTCACGCCAACGTCCGTCGGGGTCGGGCTCGAAGCGGGCGAGGCGGTGGCCCAGCGGGTCGGCTGGCCGGGGGCTGGCGGTCACGACGGCCAGCACTGCCAGCGGCAGGATCAGGAGCCCGGCGTGCACAGACAGGTTCGCGGAGCGCGATGGGGGTGATGTGCTCGCGCGGCCACCCTCGCCGGATTCTTCCCAGACCCACAGTCCGCCGTCGGCCGCGCGCGCTGCGATGCGGCCGTGGCCTGTGGCGATGTGCGTAGCCGCGTCGATCCCGTTGGCGATACGGCGCGGTGCCTGGCCCTTCAGCGACAAAGCCCACAAACTGCCGCTGGCGCCGGTGCCCAGCAGACCGGAGGGTCCGCCCGCATGCAGTTGCCGCATCGGCTCGCCTGCCGGCACGGCACGCACGGCCCAGGGCGTCGGGTCAGGCGCCGCCGTGCCTTGTGCGCCAACCCGTGCGCTGGCTGCACCCAGCCCGGCCAAGCCTGAGAACAGGGCCTGGCGCCGGGTCAGCCGAAGCGGTCGCAGTTCCCTCACACCGCGCCGATGTATTCGCCCCGCGCCGGGTAGTTCTTCTCCAGCGCGAAATCCAGCGCCGCCAGCAGTTCGTCGAAGTGCGGCCGCGCAAAGGGCATGGTCTGCACGGCGCCGTAGTACAGCGTGCCGTCGGGCCGCACGATGAACACGCCGGGCTCGGAGAAAAGCGCCGGCTCCTCGATGCCGATGGACGTGGTGCCGCGCGAGGTGCTGACGAACAGACCCCACTCCCGTGCCTTGGCCAGGCCCAGGTCGTAGCCCATGCGCAGGGCAGGTGCCTTCAGCTTGTCGGCCATGGCCTGCGCCCGATCGCGCCCGTCGCTGGAGATCGCGACCACCTTCACGCCGCGCTTGTCGAACTCGGGCTGCAGCCGGCCCAGTTCCAGCAGGTACTTCAGGCAGATCGGGCAGTGCAGGCCGCGATAGAACACGACCAGGGTGAAGTTCGCGGCGGCGTCATCCGCCAGGGAAAAGCTGCCGTGGTCCAGCGTCGGCACGTGCAGGGGAGGCACGGGCTGGCGTGGGATCAGCGGGGACAGCAACGACGGGTTCGACATGTCATGTCTCCAAATGAGGGCATTCACGGCAATGTAGAGCCTTGGATGAGATGATTGGCGGCGAATCGTCTCCATCGTTAAACAATTAATCTCAGTCCGACCATTCATGTCCGACCGTTTGTCAGCCTTGCTCCAGCGCTTCGAATTGCACGCGCGTGTGTTCTATAGCGGCGCGCTGTGCGGCATTGCCGACTTCGACGGCGGCACCGGCGTCGGCCATCTGCACCTGGTGCGGCGTGGGCCTCTGGGCGTGACCGACACGCTGGGGCGGCACAGCGTCGTCAGCGAGCCCAGCGTGCTGTTCTTCCCGCGCGCCGGTGCGCACCGGCTCGACGGCGGCGAACGCGAGGGTGCCGACGTCGTGTGTGCATCGATCGATTTCGGAGTCGGTGACGAAAACCCGCTGTTGCGCGGGCTGCCGGCCCTGCTGAGCGTGCCGCTGGCCCAGCTGCCCGGCCTCGACCTTGCTCAGCAGCTGCTGTTCAGCGAGGCACAGGCCAGCCGTTGTGGACACGGCGCGGTGGTGGATCGCCTCACCGAGGTGCTGGTGATCCAGCTCCTGCGCCATGCCATGGCACACCAGTTGGTTGACGGCGGCGTCATGGCCGGTCTGGCCGACCCGCGCCTGGCGAAAGCCATCAGCGCACTGCATGCCGACCCCGCGCGGGCCTGGAACCTGGACGCCATGGCCGGGCTGGCCGGTATGTCGCGGGCGCGCTTTGCAGCGCACTTCACGCGCACGGTCGGCATTCCACCCGGTGACTACCTGACCGGCTGGCGCCTGGGCCTGGCCCGCACGCTGCTGCGCAAGGGACTGGCGGTGAAGCAGGTCGCTGCCGAGGTGGGCTATGCCAGCCCGGGGGCTTTCGGGCGGGTGTTCCTGCAACGCCTGGGCACCACACCCACGCAATGGCAGCATATCGATGCCGAGGCCCGGCCCTGAGCTCACTCAGATACCGATCGTCAGGTTCACCCAGGCATCCGGCAGCCAAGCCAGGACTCGCGCCTCGACCCACTTGTCGGCGCCAGTCAGGATGGCGATGCCCATGCCGCCCAGAAGCACGGCAAAGCCGCGCCGCACGCGCTCGATGCGCGCCAGGATCCAGTCGCGGGCGCGCATGAAGCCGCTGCGCGAGGCATAGGCCACCGCCACCAGTGGGATCGCCGCACCCAGGCCGAACAGGGCCAGCACCACACCGCCCCTCCATGCGCCGCCTTCGCTGGCCACCAGCGTCAGCGCCGAGCCCAGCAGTGGCCCGGAGCACGGGCTCCACACCAGGCCCAGCACGGCCCCCAGCGCCGCGGCACCGAGCAGGGAGCCGCCGTCAAGCCGCGTCGAAGCGGCGTTGGCCGCGCTGGCGATGGGCAGCATCCATTGCGAGAAGCGCTCACCCAGCGCGGGCACCAGCATCACCAGTGCAAAGGCGATCAACATCACCGCGCCGGCGACGCGGATGGTGTCGGCGTCGATGCCCAGCGCGGGCCCGAGCGCACCGAGCACCACGCCGATGGCGGCGAACGACAGCATCATCCCCAGGCCCATGGCCACCGGTGCGAGACGGTGGCCCTGCACCGCACCGCCCAACACCAGCGGCAGCAGCGGAAACACGCAGGGTGACAGGGTGGTCAGGCCACCCGCAGCCACACTCAGCCCTAACTGAGGCAGCGACAGCGCAAGCGACATCGGGCAGGCGCGCTCAAAGTGCCGTCTTCAGCGCGGTGCGCAAGCCGGCAGCGGTGGTGTCGTTGATGCTGCGGCCGGTTTCCTTCTGGCCACGCAACACCACCAGCGTGGACTGGCTGCGGATGGTGAATTGCTTCTTCAGGTCCTTCTCGGTGTCGTAGTTCACCGCCAGCACGGTGATATCGAGACCCGGCTCGGACTTCATTGCGTCGAGCAACTTGTCCTGAGCGCGGCAGGTCGGGCACCAGTCGGCGCGAAAGTGCAGCGCCACCGGCTTGTCGGCCTTCTGCGCTTCAGCCAGGGCTGCCGCCGAATAGGGTTTGACGTCAAGTGCGTGGGACGCAGCTGCGGCGAAGCCGAGGACAGCGGCGGTGATCAGGTGGACAAGCTTCACGGTGTTCCTTCGGGGGTGGGGTGGCGTCGCGGTCAGGCAGCCCGCAAAGCGGGCCTGTCGGTGTCGGTCGTCAGGCGTGGGCAGTTCCTTACATCCAGCTCAGGTGATTGTCCGGATCGAGAGACTAGGCAGTGAACCGATCGACTCGGACAGCATGCGATTCGTCTCGCGCGCGCCGGCCAACGGCCTGCCCATCAACAATGCGGGATCCCGGACTCGGACAAGAAGGTTCATGCATGGCCGTGCAGATGAAGACCGCTCTTGGGCGCCCTGTGGCGTCCAGACCCTGGCCGTGCCTGCACAGGGCCCACATGGCGCTGGCAAGTCTGCCCCTGCTGCTGCTGGGCGCCTGCGGCACGGCGCCGCCGCTCGCTGGCAACGGCCAGGCATCGATCCCGGTGCTGCGCGGCTGGTTTGAAGGGGAAGAGGTCCTCTACATCACCACCGACGTCTCGCATGCCGACGTGGCCGAGGCCAAGGGTGCGAACTTCGCTCCGCGGCTTGCCGATGCCTTGCCTGCGGGCCCGCCGGTGCCGGGCCGCCGGTCGTCGGTGGACAAGGTCTACGCCGTGACCAACTTCAAGCAGGAAAGCATCTTTGCATCCGCACCCTATCCGATGGGTTCGGCGAGTCGCGACACGGCCTACAGCCCGCTGTGGCAGATGGTCAAGGTCACGTGGGCTGCTGGCAAAGCCCCGCAGACGCTGAAGTCGGAGGAGGCCGTGCTGGCAGCCTCCGACAGTGGCGCCGTGACGCTGGAGGCCACCAGGGTGGTTCTGAACTGCCCCATCGTTCACCGCGGCGCCAAGGGTGCCCTGCCCGGCGTCTCGCTGGCCCAGCCGGTGCGCTGAGCCCTGTCTGTCGAACCAGACGAGCGCACGGAAAACCGAGGCCACCGCGGTGATGGGCCGGCCGAGCAGCATCGTCCCGTGAATGCCCTGCCGGCCAAGCGAATCAACGCCTGTCCGGCGAAAGCGCGAAGCACATACAGGCTCAGGGGCAACCTATCCCGAACCTTGAGACGCCGGCTAGCAGCCCGTCGCCAGCGGCAGCAGATGCCCGGGCCCCGGCAGCCATGACCGGCAGCTGTCTGGCCACGCAACTTGGCTGTCAGCGATCGGGCGCTGAGCTCCAGCAGCTGACCGCCGTGGCTCGACCACCAGCGGTCACAGGAGCCCCCTGATCGACAGCCATAAAGGAATGATCCGCGCACACGCGCGAAGTGCGACGCCGAAGGTGCCCGACCAGGAGCAACCCCTGCAGTTGCTTGTGGGTTAACGCCATCGCCGTGCGCATTCGGCCCTGTCAGCGAAAGGCCAACCAGATGCCCAGTGGCAATGCCAGCAAGCTGGCCACGTGGCCGACGATTACCATAGAAGCCACCTGATTGGGTGACTGCTGGAATCGGTCTGCCAGCAGGAAGTTGAACACGGCTGAGGGCAGGCACGCAAACAGGATGAGGGCGCCGCGTTCCAGGCCCTGCAACGGGATGACTTGCAGGATCAAGAGGCAGGCCAGCAGACGCGTGAGCAAGGTCAGAATTGCAGTGATCAGTCCGGCCTTTGCGTCCTTGACCTCGCTGGTCGACAAACGCGCACCGAGCGACAGCAGCATCATGGGCACGAGAATGCTGCCGATCATGTTCAGCGGGGTTTGGGCCCATATCGGCAGTGTCCATTGCAGTTGTGCGAATCCCAGTCCAAGCACGGTAGACCAGACCAGCGGATTGGCATAGACCATCCTCCAGTCCACGCGCCCGCTCATCAATCCTGCGCCGATCGTGAAATGCAGGATGTTGGACAACACCAGCAGAATGACGGCGGGCGCGAGCCCCGCCGGCCCATAGGCCAGCACGATCAGTGGAATGCCGACCGGCCCTACGTTGGTGAACATGGCGCATGGCAGCACGGCGCGCCAGTTCGACCCCGTCAGGCGCACCCATGGGTAGGTCAATGCACCGCTGAGCAGTATGAGCGCGACCGAAGCGAGCGAGAACCAGCCTGCCTGCGCCGGCTGGAAGTCCTTTGTCGAGAGGGAGGTAAAGACCAAGATCGGCAGCGCGACTTCGACGACCAGCTTGTTCGCGCCACCAAGGTCCGGCTTCACCGCGCGGCTGTAGAAGAAGCCGACAAGCGCAATGGCGAATATCGGCAATGTGATTTCGATGATCTTGATCAGCATCAGCTGTAACGCCCGGCTTTTTGCCCAAGGCGTATTCGAATTGAGTTTGAAGTCACAGGGTCGCGGGCGGCGACATTGAAGGCGATCCGCGACGACTTGCAGAGCCCGATCACGCCGACGTCACATCGGTCCGACAGCAGCCAAACCGAGGCGTTCTGAACTAGCGTACGGTGCCGGCGTCCTGCCCGAACAGCAGGCTGCGAGATGCGCTATCGACCACCGGGGTCGTGTTGATTTCATTGGCCTTCTCATAGGCGCGCACTGTGGCCGGCCGGTCGCGTACCCGCTCGAACCAACTCTTCAAGTGTGGGAAGTCGGACAAGGTCTGGCGCTGGCGTTCGTGCGGCACGATCCACGGGTAGCACGCCATGTCCGCGATCGAGTAGTCGCCTGCGATAAAGGCGCGCCCGTCGCCGAGCTGCTTGTTCAACACGCCGTAGAGCCGCGAAGTCTCCTTGACATAGCGCTCGATGGCATAGGGCAGTGGCTCGGGCGCGTACTGAACGAAGTGGTGGTTCTGTCCGGCCATCGGCCCCAGGCCTCCCATCTGCCAGTACAGCCATTGCAGCACCATGCTGCGGCCGCGCAAGTCCTGCGGGATGAAGCTACTCGTCTTGTCGGCCAGGTATTGCAGGATGGCGCCCGACTCGAAAAGCGACAGCGGCGGGCCAGCGTCGGCCGGCTCGTGGTCGACGATTGCCGGGATGCGATTGTTCGGCGCGATGCGCAGGAACTCCGGCGCAAACTGCTCGCCGCGGCCAATGTGGATGGGCACGATGCGGTAAGGCAGCGCTGCCTCCTCAAGGAACATCGTGGCCTTGTGGCCATTCGGCGTCGTCCAGTAGTACAGATCGATCACATCAGACTCCGGGCGCTGCAGCCAGCCGGGCGTTCTGCGGGAACAGCGCGCGTCGCGTTTCGTCGTCGACCTCGGTCTTGAAAGCGTGCCGGGCTTTCAGCGCCTCGGCGCGTTGCGCCGCCGGCCGCGCGTTGACCGTGTCGAGCAAGCGCTTGACGTTGGGCAACTTCTCCCAGGGGTCGGTGCCGAGCACATAGGGAACGACGCGCGCCCATCCCCAGACCGCCATGTCGACGATCGTGTAGTCGTTGCCCAGCATCCAAACGCGCCCTGCGAGGTGCTTGTCGATGATCGTCCAATGGCGCCAGGCTTCGAAGTCGTAACGGTTGAGCGAATAGGTCTTCGGCTCCGGCGCGGCGTGCCTGAAGTGCACCGACTGCCCCGAATAGGGGCCGATGCCGGAGGCCACGAACATCAGCCACGAGTGCATTGCGGCCCGCGCTGCTGGCGTGTTCACCGGCAGGAATTGCCCGGTCTTCTCGGCCAGGTAGAGCAGGATGGCGTTGCTGTCGAATACGACTGCGTCACCGTCGACCAGCGCCGGCGTCTTGCCGTTCGGGTTGATGGCCAGGAACGCCGGCGCGTGCTGGTCGCCCCGGCGGGTGTCGATCGGAACCATCTCGTAGGGGAGCGCTGCCTCTTCGAGAAACAGGGCAACCTTGGCTGGGTTAGGCGACGGGTGGTAGTAGAACTTGATCAAGGCGGCATCCTCAGTCGGTGGAAAGAACCAGATCGCACAGGGCGGCGAAGCCGTCGACGATGTGGTCGTAGGCCATGTTGGGATGAGGGTCGGGCGGGCCTGCTGGCCCCCACTCGTCGGGGCGGGCGACGAATGCGGTGCGCAGCCCCGCATCGTGGGCCGCGTTGAGGTCGAAGTTGTGGCACGCCACCATCAGGATGCGGTCGGGTGAGAGGTTCAGCCAGCGGGCCGCCGTGACATACGCTTCGCGATGGGGCTTGTAGACGCCGATCATTTCGCACGAGACGATGGCGTCCCAGGTGAGGCCATTGCGGCGCGACACGTCGATGACCAGGGATGTCGGCAGCATCGTGAACGACACCACTGGCACGCGCTGTCGCAGCCGCGCGAGCGCCGGCGCGAAATCGGGCCAGGCGCTCAGGCGGTGCCAGGCGCGCTAGAGGTCGTGCCGACTTTGCTCGGCCAACGCAGGCAGACCGAACACCTGCACCGTGTCGTCGAGCGCCCGCAGGTGGACGTCATCCATGTTGAACGCCGGTCGCGCCTGGCCGACGATGCCCTTCATGGTGCTGCGCCGCCAGGCGTTCGCGAATTCGTGTCGGTCAAAGGGCTGGCCCTGCCAGGCGGGCACGCGTGCCAGTTCGTCGACCAGTGATCCATGCCAGTCGAGCACCGTACCGCCCGTGTCGAAGGCCAAAGCGTCGTAGCGCATGGTGTCCAGTCGTGTTCCCAGAATGGAGCCACTCTAGCGGTAGTTCTGAGATGATCAGCCTCTTTTCGTCTCCTTCTTCCACCTATTCATCTCCTGTCTGACCGTTTGTCGGCCCTGCTCCAGCGCTTCGAGTTGCACGCCCGCGTCGTTCACAGCGGCACACTGTGCGGCTCAGCCGATTTCGACGGCAGCACCGGGGCGGGCTACCTCCACCTGGTGCGACGCGGCCCTTTGCTCCTGACCGACCCGCAAGGACGGCGCAGCACCGTCGATGAACCTAGCGTGGTATTCATCCCGCGCCCAGTTGCTCACCGGCTCGACGGGGGCGACAGCCCGGGCGCCGATGTCGTCTGCGCATCGATCGACTTCGGCGCCGGAGACGACAACCCACTGCTGCGCGGATTGCCGTTCTTGCTGTGCGTGCCGCTGGCGCAGTTGCCTGGTCTCGATCTGGCCCAACAACTGCTGTTCAGCGAAGCACGGAACAGCCGCTGTGGGCACGGCGCGGTGGTGGATCGGCTGACCGAGGTGCTGGTGATCCAGCTCTTGCGGCATGCCATCGAACACCGCTTAGTGAACAGCGGTGTCATGGCTGGCCTGGCCGACGCACGGCTGGCCAAGGCCATGAGTGCGCTGCATGCAGAACCTGCGGAGGGCTGGAACCTGGACAGCATGGCGGAGTTGGCCGGCATGTCGCGCGCGCGATTCGCGGCGCACTTCAAACGCACGGTGGGTGTGCCACCTGCGGACTACGTGACAGGCTGGCGCCTGGGCTTGGCCCGCACACTCTTGCGCAGGGGGCTACCCGTAAAGCAGGTGGCAGCCGACGTGGGCTATGCCAGCCCGGGTGCCTTTGGTTGCGTTTTTCTGCAACGGGTAAGGGCGACCCCAACACACTGGCAGCGCGGCGAAACGGCTGAAGACTGAGCACCAACTGGAAACCAAGACATTCAGTCGGTAAGGCCTTTGCGAGTGCCAGCAACATGGCGGGCCTGCCGGCCGGTCCTCCTCAGCTGCGATGGCATGGCCAACTGCTGCCTGCTTCTGATCTCCAGCGCCCGCAACACCTGAGAGCAGGCCGCGAGCCAGGCCACGCGTCCCGACGCCTCGGCAGCCTGTGGACACCCCTATAGCGGGCCACCACCGCAGGCCGCTTGTGGCCGAGTCGAGCCAACGAAGGGCTCAGATTCGTCGCCGTAAACCTGTCGTTCGTAGGCGGTCATGGACAAGACCTGAGGGCGCGTCGGGAAGGACCGGTTGTGGCCGATGCCGGGTACTCGGTCAGACGAGTTCGACGCCACATTGCTGACGTTCAAGAGCGCAACCTGACTGGCCGCTTCGGGGCGAGCAGTTCCGAGAACCGGCCGTCGGAGGTCGGCCAGGAGCTGCCGTTGCGCCCCCTGCCACAATGCGGTCGGCCGAGGCTGCTAACAACAGGCCCTCCCGGGCGACGTTGCCGATCCGGGCGCTTGATCCCCCGAGGAGTGGGGGTAGGCATATCCGGTTCTTGCGCGTGCAATAGCGCGTCTGTTCAAGAAGACACACCGTGCCATCACCCCTCCATTCAGCGTTCTCGGTCATTTGTGTGGTCGGCGGAATATCTGCTGCAGCGGCCTCAGGGGCAGAACGCTTCAGGCTCAACGACACCGGGATGACCCAATGCCTCGTGCACGTGGATCAGCACAGAGCCTGGTCGCCGCAGTGCCTCAAGAGTGGGCAGGACGCGGAGTTCGGGCGCGACGCCAACCACTCCGACCCCCGTGACGGCGCCGCGGGCTTCCGCTTTAGCAAGGTGTGTCGCTCGGGGGAGATGGCCGGCGAGGGGAGTTGTCCGGCAGACCCGGTGCTGGGCGACGGGCCGGACAACTGGGGATGCGTCCGCGACGACGTGACCAAGTTGACCTGGGAGGCCAAGACCAATGACCAGGGCGTGCATGACCACCTGCGGAAGTTCACCAACAAGGGAACCCCCCTTGACCCCCTCGATGCTGCCTGGCTGATCGACGCGACCAATTCAGATGGGCTGTGCGGAAGCAACCGCTGGCGGCTGCCGGACATGCTTGAGTTCCATTCCATCATGCACTATGGGATGGGCGTTGGAAATTCTGGTGCCCCGCTTTTTGACCCCGACTTCTTCATCTACTCACCGGCGACCGACAACAACTGGACCAGCACCGTCAACGGCGCGTTCCATGAGTACTACCGGATTTGGCAAAACGACTTCGGGTGGTCGGCCAAGAGTGAACGGCCGGCTATCCCGCAATTCGTTCGGCTGGTGTACGGATCCGCCCGAGCGGTTGCTAAGGGTCGGTTCGCTCCTTCGTTGGATGGCACCGAGGTCACGGATACCCTGACCGGGCTGGTGTGGCGCCGCTGCACCGAAGGCATGACCTGGAACAACAGCGCGCAATCCTGCGATGGGACGCCGACGCTGTTTGAACCAAGGGAGACGTTCAAATATGCCCGAGCCGCCGGCAAGGGCTGGCGCGTACCGAACATCAAGGAGCTCTACAGCATTGTGGACAACAGCGTGAATTACTTGTCCTTCCCTTCGATCGATGCATTTGCGTTTCCTAATACACCTGCCGACTTCTTCTATACATCGACCTTTGGCGAGAACGACATCAAGTGGAATTACCACGCCCCGCACGTTCAAATGGTCTCGTTCAAGGGTGGCCATACCGCTGGCGGCCCGCTCCGTGATGATCATAGGTACTTGCGTTTGGTGCGGCGCGAGAGCCAATAGGCAAGAGGCGGACGCTCGTCAGGTTGAACTGCCCCGCCGCAGCGAGTGACGGCTTCCTTATTTCTTGAATGTCGGCAACGGGTCGATTGCCGGCCCACACGAACGACTGCTGACCGGCACCTGATTCTTGCGGCTCTGGCACTCTGGTCCTGCCCTTGGGTGACCGGCAGCTTCCTGTCTAGGGCCTGTTAACACTAATTGCGCCGAGGTGAATTCCTTGCGACAGTGAGTGC
>JADMKA010000099.1 GCA_018780145.1 Vitreoscilla sp. | reverse complement strand
TGAGGCCGCCCGAGCCGATGGCGATCATGCCCTGGATGATGTGGAAGCCCTTGCCGAGTGGATCCTTGGTGGGGTCGAGCAGGGTGCAGACGCGGTGCTTCTGGTAGTCGCGCAGCATCGGCCAGGTGACATCGGGCTGGCAGATCCGGTCCTCGAACCAGATCATGGCGACGATGCCGATCGCGCCGGCCAGCAGCACCGGCACGATCAGCCGCCACGACAACCCGGCGAAGAAGATCACGTACACGCCGGCCGAGAGAATCAGGATGGCCGTGCCGAGGTCCGGCTGCTTGACCACCAGGCCCACCGGCACCAGCAGCAGCAGCCCGGCGACGGCGAAGTCCAGCGTGCGCAACTGGCCTTCACGCTTCTGGAACCACCAGGCCAGCATCAACGGCATCGCGATCTTCAGGATCTCGCTGGGTTGCAGCACCACCCCCACGTTGAGCCAGCGGGTGGCACCTTTCTTGGTGATGCCGAACAGCAGCGTGGCCACCAGCAGGGCCACGCCCACGGCATAGAGTGGCACCGCCAGTGCCATCAAACGCTGCGGGCTCACCTGGGCCACCACGAACAGGATGACCAGTGCCAGCAGCATGTTGCGGCCATGGTCGACGAAGCGTGTGCCATGGTCGTAGCCGGCCGAGTACATGGTGACCAGGCCGAAGCCGGCCAGCAGCGCCAGCGCCAGCATCAGCGGCCCGTCGAAGCCGCTAAACACGGGCTTCATCCGCTGCCAGATCGAGGGCCTCTCGAAGACCACGCTCATGGTTGCACCCCCGACGCCGCCGACGCGGCCGCGGCCACCGCCACCGCTGGCCCGGCGGGCACCGAGATGCCCGGGCCGCCGGGCAGCGGCACGCTGGCCACGGCGCGCGGCGTGCCGAGCGGGGCGATGCCCTTTCCTTCGCGCACCAGGGCCATGTCTTCTTCGCTCGGGTACTGGCCCAGCAACAGGTAGTCGAACACCCGCCGGGCGATGGGTGCCGCCGCCGCCGAGCCCCAGCCTGCGTTCTCGACGATCACCGCCAGGGCGACCTGCGGCTGGTCCACCGGCGCGAAGGCGATGTAGAGCGAGTGGTCACGCAGGTGCTCGTCCACCCGCGAGGCGCTGTACTTCTCGTTCTGCCGGATGCCCACCGCCTGGGCGGTGCCGGTCTTGCCACCGCTCTGGTAGCCGGCGCCGGCGAACACCCGGGCCGAGGTGCCGGCGATGGTCACGCCGTTCATCGCGTCGCGGATCACGGCCACGTGCTCGGGCTTGAACGGCAGTGGCTCGATGGCATGGGACGAGACCTTCTGGCGTTCGCGGGTGACCAGATCCTCGATCTCGCGCACCAGGCGGGGCTCGAAGCGTTGACCGCCCGAAGCCAGCGTGGACACCGCGGTGGCCATCTGCAGCATCGTGAAGTTGTTGTAGCCCTGGCCGATGCCCAGCGAGATCGTCTCGCCGGCATACCACTTCTGCTGCTCGGGCTTGCGGAAGCGCTTGCGCTTCCACTCGGTGGAGGGCAGGTCGCCGGTGACCTCGCCTTCCATGTCGATGCCGGTCTTGCGGCCCAGGCCCAGGGGTTCGAGCTGGTCGTGGATCAGGTCCACCCCCATCTCGTTGGCCAGGCTGTAGAAATAGACGTTGCTCGAGCTGACGATGGCCGCGCGCATGTCCTTGGGGCCGGGCCGGTCGGTCTCGGGGCTGCCGAAGTTGCGGCCGCCGAAGTTGTAGACCAGGTTGTCCATGATGACCGTGCTGGCGGAGCGCTTGCCCGAGTTCAGCGCGGCCATGGCCATGAACGGCTTGTAGGTCGATCCCGGCGGGTAGGTGCCCCGCAGGGCCCGGTTCAGCAAGGGCTTGTCGATGTTCTCGTTCAACGCGGACCAGTTCTCCTGGTCGATGCCATCGACGAACAGGTTGGGGTCGAAGGTGGGCTTGGAGACGAAGGCCAGCACCTCGCCGTTGCGCGGGTCGATCGCCACCAGCGCGCCGCGCCGGTCGCCGAACAGCTGCTCGACCATGGCCTGCAGCTTGATGTCGACCGACAGCACCAGGGTGTTGCCCGGCGTGGCCGGCTGGCTGGACAGGCGGCGCATGGCGCGGCCGCCGGCCGAGGTCTCGACCTGTTCCACCCCGGTCAGCCCATGCAGCTGGCTCTCGTACATCTGCTCCAGGCCCAGCTTGCCGATGTACTCGGTGCCGCGGTAGTTGGCGAGGGCCTCGTCGTCCCAGTCTTCCATGGCCGCCTTCTCGGCCTGGTTGATGCGGCCGATGTAGCCCAGCAGGTGGCTGCCGGTTTCGCCGAGTGGGTAGTTGCGGAACAACCGCGCCTTGATCTCGACACCCGGGAAGCGGAAGCGCTGGGCGATGAAGCGCGCCATCTCCTGCTCGGACAGCTTGGTGCGAATCGGCAGCGACTCGAAACTCTTGCTCTCCTCCAGCAGCCGCTTGAAGCGGCGCCGGTCGCGCGGGGCGATCTCGACCAGCTCGGCCAGCGCGTTGATGGTGGTCTCCAGGTCCTGGACCTTGGAGGGCACGATCTCCAGCGTGTAGGCGGTGTAGTTGGTGGCCAGCACCACGCCGTTCCTGTCGATGATGCGGCCGCGGTTGGGCACGATCGGCACCACCGCCGTGCGGTTGGCCTCGGCACGCAGAGACAGCTCCTCGTGGCGCAGCACCTGCAGGTAGACCAGGCGGGCCGCCAGCAGCCCGAAGCCAAACAGCACGAACAGCGCAGCCGCCAGGATGCGCAGCCGGAACCGGTCCAGCTCGCGTTCCAGATCTTTCAGCTCGGTCACAGCGGCCGGTTCTTGTCAGGATCGGGCGGGCGGCGCTGCGGTGCCAGCAGCAGCGCCGTGGCCACGGGCCACAGGGCCGCTTCGGCGAACGGTGCCAGCAGCAACCACCAACCGGGGAATCCATCGCCCACGGCCAGGCGCACGATCAGCGACACCGCGTGCGCGGCGGCGAACAGCGGCAGCACGTGGAGCAGCTGGTCGACCACGCCGAACCACAGCAGGCGGCGGTGGATGGTGATGGCCAGGTAGCTCAGCAGGGTGTAGGCGAGTGCGTGCTGGCCCAGCAGCGCTCCCTGATGCACGTCCATGAACAGGCCGAACAGGAAGGCCCAGCCCACCCCCACCCGGCGCGGCTGGTGCACGTTCCAGAACACCAGCACCAGCGCGATCAGATCGGGCATGCCGGCATGGCGCCCCAAGGGCACCAGGTTCAGCGCAAAGGCCACCAGCAGGGTGAACCACAGGAACAGCGGGTTGACCGGCAGCAGCAGCTGGTCGGAGCCGCGTGGCATGATCATTTGCGGCCCCCTCGGTGGGGGCGGGCGGGCGTGGCCTCGGCAGGAGGCTCGGGCCGGGCCGGCAGCTGCAGGCCCACGGGCTGCAGCACCAGCACATGCCGCACGCCATCCGGCATCGCGGCGGGCGCCAGCGCAATGCGGGCAAAGGCCGAGTCGGCCCGCCGGTCGACGTGGGTGACCTTGGCCACGGCCAGCCCGGCCGGGTAGACCCCATCGGTGCCGGTGGTCTGCAGCAGGTCGCCGACCTGCACGTCGTCGCTGCCGGCCATGAAACGAAGCTCCATGGTGCCGGCGTCGCCGCCGCCAAAGGCCGCGCTGCGGTGTTGCGTCCGCTGGTTGACGACCGGGATGGCCGCGTCCTTGTCGACCAGCAGGGTGACCTCGGCCGAGTAGGGGTACAGGCGGGTCACCTGGCCCAGCACGCCGGTTTCGTTGATCACCGGCGAGCCAGCGGCCAGGCCGTGCTGGCTGCCGCGGTCGAGGAAGACCTTGCGCGAGAACGGGTCCGGTGCCTCGTAGAGCACCTCCGCCGGCATCGATTTCACACTGATCGCCGGCCGCAGCTCCAGCAGGGCACGCAGCCGGGCGTTCTCCAGCGCCAGTTGGTCGGCGCGGGCGGATTTCTCGGCCTGCTCGGCCAGGCGGGCGCGCATCGCGGTTTCGTTGTCCAGCGCGCTGCGCAGGCCGGTGAAGTAGCCCTGCGCCGAGTCCCAGGCTTGCACCGGCACGTTCAGCGTTCGCACCACGGGCAGCAACACGGTGGCGGCGGCCGCGCGCAACGGCTGGGTCAACGCCAGCCGGGTGTCAGCGGCCATCAGGAACACGGCCGCTGCCGAGAACAGCACGAGCTTGGTGCGTGCCGGCAGGCCCTGGCGGAAGAAGGGCGGCGGGCTTCGGTCGAGGGTGCCCAGGGGCATGTTGGTTGTCGTGGGTCGGTCAGGGGCGAGGCCTCAGCCGAGCGCCGGGCCGCCCCAAGCCGGCTGAGCACCCTCCCGGAGGGTGGGCTCGGTACGCCGAGACCGGGTGTCCCATCTATTCCGAGGTGAAGATCGAGCCCAGGCGTTCCATGCGCTCCAGCGCCATGCCGCAACCGCGCACCACACAGGTCAGCGGATCCTCGGCCACCAGCACCGGCAGGCCGGTTTCCTCGGCCAGCAGGCGGTCCAGATCGCGCAACAGGGCGCCGCCGCCGGTGAGCATCATGCCGCGCTCGGCGATGTCGGCGCCCAGCTCGGGCGGCGTCTGCTCGAGCGCATTCTTCACCGCAGAGACGATCTGGTTCAGCGGGTCGGTCAGCGCCTCCAGGATCTCGTTGGAGCTGATCGTGAAGCTGCGCGGCACGCCCTCGGAGAGGTTGCGGCCCTTGACCTCCATCTCCTTCACCTCGGAGCCCGGGAAGGCCGAGCCGATGTGTTTCTTGATGGACTCGGCGGTGGGCTCGCCGATCAGCATGCCGTAGTTGCGGCGGATGTAGTTGATGATGGCCTCGT
>JADMKA010000193.1 GCA_018780145.1 Vitreoscilla sp. | reverse complement strand
TGCGCTACTCGGCGCTGCACAGGCGCGCCGCGTCCTGCCCGCACACCCCTTTGCAAACCCGGGGTTGCCCCACCATCGGCACACAACCGCTGGTGGAACTCGCGGCAGGGGGTACCCGGCAGGGGCGATCTGTGCAGCGGTGAGAAGCGCAGGGTTGGGGTCGGCGCGCGCAGCGCGCTTCGTAGACAAACTCGCGCAGCTGTCCGAGGGCAGTGAGCGCAGCGAACGGAGCGAGTTCTGCGCGCGACCCCGGCCCGAGCATCGCAACGGAGTCGGCGCGCAGCGCCGACCGCGGAACCGTGAGCCCCTGCCGGGTACCCCCTGCCGCGACGCGCGGAATCGTCGCCTTCGAACGCCCGAAACGGGCAGAGTGCCAACAACCAGCGCCGCGGCGACATGCGTGCGGTGCGCAACGCGATGAGGGGAAGCAGAGATGTCACCGATCCCATCCCGACCGCTGCGCGAGCGGGCACGCACACCCGGCGCCGCCGAGCTCGCCGGTATTCCGTGGCTGGCCTGGCTGGAGCCTGACGACCAGGCCATGGCCCGCAACAGCATCGTGATGGCCAGCACCGGGCCGGGTGAGCAGATCTGCCGCATCGGCCGGCCCGCGACCTACTGGTTCGGCCTCGTCGATGGCCTGCTGAAGATGAGCAACGAGCCAGGGGCCGGGGCGCCCATCACCTTCACCGGGGTGCCGCCGGGGGCCTGGTTCGGCGAGGGCACGCTGCTCAAGCGCGAGCCCTACCGCTACAACATCGAGACGCTGCGCAAGAGCACCGTGGCCGGGCTGCCGGTGGACACCTTCCACGATCTGCTGGCTCGCAGCATCCCATTCAACCGCTTCGTGCTCAACCAGCTGAACGAGCGCCTGGGCCAGTTCATCGCGGCCCGCGAGACCGACCGGCTGAACGACCCCGACACGCGGGTGGCGCGCAACCTGGCAGCGCTGTTCCACCCGGTGCTCTACCCTGGCGTGGGCAGCCTGCTGCGCATCACCCAGCAGGAGCTGGGCTACCTGGTGGGCCTGTCGCGCCAGCGGGTCAACGAGGCGCTGCGCAGCTTGCAGGTGGCCGGGCTGATCGCCATCGAGTACGGCGGTCTGCGCGTGCTGGATCTGGAAGGCCTGCGCCGCTACGAGCGCCCCGACTGAAGTCAGGCCCCGGCGCTCGGCTAAGCCGGGTTGCTGACCCCGGCCGCCACGTGGCCCGAAGGCACGTGCGGAGCGGCGTTGTCGACGTGGCCAGTCTGGTCGTCGAAAAAGAAATCCGGCTCGAACTCGCGCAGGAACTCGCCCTTGGGCAGCCCGCCGAGGAACATCGCCTCGTCGACCTCGATCTGCCAGTCCATCAGGGTGCGGATGGCCCGTTCGTGGGCCGGTGCGCTGCGCGCGGTCACCAGCGCGGTGCGGATGCGCATGGCGCCGCGCTCGCCGACGTGGCGCAGCCGGTGCAGGGCTTCGAGCAGCGGCTTGAAGGGGCCCGGCGGCAGGGGTGTGGCGACGCGGCCGGTCTCGTGGCGCTGGAAGGCGGCCAGGCCCTCGCGCTGGTAGACCTGCTCGGCCTCGTCGGAGAACAGCACCGCGTCGCCGTCGAAGGCGATGCGCAGCTCGGTCGGGTGCGCGGCCGAGGCCTGCGCCGAGTGCGGGTAGGCCTGGGCGGCGGGCACCTGGGCTTCCAGCGCCGACCGCACGTCGGCCTGGTTGGTGGAGAGAAACAGGTTGGCGCGCAGCGGGCGCAGGTAGCGCCAGGGGCTCTCGCCGCGGGTGAACACACCGCGCTCGATGGGCAGGCCGTAGTGCTGCGCCGAGCGGAACACGCGCATGCCCGAGACCGGGTCGTTGCGGGAGAGGATCACCACCTCGACCCGCGCAGCGCCATCGGCGTTGAAACCCAGCAGCTTGTTGACCAGCGAGAAGGCCACGCCGGGGCGTGCCGGGTCGTCGAGCCGCTGAAGCTGCAGCTGCATGTAGGCGCGGTCGTCGGTGGCTTCGAAGACGCGGTTCTCTTCCTCGAAATCGAACAGCGCACGCGACGAGATGGCGACGACCAGTCGGCCGTCCAGGGTGGCGGGCATGCGGGGGATGATACGGGGCGGGTGGGGCCGGGTATCCCCGGCACCGGGTGCCCTAATGAGTGAAGCCGATCGGCGCGTGCTTGCGAGACGGTGCGGGCATGTCGGCCAGGGTGACCTCGTCGCGGCCGGCCAGGCGGGCGTTGCCGAAGCCGGTCATCCAGGCGCGGCGCATCTCGCGCGGGGCCATGCTGGCCAGGTGGGCCAAGGTGTCCTCGCGCGGAGCCGGCTCGAAGCGCTGGCCCCAGTCGTGCTCGGTGCGGATGCCCTGGTACAGGCGCAGGGCGATGGCCCGTGCGGCCTCGGCGTCCGGCATCTGGATCTCGAACACGTTGACGCGGTTCAGGATGGGCTCGGGGATGGCCCGCTCGTCGTTCGCGGTGGCGACCCAGATGACCTGGCTGGCGTCGATGGCCACCTCGGCGAATTCGTCGGTGAACTGGCCCGCGGTGTCGTGCTCCAGCAGGCTGTAGAGCGAGCCCAGCGGGTCGTAGGCGTGCTCGCCGCGGGCCTTGTCGATCTCGTCGACCACCATCACCGGGTTGGCATAGGGGCCGTCGACCAGCGTCTCGAAGACCTTGCCCGGGCGCGCGCCCTTCCACTGGCTGGAGGCGCCGCTGAGCACCCAGCCGGCGGTCAGCGAGCTCATCGAGATGAAGCCCATGCCGGTGCCCAGCAGGTGGGCCACCGCGCGGGCGAAGTGGGTCTTGCCGACACCGGGCGGCCCGAGCAGCAGCATGGGGGTCAGCTCGAGCGCGTCACGGCTGTCCTGGCACAGGGCCAGCTGGCGCTTCAGGTCGTCGAGCACCTCGTGGAAGTTGGGCAGCTCGTCGTAGAGCCGGTCCATCACCGGCAGGCCGGAGGGCTTGACCTGGAAGCGCTCGGGGCCGCGCTCCAGCATGCGCTCGTAGGTGCTGCGCAGGCTCTCGTGCTCGCGCGGCGGCAGCTTGTTCAGCCGTTTCTCGACATCGTCGACACGGAACACATTGCGCATCTTGGCGATGGGCAACAGTCCGCTGACGGCGGGCAGGCGCTGGGCGGATGAGGACATGCGAACCTCCGTCGACATCGTTCACCGGAGCGGGTGCTCTCCAGGCCGAAGAGCCACCACCGGTCAGCCCATTGAAGCAAATATGGCGCCAGGGCTGAAGCCCGAACAAATGCCCATTGCCGGTGCAGTTCGGAGGCGAGCTTCTCGACGACTCAATTCTCGTCCTCCGCTGCCTCGAATAGCTCGACCGGGTTGCCCGATGGATCCTCGGCCAGCACCTGGCGGCCGCCGGGGCCGGCCACCGGCGGGCTGCGGAAGACGGCCCCGGTGCCGCCCAGCCGCTGCATCACCGCGTCGAGGTCGTCGACCTCGATCACCAGCCGGTTCCAGCCGCCCGGCTGCGGCTCGCGGCCGTCGGCCAGCGGGCGTTGGGCGGAGGTGCCGGGGCCGGACAACCACAGGGTCAGGTCGCCCCGCGCCACCATCGCGAAGGGCGGGCCCCAGCGCTCGGTCAGCGAGAAGCCGAGCGCTTCGTAGAAAGCCAGGCTGGTGTCGACATCGTTCACGAGGTAACGAACGGTGGCCATGCGGTTCTCCCTGGTGGCAGCGGGCGTGTCGTGGAGTCGCCCGGCAGGCAGGCCCGGAGCGCCGGACGAGTGTGACATTTTTCTCGGATCGTGGCGCCCACCGGCTACCGGTGTTGTTGCGACTGCATACACATGATGCACCGGCCCCGGCCCATGAGCCCCGCCCCGGAGCGGGGCGCGAAGTTACATTTCCCGGACGCCCTCCAGGCGCGCTTCATCCGCTTCAGATCCCCGTCATCACGCCATGCTCTTCGGCTTGTCCGCCCTCCGCCCCCGCAGCAAAGCCGCGCCTGCTGCGCGCGCGCCGGACCCTAACCTGGCACCGGGCTGGTTCAGCCGCGACGAGGCCATCATGGGCACGGCGATCCATGTGGAGCTGTGGGCCGCCAGCCGCGCGGCCGCTGACAGCGCGATCGACGCGGTGATGGCCGAGATGCACCGCATCGATCGGGCCATGAGCCCGCACAAGCCCGATTCGGAGCTGAGCCGCATCAACCGCGAGGCGGGGGCCGGCCCGGTGGAGCTGTCCGACGAAATGGCCGGCCTGGTCGCACGGGCGCTGGAGTTGTCGCACCTGTCGCAGGGTGCGTTCGACATCAGCTACGCCAGCGCCGGCCAGCTCTATGACTACCGTGCCGGCGTGCGCCCGGACGACGCCACACTGGCCGAGGCCTGCCGGGCCATCGGCTACCAGCACCTGCATTTCGACCCGATGGCCTGCACGCTGGCATTCGGGCGGCCGGGCATGCGCATCGACCTCGGCGGTTTCGCCAAGGGCCATGCGGTGGACCGCGGCGTGGCGATCCTGCGCCGCCTGGGGGTGGCCCACGCCATCGTGAGTGCCGGCGGCGACAGCCATGTGCTGGGCGACCGCCGCGGCCGGCCCTGGACCGTGGCCATCCGCGACCCACGCCGCGAGGGCGAGGTGGTGGCGGTGCTGCCGCTGGAGAACGTGGCCATCTCCACCTCCGGCGACTACGAGCGCTACTTCGAACAAGGCGGCGTGCGCCATCACCATGTGCTGGACCCGCGCACCGGCCGCTCGCCCGCGCACCTGCGCAGCGTCACCATCCTGGCCGACGATGGGTTGACCACCGAAGGCCTGTCCAAGACGGTGTTCGTGCTGGGCCGCGAGCGCGGCCTGGAACTGATCGAGCGCCTGCCCGGGATCGACGCCGTGGTCGTCGACGACCACGGCGAACTCCATTTCTCGTCGGGCCTGCTGGGCCCCGGGCAGCCGGCTTGAGCCGGCGCTTTCCGAACTCTCCTTCGAGGATCCTCCCATGACCCACGCTTCACGCATCGGTGCCTCCCGCCTGGCCTGGGCCGCGCTGGCCGCCGCGCTGTTCGCCGGCCTGGCGCTGCCCGGTTGCTCCGGCTCCGGGAAATCCGAGGAGGACTCGCTGAGCATCGAGGGCGCGGTGCCCATCGCCTACGTCAAGCGCGTCAACACGATGGGCATGAACCCAACCAACGGAGCGCCCAGCGCGCCAGGTGGCGACCTGATGGTCAAGGAAATGTCCTCGCCGAGCGCGAAGGAGCACAACCTCACCGAGGACATCACCCAGGGCAACGGCGATGCCTCCGACCCCGAGGTGTCGTACGACGGCAAGAAGATCATCTTCTCGCTGAAGTGCCCGGCGTCCAACACCTCGCTGGTGGATGGCAAACCGGCCTGCACCGGGCGCTGGAACATCTGGGAATACAACATGACGGAAGGCGGCCTGACCAAAGGCACCTTCCGCCGCCTCACCGATTCCACGACCGACGACGACGTCGACCCCTACTACCTGCCGGACGGCCGCGGCTTCGTCTTCAGCTCGAACCGCCAGACCAAGAGCAAGCTCAACCAGGCGCTGGGCCGCAGCTACTACGCGCTGGACGAGTACGAGCGCGAGCGGGTCTTCAATCTGCACACCATGAGCGCGCAGGGCACCAACATCCAGCAGATCTCGTTCAACCAAAGCCACGACCGCAACCCGGTGGTGCGCCAGAACGGCGACATCATGTTCTCGCGCTGGGACCACGTCGGCGGCCGCAACCACTTCAAGATCTTCCGCATGAAGCCGGATGGCACGGACATGTTCGTGATCTACGGCGCCCACAGCGAGGGCAACAGCTTCCTGCACCCGCGCGAGATGGACCCGAACGGCCAGTACGGCGGCTTCGTCAGCTCCGACCTGATGCCGCTGTCGCGCACCCACGAGGGCGGCGGGCTGATGCTGGTCGACGTGGCCAATTACTCCGAGCAGAACACGCCGGCCAATGCCAGCGTGCCCACCGAGGGCGGCCAGAGCCATGCCACCGACCAGCCGCTGAACCTCGGCGGCGGGCTGTCGCGCTACGGCCGGGTCACCACGCCGTTCCCGCTGTGGGACGGCACCGACCGCTTCCTCGTCGCCTACCGGCCCTGCGAGGTGAGCCGCGGCACCGACGTGGTCTCCTGCGCCACCCTGACCGATGACGAGATGGCCCGCCTGGCCGACGAGAACCGCAGCGAGGCCGACGTGGCGGCCGACGAGGTGCAGGACAACGTGCCGCCGCCCTACGCGATCTACATGTTCGACCCAGCCAAGCAGACCTGGCTGAACGTGGCCGCCCCGCCTCCCGGCTTCATGTACACCGACCCGGTGCCCATCGTGGCCCGCACCGGCCCGGCGGTGAAGGACCCGACCTCGGTCGACGCGGCGCTCGCGGCCCAGGGCCTGGGCCTGCTGGAGGTGCGCAGCGTCTACGACACCGACGGCCTGGGCCGCATGGGCGACGCCGTGCTGGCGGCCGCCGACCTGCCCGAGGGCTGCACCACCGCCATCCCGAAGACCTCGCCGACCGACAGCCAGGACACGCGGGCCCAGGTGGCCGACATCGCCCGCCTGAAAAACCCCGCCGACGCGGCCTACCGCTGCGGCCCGGCGCGCTTCATCCGCGCGGTGCGCGCGGTGGCGCCGCCGGCCTCGATGATGGGCCTGCGCGAGGCCATCGGCGAGACCGAGTTCGAGCCGCAGCAGATCCTCGGTTATGCGCCGATCGAGCCCGACGGTTCCTTCAAGCTGCACATGCCGGCCGACACGCCGGTGCTGCTGGCGGTGGTCGACGAACAGGGCCGCGCCTTCCAGACCCACACCAACTGGATCCAGGTGCGCCCCGGCGAGCGCCGCACCTGCGACGGCTGCCACAGCCCGCGCCGCGGCGGGGCGTTGAACTCGGGCACGGTGGCCGACACCATGCCCTCGGCGCTGCGCAGCGCGCTGGCCAGCCAGCACCAGTCCGGCGAGACGATGGCCGGCACGCGCACCCGGCTCGACCCGAACGCGCTGAAGCTGGTCACCGACATGGTCTACACCGACGAGTGGGCCGACACCACGCAGTCTGGCGTCACCGCGCGCACACCGGTGTCGATCAGCTATGCCGCCCTGGCCACCACCGCGCCAGTCAACGGCGTGATCAACTACCCGGACCACATCCAGCCGCTGTGGAGCCGCGACCGCGGCGCGAACACCTGCACGAACTGCCACAACGCCGCCTCCGGCAAGCTGGACCTGTCGCCCAGCATCGCCGGCACCGGCCGCCTGGTGTCCTACGAAAAGCTGATGCTCGGCGAGCCGATGCTCGACGCCAACGGCCTGCCAGTGACGCGGCTGGAAGAGGGCGTTCCGGTGCTGCAGCGCCTGCCTGCCCTGGTGTTCAACATGGCCAGCGAAGGCGGGGCCCTGGGCCTGGCGCGGCAAAGCCGGCTGATCGAGATCCTGTCCGGCCAGAGCCTGCTGGCGGGCGCCGACGCGCGCACGGCACATCCGACGCCGCCGGGAACCGCACCGAACCACGCCGGCCTGCTCAACGCCGCCGAGAAGCGCCTGGTGGCCGAGTGGATCGACCTCGGCGGCCAGTACTACAACAACCCGTTCGACGGCGCCAACGTGCGGTCTGTCACGGCCCTGAACGTGGCGAACTTCGAAGCCCGTGTCTACCCGATCCTTCGCGCACAATGCGCGGGTTGCCATCAGGCCGTTGGCAGCAACGGCTCGCTGACATTCCGTAACAATCGATTCGTCCTGACCGGCGACGCCGAAGGCGATTTCGGCGTCACCTTGACGATGATCTCCAACACCTGCGCCCCCGCGTCGAACTACCTGCTGCAGCGGCCATCGACCATCCCGCACCCGGCCGCGGCCACCGGCCAGACCACCGCGGTGCTGCCGACGGCCAGCGCCAATTACCAGACCATTGCCACCTGGATCGCCACCGGCTGCCCGACACCATGACCCCGCCGTCCCGACGATCGATCCGCCGCCCGCCACCCGGGGCCCGCCGCGTCCTGGGCGCGGTGCTGGTGGCCCTTGCATCGCTGGGCGGCTGTGGCGGCGGCAGCAACCCGCTGGGCAACCCGCCGGATGTGTGGAACCCGCCTGGCACCGGTGGGCGCGACCTGTCGTACGCCTACTTCCAGCGCTGCATCTTCCCGGTCCTGCTGGCCGAGCTGCCGATCAACCAGAACGGTCAGCTGTCGACCAATACCTGCGCGGGCGGTGGCTGCCACGACAACACCACGGGCACGGGTGGCGCACTGCGCGTCATCCGCAGTGCCACGCCGTTCGACCTGAATGACGGGGCGAACACCAACACCCTGATCCGCGCCAGCGACATGTACAAGAATTTCTACTCGGCGCAGGGGGTCACGGTGCCCGGCGATCCGCTGCAGAGCCGCCTGCTGGCCAAGCCCCTGCTGCTGAACATGCTGCATGGCGGCGGGCTGATCTTCGACAGCGAGGACGATCCCAACGCCAAGTTGATTCGGTACTGGATCGACCACCCCGTTCCCCGCGACCAGAACGAATTCAGCGAGGCCGCTTACGCCATGTTCGATCCGGCCGATCCCACCACCGGCAGTTGCAGGACCGAATGAGCTTTCCGCGCCCCTTGCTTGTGGCCGGGCTGGCCGGATTGGCCGTGTGGCCGCTGTGCGCACACGCGCAGGAGGCGGCCGTCGCCCCGGCGGCACCGCAGGCCCTGGCCGCACCGCCTGCCAACGCCGCGCCCTTGGCCCGCGTGCGTGTGGTCCGGCCCTACCTGGACATGCACAGCGGCCCGGGCCGAGGCTTCCCCATCTTCTACGCCGCCGAGAAGAACGAGTGGGTGGTGATCGAACTGCGCCACACCGACTGGTTCAAGGTGCGCACCGCGCGCGGCCCGGTCGGCTGGGTCTCGCGCGAGCAGATGGCCGGCACCGTCACCGAAGACGGCGTGCCCTTCGAGCTGGCCGATCCGACCCTGCAGGATTTCCTGAACCGCCGCTTCGACGTCGGCATCGGCTACGGCGCCACCCCGAAGACCGCCTTCACCCGCCTGTGGGCCGGTTGGCGCTTCTCCGACACGCTGAGCCTGGATCTCAACCTGGCCACGGTGCAGACCAAGACCTCCAGCACGGGGCTGTGGACGGCCAGCCTGTTGGCAGAACCCTGGTCCGACAAGCGCCTGTCGCCCTTCGTCGGCATCGGGGTCGGCCGCTTCAACTACGAGCCGAACAAGAGCCTGGTCAACAACGAGCAGGTCGACGGCAACCTGGGTGTCTTCACGCTCGGGGCCCGGTACCACCTGAGCGGCCGGGTCGCCTTGCGCGTCGACTACTCGCGCTATGCGGTTTTCGTCTCCGATTTCGATTCGCGCAGCTACCAGGCCGGCAGCATCGGCTTGTCCATCCACTTCTGAACCCGCCCCACGCCATGCGCCCACACCCCATCTGCCTGACCCGCAACCTGGCCGCCCTGGCCCTGCTGGCAGCAACGGTCCTGCCTTCCCAGGCGGCCGACGGCACGCCTGAGCCGGTGGTGTCGCCGCAGGTCGACCGGCGCGACGTCAAGCTGCCGAAGTTCCCGTCCACCGACTTCGAGGTGGGCTTGTATGGCGGCGTCTACTCCGCACAGAACTTCGGCTCCAGCGCGGCCGGCGGGGTGCGCCTGGCGTACCACATCACCGAGGATTTTTTCGTCGAGCTCGCGGCCGGCCAGACCAAGGTCAGCGACGAGGCCTTCCGGCGCATCCTGCCGGGCGGCATCTTCACCGGCAACACCGAGACCCTGGTCTACTCGAACTTCAATGTCGGCATGAACGTGCTGCCGGGCGAAGTCTTCTTCGGCCGCAACTACGCGATGCCTTCGCAGGTCTTCGTGCTCGTGGGCGGCGGCACCACCCGCTTCAATGGCCAGCGCATGCAGACCTTCGACCTTGGAGTCGGCGTCAAGGTCTATCTGGCGGACCGCTGGGCGGTGCGGGTCGACATGCGCGACAACATCTACACCCTCGATCTCCTGGGCAAGCGCGACATGACCCAGAACGTCGAGCTCAACGCCGGCCTGTCCTTCCTGTTCTGAGGCCCGACCCATGCGAGCTCTCGCCCTCTTCATCACCGCCGCACTGGCCCTGGGGTCGGCGCAGGCTGCCCCGGCCCCGTCGAGCCCGGCGCCGGATTTCACCCTGCGCAGCATGAACGGCCCCAACCTGCGCCTGCAGGAGCAGCGCGGCAAGGTCGTGCTGCTGAACTTCTGGGCCACCTGGTGCGCGCCCTGCCGCGAGGAGATGCCGCACCTGAACCGGCTGTACGAGAAGTACCGCGCGGCCGGCTTCGTGCTGCTGGGCGTCAACGTCGACGATGACCCCGCGAATGCCCTGGGCGTGGCCGGCACCTTCGGCGTCAAGTTCCCGATGCTGCTGGACACCGACAAGCAGGTCAGCAAGCTGTACGAGCTGGCCACCATGCCGTCCACCGTGCTGATCGACCGCGACGGCAAGGTGCGCTACCTGCACCGCGGCTACAAGCCCGGCACCGAGCTGGAGTATGACCAGCAGATCCGCACCTTGCTGAAGTGATGAAGACGACCACCGCCCTGGCATCCGCCGGCCGCCTGGCCGCACTCGCGGCGTTGGCCGGCGCCTTCGCCGGTTGCGCGCCCATCGAGCCCTGGGTCAAGCCCTACGAGCGCGAGCGCCTGGCCGACCCGATCATGCAGTTCCAGCGCGACGCGCTGGCCGAGCGCCACCGCGACCACGTGTTCACCGTGCGCGAAGGTGCACGCGGCGCCACCGGCGTGCAAGGAGGCGGCTGTGGATGCAATTAGAGGCCCCCGCGCACGCCATTGGGTTCGTGCGGTGCTGCGCTTGCTGGGGCTCGGCGGGCTGTTCGGCGGCATCGCTGGCGGCGCCCATGCGGTGGACCTGCCGCCCGACCATGCCGAGGCGATGATCCACATCTATGACGGCGGCGGCGTCACCGCCAGTGGCCCGGCGCTGCTGGTGCGCAAGAGCATCGCCAACAAGGTCTCGCTGGCGGCCACCTACTACGTGGACATGGTCAGCAACGCGTCGATCGACGTGGTCACCACCGCCAGCCCGTACCGCGAGACCCGGCAGCAACTCGACATCAGCGCCGACTACGCGGTGCGCGATTCGTTGATCAAAGTCTCGGCCAGCCATGGCCAGGAGCCGGACTACACCGCCACCACCTGGGGCGTGGATGTCTCGCAGGAACTGCTGGATGGCCTGACGACAGTGAGCCTGGGCTTCACGCAGGGCCGCGACCAGGTCGGCCAGAAGGGCCTGCCCGGCTACTTCGACCATGCCCAGCACTGGCAATACCGGCTCGGCCTCACGCAGGTCATCTCGCCGCGTTGGCTGGCCAGCGCCAACATCGAGGCCATTGCCGACGAAGGTTTCCTCGGCAGCCCCTACCGCGCCGCCCAGGCCTTCGGCACCCTGGTGCCCGAACGCAACCCGCGCACCCGCAGCAGCCGCGCGCTGAAGCTGCGGGCGCTGGGCGACGTCAGCGGCCTGTTCGGCTGGATGGGGCCGGCGCGCCAGGCGGTGCGCACCGAGTACCGCTACTACTGGGACAACTGGGCCATCAAGGCCCATACGCTGGAGCTGGGCTACAGCCGCTACTTTGGCGACGCCTGGTTGGCCGATGCGCTGGTGCGCTTCAACCACCAAAGCGCGGCGCTGTTCTACAGCGACAACGCCGCCACCGAGACGCTGTACCTGTCGCGCAACCGGCAGCTCAGCGCCTTCAACTCGATGGGGCTGGGCGGCAAGCTGTCCTACACCTGGAAGAAGGTGCCCGGCCAGTACGACATCAAGGTCCATGGCGCCTACGAGTTCGTTCGCTTCGACTACCAGGATTTCACCGACCTCCGCACCGGCCAGCCCTATGCCTTCAACGGCCATGTGCTGCAGCTCTACGTGACGGCCAACTTCTGACACCCCGATGGACCACGGCATGCCTGTGTTGAACTCTCTTCGCGCGCTGGGCCTCGCGGCCTTGCTGGCGGCTTCTGCCCTGGGCTGGGCGGCCGACGCGCCCGCCACGGCGGCCTCGGCCCCCGCGCCTGCGGCCGGCCTGGACACCCGTGTCCAGGAGGTCAAGGCCGATGTGGTGCGCCTCAACCGCGACCTGCTGGTGCTCGAAGAGGAACTGCTGTTCCCCGCCAGCACCCAGGTGGCGCTGTTCGTCTCGATGGACGTGGGCAAGCTGTTCGAGCTCGACTCGGTGCAGATCAAGCTCGACGACAAGGTCGTGACCAGCTACCTCTACACCCCGGCCGAGGTGGCGGCGCTGCACCGTGGCGGCGTGCAGCGCGTGCACATGGGCAACCTGAAGTCGGGTGAGCACGAGATCGTCGCCTTCTTCACCGGCAAGGGCCCGCACGACCGCGACTACAAGCGCGGCACCAAGCTGAAGTTCGAGAAGGGCAGCGAGCCCAAGTACATCGAGCTGCGCATCAAGGATTCCACCGGCAAGCTGCAGCCGGAGTTCGACGTCAAAGTCTGGCAGTGAATCGCGCGGCTTCCCGTTCCCCCTGGGCCGCCTGGGCCTGCCACCGCCTGGGCGCGGTGGCGCTGGCGTGCACCGGCCTCGCCGCGCAGGCGGCCGAGGCACCGTTGCTGCACACGGTGCAGGCGCCGCACTACGGCGACACGCTGTTCCACTTCTACCAGGACCACCACTTCACGGCACTGACCAGCCTGATGGTCTCGCAGCACTTCCAGCGCCTGTCGCCACATGCCGATGAGGCCGAGATCCTGCGCGGCGGCCTGCTGCTCACCTACGGCCTGCACCGCGAGGCCGGCGAGATCTTCGCCCGCCTGATCGCGCAGGGCGCCGCCCCCGCGGTGCGTGACCGCGCCTGGTACTTCCTGGCCAAGATCCGCTACGAGCGCGGCAACCTGGGCGAGGCGGCCGACGCGCTGTCGCGCATCCAGGGGCCCCTGCCCGGCCAGCTGGAAGAAGAGCGCCTGCTGCTGAGCGGCCAGGTCAGCCTGGCGCTGGGCGACCCGGCGCGTGCGGCGGTCGAGCTGCGCGCACTGCTCGCCCGCCCGCCCTCGGTCATCGAGCCGCCGAAGACGGCCGGGGTGGCGCCGAAGCGATCGGTCTTCAGCCGCATCGGCAGCTGGCTGCTCGATGCCGTCACCTTCAATTTCGCGCGGGACCCGGAGCAGCGCTTCAGCACGGCGCCGGCCTATGCGCGGTTCAACCTCGGCGTGGCGCTGATCCGCAGCGGCGACATCGCCGGCGGCAAGGCCTTGCTGGACGAGATCGGCAGCGCGTCGATGCCCGACGACGAATTGCGCGCCCTGCGCGACCAGGCCAACGTGGCGCTGGGTTTCACTGCCTTGTCGCAGGACGACCCCGAAGGCGCGGCCCAGGCGTTGGAGCGCGTGCGCCTGAAGGGCGCGCACTCCAACAAGGCCTTGCTCGGCTTCGGCTGGGCCGCCGCCGCCCAGAAGAAGCCCGAGCGCGCGCTGGTGCCCTGGAGCGAGCTGCTGCAGCGCGAGGCCAGCGACCCCGCCGTGCTCGAAGCCCGCCTCGCCGTTCCCTACGCGCTGGCTGAGGTCGGCGCGCTGGGCCAGGCCCTCAGCGGCTACCAGGCGGCCATCGCTGCGTATGCGCAGGAGAACACCGCACTGGACGAATCCATCGCTGCCATCCGTGGCGGCAAGCTGGTGGCCGGCCTGGTCGAGCGCAACCCGGACGAATCCATGGGCTGGTTCCGTGCGTTGACCGCATTGCCGGAGATGCCGCACACCGGCCACCTGGTGCCGGTGCTCGCGCAGCACGAGTTCCAGGAGTCCTTCAAGAACTACCGCGACCTGCTGTTCCTCACCGGCAACCTGGGCGACTGGCAGGAGAAGCTGGGTGTCTACGGCGACATGCTGGCGACCCGCCGCGCCGGCTTCACCGAGCGCCTGCCGCAGGTGCGCAGCAAGGCGGCCGAACTGCGTGTCGACGTGCTCCAGGGGCAGCGCGACAAGCTGGCCGCCGAGTTCGGCACCGCATTGGCCGCCGCCGACGGCCAGGCCTTTGCCGGCGCCGCCGAGCGTGAGCAACTCGCCCGCCTGGCCGACGTGAATGCGCTGCTCGCCGCGCAAGCTGATCCAGCCCGCCGAGACCCCAGCCTCGGCGATGCCGATCTGGCGCAACTGGCCGAGCGTGCGCGCCGCCTGCAGGGCGCACTCGCCTGGCAACTCGCCGAGCAGTTGCCCGAGCGCCGCTGGGCTGCCGAGAAGGCGCTGGCCGACACCGACAGCGGGCTCGCCGACGCCCGTGTGCGCGACGCCCGCCTGGCCGCCGCACAGAAGGACGAGCCGGCCCGCTTCGAGCGCTTCGCTGCCCGCCTGGCCGAACTCGGGCAACGCATCCGTGCGCTGCAACCCCGCGTGGCCGCATTGACAGCCGAGCAGCAGAAGGCCTTGCAGGAGACCGCGGTCGCGGCACTGCAGATTCAGAAGGAGCGCCTGGTCGGCTACACCGCCCAGGCCCAGTACGCGGTCGCCCAGCTCTACGACCGGGCGACCCAGCGCAAGGAGGGCGAACGTGCGAAGCCCTGACGCGCCGACGAACATGGGTTGGCCGCTGACGCTGCTGGCCGCGCTGGCCCTGACTGCCTGCTCCGGCACGACCAAGCGTTACGCCAGCGACGACGAGCCGACGATCAAGACCCTGGCCGGGCGCGATTTCCTGGTCGCCCCGGACCCTGGCATCCCGGCCAGCGAGGAGCAGGCCATCGCCGCCTACAACCGCTTCTTGGCGGCCACGCCCAACGCCCCGCAACGCCCGCAGGCCCTGCGCCGCCTGGGCGACCTGGCGATGGACAGCGCCGACAACAAGCTGGCCAGCAGCGCCGGCGGCGACCCCGACTACAAGGCCGCGATCACCCGCTATCAGGACTACCTCAAGGCCTACCCCAAGGACCCGGAGAACGACCGGGTGCTCTACCAGTTGGCCCGTGCGCACGAACAGGGCGGCGAGCTCGACGTGGCCCTGAAGACGCTCGACCAGATGGTCAAGCAGTACCCCGACACGCGCTACGCCGACGAGGCGCAGTTCCGCCGGGGCGAGCTGTTGTTCACCGCCCGCCAGTACCCGCAAGCCGAGCAGGCCTATGCCAAGGTGCTGAACGGCGCTGCCGACAACCCGTACCGCGAGCGCGCGCTCTACATGCAGGGCTGGTCCATCTTCAAGCAGGGCCGGCTGGAGGACGCGCTGGCCTCCTTCTTCGGCGTGCTCGACGCCAAGCTCGGCAAGATCGAGAGCGACGAGCCCCTGGAGGCCCTGCCCGAGTTGACCCGCGGCGACCGCGAGCTGGTCGAGGACACCTTCCGCGTCACCAGCCTGTCGCTGGAGAACCTGAAGGGCGCCGAGACCATCCCCGCCTACACCGGCAGCGAGGGCCGCAAGGCCTACGAATTCCGGGTCTACGAGCAGCTCAGCGCGCTCTACCTGAAGCAGGAGCGGCCCAAGGACGCCGCCGACGCGCTGAACGCCTTTGCCCGCCGCCAGCCGCTGCATGCGCAAGCGCCGGTGATGCAGGCGCGGGTGATCGAGATCCAGCAGCAGGCCGGTTTCGACAACCTGGCGGTCGAATCGAAGAAGGAATACGTGGCCCGCTATGGCCTGGAGAGCGACTTCCGCCGCGCCAACCCGGCCGGCTGGGAGCGCGCCCAGCCGCTGGTCAAGACCCACCTGGCCGAGCTGGCGCGCCGCTACCACGCGAGCGCGCAGAAGACCAAGGCCACGGCCGACTACCAGGAGGCGGTGCGCTGGTACCGCGCCTACCTCACCAGTTTCCCCGAGGACGCCGACGCGGCGCAAAGCAACTTCCTGTTGGCCGAACTTCTGTACGAAGACAAGCAGTTCGCGGCCGCCGCGCCCGAGTACGAGAAGGCCGCCTACGGCTACCCGGCCCACGCCCGCAGCGCGGATGCCGGTTACGCCGCGTTGCTGTCGTACGCCGAAATGGAGAAGCGCGCCGACGCCCCCGCCGTGCCGGCACTGCAGCGCCGTGCGGTGGACAGCGGGCTGCGCTTTGCCGAGAAGTTCAGCACCGACAGCCGCAGTGCGCCGGTGCTGACCAATGCCGCCGACAAGCTCTATGCGCTGAAGGACAGCGAGCGGGCCGCCGGCGTGGCCCGGCAGGTCCTGGCGCTGCAACCGCCGGCTGCGGCCGACCAGCGCCGCGTGGCCTGGACGGTGGTGGCCCACACCAGTTTCGAGTCCGGCGCCTTCGACCAGGCCGAGAAGGCTTACGGCGAGGTGCTGGCCCTGACGCCCGAAAAAGACCCGGCCCGCAACGACCTCACCGAGCGGCTGGCCGCCGCCATCTACAAGCAGGGTGAGCAGGCCCGCCAGGGGGGGCAGACCCGCCAGGCTGCGGATCTGTTCGCCAAGGTCGCCACGGCCGCACCGCAATCCAGCGTGCGCACGGCGGCGCAGTACGACGCGGCGGCCTCGCTGATCGCGCTGAAGGACTGGGCCGGCGCCGCCCGCACGCTGGAAGATTTCCGCCAGCGCTACCCGCGCCATCCGCTGGCCGACGACGTGACCGCCAAGCTGGCCCTGGCCTACACGGAGCAGGGCCAGTGGGCCGCGGCCGCGGCCGAGTTCGAACGCCTGGCCGTGGCCAACAAGGAACCCGAGCTGGCCCGCTCGGCGCAATGGCAGGCCGCCGAGCTGTACGAGAAGGCGGCCGACGGTGGCACCGCCACGTCGCGCAGCAACGCGGCCAAGGCCTACGAGCGCTACCTGCGCCTGTACCCGGCGCCGCTGGAGCCGGCCATCGAGGCCCGCCACCGCCTGGCCAGGCTGGCCGAGCGCGAGGGCAACGCGGCCCGTGCGCTGGCGCTGCAGAAGGAGATCTTCCAGGCCGACCAGGCCGGCGGCGCGGAGCGCACCGGCCGCACCCGCACGCTGGGCGCGATGGCCGCGCTGGCCCTGGCCGAGCCGGTGGCGGCCGACTACCGCAAGGTGGCCCTGGTCGAGCCCTTGCAGAGGCAGCTGAAGCTGAAGAAGACCAAGCTGGAGGAGACGCTGAAGGCCTACTCGGTGGCCGCCGACTATGGCGTGGCCGAGGTCGTCACAGCCTCCACCTTCCAGATCGGCGCGCTGTACCAGGATTTCGGCAAGTCTCTGCTCACTTCGCAGCGCCCCAAGAAGCTCAGCAAGATCGAGCTGGAGCAGTACAACGTGCTGCTGGAGGAGCAGGCCTTCCCGTTCGAGGAGAAGGCCATCGAGCTGCACGAGCTGAACGCCCGCCGGTCGGCCGAGGGCTTCTACGACGAGTGGGTCCGCAAGAGCTTCGGCGCTTTGCGCGAACTGCGCCCGGGGCGCTGGGCCAAGACCGAGCGGGCCGACACCAGTGGCAGTGCGCCGGCGGTGCAGAACCAGCAGGCCATCGCGCTGCGCCAGCAAGGTGAGTTCACCAAGGCCCGCGAAGCCTACGAGGCGGCGCTGGCCGCGGACGCCAGCTATGCCACCGCCTGCCTGAACCTGGGCATCCTGCACGACCTGTACCTGGGCCAGCCGGCCGAGGCGCTGGCGCTGTACAACCGCTACCTGGCCCTCACGCCGGCCGGCGACACGGCGGTCGGCAAGTGGGTGGCCGACCTGAAGAACCGCGTGCCGGCGGCGGCCCCGGCTGCCGCCCCTGCCCCAGCCAGTAAGGAATCGTCATGAGGCTCACGTCTTGCTTGGGTGTGCCGATCACCCTGCTGCTGGCGGTCGGTTCGGCCTGGTCGCAGGACAAGGCCGAGATCGACCGCACCCAGATCATCGGCAACCGGGAGCTGCCCAAGGTGTTGTACATCGTGCCGTGGAAGAAGCCGTTGCCGGGCGACCTGGCTGGCCGACCGACCGTGAGCGTGCTCGACGAAGCGCTGGCGCCGGTCGATCGCGACGTCTTCCGCCGCCAGATCCAGTACGACGCCCTGACCCGACCGCAACCGGCGGCACCCGCCGCCAAACCTTGAATTCCTGGCCCCGGCCACGTCCTTGCACCTGCCCTTTGTTTTCGGAGATTGACTGATGAATGCCTTTCAGACGGCCGTGAAGTTCTTTCAGGACTGTGGTGTGTTCCTCTACCCCAGCCTGTTGATCATGGCGATGGGCCTGGCGATCGCGATCGAGCGCTGGGTCTTCCTGCGCCGCTCGCGCACCGCCAACCGCCAGGCGTGGGCCAAGATGCTTCCGATGCTGCAGGGCGGCCAGCTGAAGGAAGTGCTGGGCATGGCCTCGGAGTCTGATTCGGCGATCGGCAACATCGTCAACCACGGCCTGACCCGCCTGCAGACCTCTCGCCGGCGTGAAGACCTGGACATGGCGATGGAGGAGGGCATGATGGAGATCGTGCCGCGCCTGGAGCGCCGCACCCACTACATTGCCACCTTCGCCAACGTGATCACGCTGGTGGGCCTGCTGGGCACCATCATCGGCCTGATCAAGGGCTTCACGGCGGTGGCCCAGGTGAACCCGGCCGAGAAGGCCGAGCTGCTGTCGGCCTCGATCTCGATCGCCATGAACAACACCGCCTTCGCGCTGATGGTGGCGATCCCCTTCCTGCTGATCCACGCCTTCCTGCAGGCGCGCACCAGCGAAATCGTCGACGGTCTGGAGGCCGCCAAGATCAGCTTCCTGAACCTGATGCAGCGCATCGCGCCCGAGCAGCCCGCCAACCGCTGAAGGCAGCACCGAGATGCGCGTCCGACGCCTGAAAAAAGATCCAGCCGCGCTGGAGATCACCGCGTTCCTGAATCTGATCGTGGTGCTGGTGCCCTTCCTGCTGTCCACCGCCGTCTTCACCCGGCTGGCGGTGCTCGACATGAGCCTGCCTGCGCAGTCGGCCGGCGTCGAGCAGCTGAAGGTCAACAACCTGCAGCTGGAGGTGGTGATCCGGCCCGACGCCGTCGAGGTGGGCGACCGCATCGGCGGCCTGATCCAGCGCATTCCCAATCTTCCCGAAGGGCCGGACCTGGCGGTGCTGGGCAATCTCATCCAACAGGTCAAGGGCAAGTTCCCGGACCAGCTCGACGCTTCGGTGCTGGCCGAGCCCGACACCTCCTACGACCGGCTGGTGCACGTGATGGACGCGGTGCGCGCCCATTCGGTGGCCCAGGGCGCCAACCTGGTGACCACCGAGCTCTTCCCCAACATCTCGATCGGCGACGCGCCGGTGCGAGCGCGCTGAAGGCGCCCCGCTCATGAAGCTCACTCCGCTGCAGAAGCGCGCCGAGCGGCACGCCCGCAACCAGCAGCAGCTCGACCTGAACCTCGTCTCGCTGATCGACGTGTTCACGCTGCTGATCTTCTTCCTGCTGTCCAACTCCGGCGGCATCGAGCTGCTGCAGACCACCACGGCGGTGAAGCTGCCCGAATCCACCGCATTGAAGGAACCCAAGGAGACCCTGGTGGTGGTGGTCAGTGGCAGCGACATCGTCGTCGAAGGCCGCCGCATCGCCGCCGTGGCCGAGGTGCTGGCCGACACCGGTGACCTGATCGCGCCGCTGAAGGCCGAGCTGGATCGCCTGGCCACCCGCCAGGTGGTTCGCGCCGAGAACCAGGCCACCGCCCAGGCCATCACCATCCTCGGTGACAAGGACATCCCCTACCAGCTGCTGCGCAAGGTGATGTTCACCTGCGCCCGCGCGAACTTCAGCGACGTCTCGTTCGCGGTGCGCCAGAAAGCGGGGGCCTGATGACAGCGCTCGCCGTTTCCTTCCGCAACCCGGTGCTGGCCTGGGCGACACCGCCCGAGGATGACGCGCGTTTCCGTCGCATCAACGGCACGGTGATCGCGTTGGTGCTGCTGTTCGGCCTCGCGCTGCCGTGGTTGCCGGTGCCCGACATCGTCCACGACGTGGTGCAGCCGCTGCCGCCGCCGCTGGCCAAGCTGCTGCTGGAGGACAAGCCGCTGCCGGTGCCGCCGCCGCGTGCGCCCGAGGTGCTGAAAAAGGCGGAGACCACCGAGAAGGCGCCCGAGCCGGCCAAGCTGCCCGATTCGAAGCCGCAGCCTGACAAGAAGGCGCCGGTGCCCGAGGCGCGCAACCCCATCCCGGGCAAGCCACCGGGCGAGGCGATCGACGCGGCGCGCCGCAAGGCCACCGGCGTTGGCCTGCTGGCGATGAAGGATCAACTGGCCGAGATGCACAGTGCCCCGGTGGCCGTGCAGATCAACCCCGAGAGCATCAAGCCCGGCCTGG
The DNA here is from genome assembly GCA_018780145.1 of Vitreoscilla sp. Classification (GTDB taxonomy): domain Bacteria; phylum Pseudomonadota; class Gammaproteobacteria; order Burkholderiales; family Burkholderiaceae_C; genus Ideonella. Next base: position 30,355 of record JADMKA010000193.1, on the reverse strand, counting down.
GCGTGGGCACCGGCGTTGGCGTGGGGGTCGGTGCCGGCACCCAGCCGGGCCTGCCGGTGCGTTCGATGATCACCTCCAACGCCACTGGCGGCTCGGGCGGCATCAATGTGGCCGGCTACAGCCGGGATACGGGCGGCGGTGGCCTGGCCGGCCGATCGACCACGCTGGTCGAAGGCGCAGCCGGTGGTGGTGGGGGCGGCGGCCCGGGTGGCGGCGGCGCTGGCGGCACCGGCAAGGGCCTGGGCGCGGGCCCCGGCGCGGCCGGCGGGACGATCCAGAAGGGCAACACCGGCAAGGCCTCGCGCTCGATCGAGGACATCCGCCTCGTCTTCGAACGCAACAAGGGCGCCATCTACGCCATCTACAACCGTGCGCTGCGCGAAGACCCGAGCCTGCAAGGCAAGGTGGTGCTGGCGCTGAAGGTGGCGCCCTCGGGCCAGGTCACCGACTGCCGCATCGTCTCCACCGAACTGAACTCGCCGGATCTGGAGCAGAAGCTGCTGGCGCGCATCCGCCAGTTCGACTTCGGCGCCAAGGACGTCAACCCGATGGACGTCACCTACCCGATGGATTTCCTGCCGTCATAGGGGTCAGTGCTATTATGTGTACTAGCAGCAGTTGGAGTACACATCATGCGGACCAACATTGAGATTGACGACAAGCTCATGAAAGATGCGCTGAAGGCCACCGGCGCAAAGACAAAGCGCGAGGCAGTGGAACTGGGCTTGAAGACCTTGGTTCAACTTCGAGCACAAGAAAAGGTTCGTCAGCTCAAGGGAAAGATTACCTGGGAAGGTGACCTGAACGCCATGAGGACCGACCGGTGATTCTGGTCGATTCCAGCGTTTGGATCGACTATTTTCGTTCGGCTGACACCCCGCAGGTAGCGCTCCTTGACTCGCTGCTCGGCCGCAGCCCGCTGGCCGTGGGCGACTTGATCGCGGCGGAGGTGCTGCAAGGTGTTCGAGACGAGCGTGAGCTCAAGCTGGTGAAGCAGGCCTTGGAGGCCTTTGACCACATTGACTTGGTCGGCTACGACATTGCGGTGAAGGCTTCGGAGAACTACCGAACACTGCGAGCAATGGGAATCACGATTCGGAAGGCCATTGACACGCTGATTGCGACCCGGTGCATTGAAAGCGGCTTGACGTTGCTTCATGCCGACAAGGACTTTCTGCCCTTCGCAGAGCACCTTGGGCTCAAGGTGGCGTACTCAGAAACCTAACGTTCGACGTAAGGGGCGGCCTGCGGTTTGCCGCAGGACGGAGGTGATAGCCAGTCTTGCGATCTTTGCTCCCCGACCTGGCGAGTTCATCGGACGCGAGCGCGTGAATTTCACGGGCGGTGGTAAGAGGACGACTAACGTTAGAGGTGAGGGGAATATTGCGGCCTGCCGCAAGACGTGTCCGTGCATGCCGCCTGGCCGCCCGGGGCCACCGGCGCGCGCAACATCGCCGCGGCTGCGAGCGCACCGAGCAGCACGCCGGCGAGGAACCACGCCCAGCGGCTCGGCGCTGCCTGTGCGGGCGTCCGGCCAGTGGCATCCGATGGCTGCTCGGCCTCGAATGCCGCGACGATGGCACGCGCTGCGGCCAGGTCCTCGTCGTCGACCACGACGCGCACCAGGCCGCGAGCGGGCAACTGGCCGATGGCGCCCTGCAGGTACTCGCCCTCGATCCGGCCTGCCACCCCCTGCTGTTGCAGCAGGTTCAACACCATGTGGGCCTCGACTGCGTGGGCCGCCTCGAACACTGTCGTCATGCCGCGATCATGGCCGAATATCGGCCACCCGCGCGCGGCACCCAACCCCCTACTTCACCCAGGTGTTGAGCTGGATGATGGGCAGCAGCACCGAGAGCACGATCAGCATCACCATCACGCCCATGGCCACGATGAGCAGCGGCTCCAGCAGGGTGGCGATGGCCAGCGCGCGGCGCTGCACCTCGCTGCCGAGCTGGCGTGCGGCACGGTCCAGCATGGCGGGCAGCTTGCCGGTCTGCTCGCCCAAGCGGGCGAACATCGCCAGCAGGCCCGGGAAGCGTTTCTTGGCGGCCAGCGCCGACGCCAGCGGCGCGCCTTCGCGCACCTGCACCAGCGCGGCCATTGCATCCGCCCGCATCGCACGGTTGCCCAGCGTCTCGGCGGCCGCCTGCAGCGCCTTCAGGATGGGCACGCCCGCACCCGCCAGCATGGCCAAGGTGCCGGCAAAGCGGGCGGCGTTGTAGCCCCGGGCCAGGCGGCCGAACAGCGGCAGGCGCAGGAAGGCGGCATCGAAACGCTCGCGGAAGGCTTCGTTGCGCAGCGAGAAGCTGAGCATCGCGCCGCCAGCCGCCAGCAGCACCAGCACATACAGGCCGTAGTTGCGCACGAAGGCGCTGATGTTGAGCATCGCCACCGTCAGCGTGGGCAGGGCCCGCTTGCTGCTGGTGAACACCGACGCCACCTGCGGCACCACGTAGGTGACCAGGAAGGTGACGATGATGATGGCGATCAGCGAGACGATGGCCGGGTACAGCATCGCGCCAACCAGCTTGGCCTTCAGCGCCTGGCGCTCCTCCAGGTCGTCGGCCAGGCGTTCGAGCACGCCGCCCAGCGCGCCGCTCTGCTCGCCGGCGGCCACCACCGCGCGGTAGACCTCGTCGAACTCGCGCGGGCCGGAAGCGAGCGCGCGGGCGAACGGGCTGCCGGCGTTGACCTCGCTCTTCAGGTGGGCGATCAGCTCGCGCTGGCGCGGCTCCTCGGCCTCGTCGGCCAGTGCGGTGAGTGCGCGCTCCAGTGGCAGGCCGGAGCCGACCAGGCCGGCCAGCTGGCGCGTCCAGACGGTGAGCCCGCTGGCACTGAAGGCGCGCCGGCCGCCGAAGCGCACCGTGGCGCCGATGCCGCTGGAGTTGGCCTCGGCCTGGCTGGCCACCGGCGTCACCGACAGCGGCACCAGCGATTTCGCGCGCACCTGGGCGCGCGCGGTCTTGGCGTTGTCGGCCTCGACCAGGCCGGTGCTGGCCTTGCCGGCGGCGTCGAGGGCTTCGTACTTGAAGGCGGGCATCGTCAGTTCCGCAGGGCCGTTCCCAAGGAACTGAGCGCCCCCTTGGGGGGCAGCGCAGGCGCGGAGCGGCTAGCTTGGGGGTTCATGCTCACTCGCGGGTCACGCGCAGCACTTCCTCTTGCGAGGTGACGCCGGAGTCGATCAGGCGCTGGCCGTCTTCGCGCATGGTGCGGAAGCCCGCGGCCTCGGCGGCCACGTAGAGCTGGCTCTCGGCGGCGCGGTTATGGATCATGGCGCGAATCGAGTCGTCCACCACCATCAGCTCGTAGACGCCGGTGCGGCCCTTGTAGCCGGTGTGGGCGCACTCGGGGCAGCCGACCGGGTGGTAGCGGCCGCGCTCGTCGCCCTTCTTGCAGACAGGGCAGAGCTTGCGCACCAGGCGCTGAGCCAGCACGCCCAGCAGGCTGGAGCTGAGCAGGAACGGCTCGACGCCCATGTCGGTCAGGCGGGTCACGGCGCTCAAGGCGTCGTTGGTGTGCAGCGTGGCGAGCACCAGGTGGCCGGTCAGCGAGGCCTGGATGGCGATCTGGGCGGTCTCGAAATCGCGGATCTCGCCGATCATGATGACGTCCGGATCCTGCCGCAGGATGGCGCGCAGGGCGGTCGCGAAGGTCAGGTCGATGGCCGGGTTGACCTGGGTCTGGCCGATGCCGGGCAGCTCGTATTCGACCGGGTTCTCCACAGTCAGCACGTTGGTGGTGGCGGTGTCGAGCCGGGCCATGGAGGCGTACAGCGTGGTCGTCTTGCCCGAGCCGGTGGGGCCGGTGACCAGCACGATGCCGTGCGGCTGCTGCACCAGCTTGTGGAAGGCCTGCAGCACCTCGCCGCGCATGCCCAGGCTCTCCAGGCTGAACTTGGCCTCGGTCTTGTCCAGCAGGCGCAGCACGGCACGTTCGCCGTGCGCCGAGGGCAGGGTGGAGACGCGCACGTCGATCGCCCGCCCGCCGATGCGCAGCGAGATGCGGCCGTCCTGCGGCAGGCGCTTCTCGGCGATGTCCAGCTCGGCCATGATCTTCAGGCGCGAGATCAGCGCCGCGTGCAGCGCCTTGTTCGGCTGCACCACCTGGCGCAGCGTGCCGTCGACCCGGAAGCGCACGCTGGAGCTGCGTTCGTAGGGCTCGATGTGGATGTCGCTCGCGCCGTCCTTCGCGGCCTGGGTCAGCAGCGCGTTGAGCATGCGGATGATGGGCGCGTCGTTGGCGGCCTCCAGCAGGTCTTCGACAGCCGGCAGCTCCTGCATCATGCGCGACAGGTCGACCGCGCTCTCGACCTCGCCCACCACCGCCGCGGCGCTGGCCTCGCCGCCGGCGTAGGCCTCGGCCAGGCGCTTGTCCAGCGTCTCGGCGGCTTCGGGTTCGAAGCGGTCCACCGCATAGCGGCGCAGCACCTCGGTGAGGGCGCTGCGCGGCGTGGAGTCGGCCAGCCGCAGCACGAGCTGCCGGCCATCGTCTTCCAGCAGCAGGGTGTTCGCCTTGGCGAAGGCGTAGGGCAGGGGGTGGCGTTGGCCCATGGCAGGGTGCTCGGTTTACTGGCCCGGGGCCGAGGCCGGCGCGGTCGGCACGACCACCTGGGATTGGGGCAGCCTGCCGGGCTGGCGCTCGGGCAGCACCAGCGAACCATCCACCGGCAACACCATCGTCGGCTCCTTCTGGTTCGACGACTGCACGCTGCGGATCGCGTCGTAGCGGTCGATCATCATCTGCTCGGCGGCTTGCGGCGTGCGCAGCACCACCGGGCGCAGGAACAGCATCAGGTTGCTCTTGATGCGGGTGCGGCCTTCGTTGCGGAACAGGTTGCCGAGGATGGGGATGCTCCCCAGGCCCGGGATCTTGCCCTCGTTGTCGCCGTATTCGTCCTTCAGCAGACCGCCCAGCACCATCATGCTGCCGTCGTCGACCACCACGGTGGTTTCGATGGAGCTCTTGTCGGTGATCTGCGAGTTGTCGTTGCGCAGCGAGCTGCTTTCCTGGAACACGGTCATGCGCACCGTGCCGCCCTCGCCGATCTGGCTCTTGATGCGCAGCGTGATGCCCACGTCCTTGCGCTCGACGGTGTTGAACGGGTTGACCGCGCCGTTGCCGGTGCCGGTGTTGGTGAACGAGCCGGTGGTGAACGGCACGTTCGAGCCGATCACGATCTTGGCCTCCTCGTTGTCCAGCGCCACCAGGTTGGGTGTGGACAGGATGTTCGCGCCGGTGTTCGTTTCCAGGAAGCGGGCCAACGCGCCCAGCGTGTAGAAGCCGGCGATCTTGCGGAACACGCCGATGTTCAGCCCGCTGCCGATTTGCGCGCTCGCCGACGCGGTGGCGGTGCCGGTGGAGGTGGCACCAGCGCCCGACAGCGAGAGGTCGATGATGTTGCCGGTGCTGCCGAAATTGGTGCCGGCCACGCCGACCACTTTGCTGTCGGTGTTGCCCAGCAGGCTCTGCCACTGGAAGCCGAACTCCGCCGCCTTGGTGGCGTCGACCTTGACGATCAAGGTCTCCACGTAGACCTGCGCGCGCCGGGTGTCGAGCTGGTCGATGACCTGGCGCATCTGCCGGTAGACCGGCTCGGGCGCCGAGATGATCAGCGAGTTGGTCGCCGGGTCGGCCTGGATCTGGCCGCCGGTCGACGGGCCGGCCGATGCCGAGACCGGGGTGGTGGCCGCGCTGCTGAGGCCGCTCGTCGCGCTGCCGCCAGTGTTGGCGGCGATGCCGCCGGTGGGCGTTGCCGGCCGGGAAATGCCGCCGACGTTGGACGAGGTGCTGCCGCCCGTGCTGGCGCCGCTGGTGGCTGCCGTGCCGCTGGAGATGGCGGCGCGCAGCACCTCGGCGAGCTTCACCGCGTCGGCGTTCTTCAGGTAGACGACCCAGATGTTGCCGGCCGGGCCGCCACCGGCGATGGGCTTGTCGAGCTTCTCGATCAGCGATTTCACCGCGTTCATGCGCACCGGGTTGGCGGTGCGCACGATCAGTGCGTTGCTGCGTGGCTCGACGACGATGGACGTGGCCGATGCCTGGGTGTTGGCGCCACCCGGCACGGTGGTGCCCGCGCCGCCCTCGGTGAGCTTTTGCAGCAGCGGCGCCAGGTCGGCGGCCAGCGCGTGCCTCACCTGGATCACCTCGACCTCGGAGGCGGCCGGCTGGTCCAGCGCGGCGATGATCTTGGCCAGGCGCTGCAGGTTGTCGGCGTAGTCGGTGATGATCAGCGTGCCGTTGGCCGGGTTGGCGTTGATCGTGTTGTTGGCACTGATCAGCGGCCGCAGCACGGCCACCAGGTTGTTCGGGTTCTCGTGGTTGAGGCGGAAGATCTGGGTCAGGATCTGGTCGCCGCGCAGCGTGGGCGCGCCGATCTGCACCGTGCCGGCCTGCAGCTTGGCTTCGGCCTCGGGCACCACCTTCAGCAGGCCCGCGTTCTCGACCACGGTGAAGCCCATGCCGCGCAGGGCCGCCAGGTAGCTGCGCCAGGCCTCCTGCGGGGGTTGCGCCTTCTCGCTGGTGACGGTGATCTGGCCCTTGACGCGCGGGTCGACCACGATCTGCCGGTCCAGCATGGTGCCGATGGCCCGTGACACCGATTCGATCTCGGCGTTGACGAAGTTCAGCGTGACCGGCGCCTTGGACTTGATGGCCGGCATCGGCGGGTCGGTGTCCTGGCCATGCACCACCGGCGCGGTGGCGAGCAGGGCGGCCAGGGCCAGCGGGGCGATGGAGAAGAAGCGGTGGTGCAGGTTCATGATCACCCGATCGAAATGACGGACGACGCGCCGTTGCGCCGCCCGATGATGTTCAGCAAGTTGTTCAAGGCCGGCTCGAAGCCCGGCGCTGCGCGGGCGTCGCCGGTGAACTTCAGGCCCTTGGGTGTCCACTGGCCGTTGCCGTTGAGTTGCAGCGCGCCGTCCAGCGTGCGCAGCGTGATCGCCGGGGGGCCGCCCTCGGCCCCAGGCGAGCCGGCAACGCCGATGCGGTAGCTGCCCAGCGCCTCCAGCGTGGACAGGCGAGAGGAGGCCTGCAGCCAATCCAGGTCGGCGCGGCCGCTGACCTGCCAGCTGCCGCCCTGTTGCAGAAGGGTCAGACCCTGGCTGGCCATCCGGAGCTGGCCGCCGGGCCGCAAAGTGTTCCACGGTGCGCCCAGGCCCTCCAGCCAGGCGGCCGGCCAGTGGCCCACGCCGCCAGCGCCGGGCTTGACTGTCACCGCCAGCCGGTTCCAGCCGGGGCGGATCTCCAGTTCGAGCCCGGGCTCGATGCAGCAACCCTGCGCCAGCTTCAGCCGCAGCCCGCCCCAGAACGGCGCGACCGACCAGTCCAGTCGCGAGGGCAGCAGTGCGGCGTCCTTGCTGCCGGGGCCACCGGTCAGCACCGGCAGCGCGCTGCCTTGCCACAGGCTGCCTTCGGCCTCGGCGAGGATCAGCCGCCCGGCGGTCGCGTCGGCCACCGCGCCTGCCAGCCAAGAGGCGGGGGCGAAGGCGACGACGGCGAACACGCCGCCCAGCGCCGCACCGGCCACCCCCCAGCGCAGCACGCGTGGCGTGCCCGCCAACGCGGCCGGGCGGCCGCGCGGGGCGCGGCCCTTGCGCATGACGGCCAGCACGCTGTCGTCGAAGGTCGACAGGCTCCAGCCGGTGGGTGCCGATGCGGATTTGCTCATGACGCGCTGGCCAGGCTGACCACGATCTGGCCGCTCAGGCCGCCTTCGGCACGGTTGACCTGGAGTTCGATCGGCCGGGCCCGCGCGCCGCTGCGGACCTCGGCCAGCCAGGTGCGCAGTTGCTCGGGCGAGGCGCCGTTGACGTTCAGCGTGGCCCGGTCGCCGATCTGGTTCAGCTTGCCGTGCGCGCCCAGGCGGTCGGTGGCCGACTTCAGGGCCTGTGCGGCCTGGGTGGCGTTCACCGGCGGTTGCGTCTTCAGATCGCGCGCCTCGGTGGCCAGGCGTTGCATCTGCATCCAGTCGGCCTCCAGCGCGCGGGCCTGGGCTGGCACCTGCTGCCAGGTCTGCCAGGCCGGCCGCAGCGCCACGAACCACAGCAGCAGCACCGCCACGGCGCCACCGGCCAGCCCCACGAGCTGGCGCTCGCGGGGTTGCAGGCGTGCCCAACGGCGTTCGAGTTCCAGGCTGTTCATGGTGCTCACTGTTGGCGCTTACTGTTGCTGGATGGGGACCGGGCCGGCAGGCGGCGGGGCGGTGCCGGGGGCGTTTTCCGGCTGGGCGGCGGGCTCGCGCTGAGGCATCTGCTGCGGCGAGGCGCCGGGGGTCATGCCCAGTGGCTGCACGGGCATGGGCGGGCGGCCACCGGGCGCCGGTGCCGGGCCGGCCCCGGGCGGGGGCGCACCCGGCGGCATGCCGGTCGGCGGGCCCGGGCGGGCCGGTGCGGCGGGTGGGTCCATGCTGCCGGCGGGCAGCTTGGCGCGCATCAGCGTCAGGCGGCCGGGCACCGACTCGGCGTCGTAGCCCAGCGGGCGCAGGCGGCTGCGGAAGGCCTCCACTTCCTGCGGGCTCCAGCCGGCGCTGCTGACGATCAGCCGGCCGGGCTCGTACTTCAGGCCGTCGGCCGGCGCGCGCGATGGCGGCCAGGCGGCGTCGGCGGCGGCCATCAGCGGTTCGAGGTCGGCCTCGCCGGGCTTGCCGGCGGCCGCGCGCAGCAGGTCGATCTCCTTCTGCATCTGGGCGGGGGCGTCGATCACGGCCCGCACCTGCGGAAAGGTGGTCTGCAGCAGCGCGGTCATCGCGGCCTTCTGGCGGCCCAAGGCCTGCCGCTGCTGCCAGGCCCAGACATTCGCACCGACCAGGTTCAGCACCAGCAGTGCGGCCACGCCGTAGCGCGCCGGGCGCCACTGCGGCGCCTGCCAGACCTGCTGCAGCAGCTCCTTGGCGGCACGGCTGCCGCGCCGCTGCGGCGTGAGATCGAACTGGCGCAGGTTCCACTCGCTGCGCGCGGCGGCCTGCAGGAACTCCGCGGCGGACAGCGCCGCCACCGAACCACCGGCCAGCCGCTCGGCCTCGGCGCCGCATTCGGGCTGGGCCGTCCAGCGCACCGGGATGTCGGCGCCCAGGCGGGCCAGCAGGGTGCGCGAGGCGTCGCTGGCCGCCGGCAGGCACAAGGGGCCGGCGGCATCGCGCCAGGCCAATTGCGGGCCGGCGTCGCCTTCACCAGGGAAGAAGTGGCCCGAGGGGGCATCGTCGGGCGCCCAGGCGGGAACCACGCGGTCCACCGTGAGGCCGTCGGCCTCCAGCGCGTCGAGCTGGGCCTTCAGCCAGGGCTTGTTCAAGGCCGCGACCCAGGCGGGCTCGCCGGGTTTCAGGGCGGGCGGCACCGCCAGGTGGACATCGGCCTCGTCTTCCAGCAGCACCTCTTCCATCACGCTGGCCAGGGCCTGGCGCAGCTTGGCAGCCGGCGCCTTGGGCAGCGTGACACGGTGCCAGCCGATGTCGCTCGGCGGGACCACGGCGATGACCACCTGGGCCTTCGGCAGCAGCGCCGGCACGGCGCGGCCTGGTTGCGGCCGCGCACCGCCATCGGCGCTGTACACATAGTCGAACTCCGGCGATGCCGGCATGGCACCGGCATCGGCGCCCTGGGACGAGAGCCGGGGTTGCGCAGGCAGGGCAACGATCAGGGTGGACATGGGTGGCGTGTGTCAGGCAAGGGGGCCGCGAACGGCGCTTGCTATTGTGGCGTGGCTCGCGCAGGGGGCCTCGGGCCAGCGATTGTCATTCATGGGGGAGCCTTTCGCGGCGCATCAGCACCACCTCCAGCCCGCGCCGTTGCACCAGCGACAACTCGCGCAGCAGGAAGTTCTCGTAGCGAAGTTCGCCGAGGATCTCGAAGTAGTTCGAGTTCACCGACACGCGCTTCTCGTCCAGCTCCACCCTCTCCGGCAACAGCGGTTTCACGTCCGGCAACACCTTGACGTCCAGCGACAGTCGCTTCTGCGCAAAGCGCTCGGCGGTGCCGCGGTCCAGGCCCTCCATCACCGCGCTCAGCACCTCGGGCGGCGCGGTCAGCACATTGAGCGGCGTCTCCCCCGGCAGGATGATCACGTAGGGCGAGAGGCGGCGCACCGCGTCGGCGTCCAGCCCGAACCAGGTCAGTTGCTGCACCCGCTGCGGGGGCAGCGGCGCGCCGGGGGCCACGTCCTCCTCGTCGTCGAGCTGGTCCTCGGCCAGGTCGGCGCCCTTCATGCCGTCGGCAATGCGCGTGGCGGTGTCGGCCGGCAGGCCGAGGGATTCGCACAGGCGCCGGAGAATGGCCAGGTCCTTGGCGGCGTCGGCATCGTCGTCGCGCAGCAGGTTGCGCAGGTTGTAGCGCGATTGCGCGTCGGTGATCTGGCCCGACAGGAAGGCCTCCAGACCGGTGTCCACCGTGTTGTTCTTGTCGGCGGCGAGGAAGTCGGACAGCTTGACCTCCTTCAGCGGCGTGTTCCATGGCTCGTTCAGGGTGTCCACGTTCGGGCGCTCGCGGTCCTGTGCGTCGGTGCGCAGGATCAGCCGGGCCCAGTCGGTGGCGCCCTCGATCAACCAGGCGGCCTGGGCGCGCGCCCGCTCGGCGATCTCGACCTCGATGCCGCGCCACTGCTGCCAGACCATGCCGGCCGCCAGCGTGGCGACGATGGTCACGATCAGCATGGCCAGCAGGAGTGCGGCACCCTTCTGGGCAGCGGGCCGGCGGGTCACAGCGACGGCCTCACCATCAGGTCGCGGGTCACCGGCCCGCTGGGCAGCGCCAGCACCAGGCGCACACCGGTGGGCAGGGCCTCCTGCTCGCCGCCTACCGGGGCCGACGCCGGCCCGGAGGCGCCCTGCGGGGGCGGCTGCACCGGCGGTGCCTCGTAGTCGCCGGTGGATTGCGCATTGCTCCAGGAGTTGCCGCGGTAGAAGTAGACCTGCTGGCTGCCGACATCCTCGAGCATCTTCAGCGCATCGCCCTGGATGGCCGCCCACTGCTGGCTGCGGATCCACCAGTCCTGCAGGTCCTGGATGCGGGTCACCGGCGGGGCGGCCCAGCGGTACCAGGTCGTGCCCTGCAAGGTCCACACGACGAGCTGGATGCCGCCCGGCGAGCGCCGGGTCATGCGCAGCGAGGCACCGTCGAACTTCAGGCCCGGCGCCGCCGAGCTCTGCTGGATCTGCGCCAGATCCTGTTCCCACTGGGCCAGCACCGTGGACAGGCGCAGGGCCACCTCGCCGCTGCGCTGGGCACCGTCTCGGGCACGCACGAGGCCATCCACGCCCTGCCAGGCCATCGTGGCCATGATGGCCATGATGAACATCGCGACCAGCACTTCGATCAGCGTGAAGCCGCGCACCTTGCGTGTCAGCCGGGGGGGGATGCGGCGGGCACTCATGTTCAGTAGCGCGGCAGGATCACCGACAGCCGCACCAGCGGCGTGCCGCGGGCATCGGCCACGCCGGTGTCGACGACACGGAAATTGGGGTTGAACGACGGCCGCACCAGCATCTTCACGGTGTAGGTCTGGCCGCCCTGCTGGCATTCGAAGCTGCTCTCGCCGACATCCGGGAACTGCTTGGCCAGTTTCATGTTGACCAGCCGGTTGTCGGCACACCACTGCGCGACAGTCACGTCCGACAGGCGCTGCGCGTTGTCGATCAGGGTGCCGGCAGCGCGGCTGCCGGCCGCCAGCGCGATGGCGACGATGGCCACGGCCACCAGCACCTCGACCAGCGTGAAGCCGCGTGCCTGATGCCGACCACTGTTCATGGCACCTCGGTCGGCAGGATGACCACGAAAGGCCCCATGCCGTCGGTGGCCAGCACCAGCTGGCGGTCCTCGATGCGCAGGGCCACGCGCTGTGCGCCGATCACCGGCTCGGGCCCCAGGCGCAGCAAGGGTGCGCCGATGACCTCGGCGCGGGTGCGCTCGTCGAGCCAGTGGGTCGGCAGGCCACTGTCGGCGGCCAGGCCGAGGAAGCGGAAGCCGGCGCCGTCCTCGCGCCCGGGCTGCCACAGCACCTCGGTGCCCTCGGCCCGGGCCCGCGCACGGGCGCCCTCGAAGAGCGCAGCGAGCCGGGCCCCTTCTTCCTCGAGCTTGCTGGCATTGGCATCGCGCAACGCCAGCGTCGCCATGCCGACGGCCACGGCGATCAGGGCGACCACCAGCATCAGCTCCAGCAGCGTGAAGCCGCGGGAGTGTTTGAAGGACTTACTGCCAGGAGCCAATATCGGCGTCCTTGCCCTCGCCGCCAGGCTGGCCGTCGGCGCCCAGGCTGAAGACGTCGATCTCGCCCTTCACGCCCGGGTTGGCGTACTGGTAGGGGTGGCCCCAGGGATCGTTGGGCAACTTTTCGACATAGACGCGCCAGTTCGGCGGGATCTGGCCCACGGTGGGTTTGCGCACCAGTGCGTCCAGCCCCTGTTCGCCGGTGGGGTAGCGCTGGTTGTCGAGCTTGTAGAGCTTGAGCGCCTGCATGACATTGCCCACGTCGGCCCGCGCGGCGGTGACGCGGGCGTCGTCGGCGCGGTCCAGCACACCGGGCACGATGAGGGCGGCCAGCACGCCGATGATGACCACCACGACCATGATCTCGATCAACGTGAAGCCAGCTTGGGCACTGCGGCGCGAAGAGGCGATGAGGCGGCGGGCAAGGGTCATGGCGGTAAAGCAGCGTCAACCGCTGCGTGGCGGAAAGTGGCTTGAATCATAATCGTCGCATGGCTTCGCGATTGTTAACCTTTGCGGTCTGGGCTCTGGTGCTCGGCAGTGCCGTGTTCTGGGGCATGAAGGTGTTCGCACCACGCACTGGCGTGCCGGCGCAGGCGCAACTGCCGGCGCGCAGCCTGGCGCTCGGCGGCGAGCTGAAGCGCCTGCTGGGCGCCACCGCCGTGGCGGCGGCAGACGACGACGAGGCCGATCTGGCCGACGAAAGCGGCCGGTTCCAGTTGCTGGGCGTGGTGGCGCCACGTGGCGCAGGCGCGTCGCCTCAGGGCGTCGCCCTGATCGCCGTGGGCGACCAGCCGGCCAAGGCCTGGCGCACCGGCAGCGTCATCGAAGGCGACACGGTGCTGCTGGCGGTGAACCAGCGCTCGGTGCAGCTCGGCCCGCGCGGCGGCCCGGCCACCACCGAGCTGACCCTGCCCGAGCCAGCCGCCATGGCCAGCCCCGCAGGGGCCCGGCCCCCCACGCTGAACGCCATCCCGCGGCCGGTGCCGATGCTGCCTCAGGGTGTGCAACAGGCCAACCAGAACATGCACCAGTCGCAAGGCGCGCAGGCCGTGCCCCGCCCCAACCAGGCGGACGACGAAGACGAAGACTGAACGGCCGGGTCAGCCGAGCGCCGGGCCGCTCCCAAGCCGGCTGAGCACCCGCTCGGCGGGTGGGGCCGGTACCCCGGCACCGGGTGCTCCAATTCAAGGCGCGCAACGCGCCGGCGGCTCGGGCACCAGGTCCCAGCCGTAGGGCCCGTCGCGCAATTGCAGCGTACCGCCGGTGGCCTGGCCGGCGCAGTGCCAGTCGAGCCGCAAGGCGGCTGCGTCCGGCCGCCAACTCTTGAGCTGCCAGGCCAACCCGGCCGGCGCGTCGTAGCGGAACTGCAGCGACCAGCGCGGCCCCGAACGCTGGTACAGCGCCAGGCTGTTGCCCGCCACCACCACGAAGTGCCGGCTTCCCGGCGCAGGAACCGGAACGGCCTCCACCTTCAAGGGCGGCTGACCGGTCTCGCCCACCAGCCACAGCGAATGGGGCGAGCCGGCCCGTACCACGTGCAGCAGCACGCCGTCCAGGCGGCCCAGGTAGGTGTGGGCCAACCCGGGCTGGTCGTCGAAGCGGGCCGGGGGGTGCAGGCCGAACTGCAGGATCAGGGCCGCGCCATCCCGGCGCACCAGGCCGGGCACCTCGCGCAGGGCCTGCGCCTCGGCGGTGGCCAGGCAGGCCGCATCGCTGGCGCAGCGCTGCAGGTTCTGCTGGATCAGCTCGGCGGGGGCGGCATGGGCCGCCATCGCCCCCGCCCAGACACCCGCCACCCCGCATCGCGCCAGCCACCGCATGTCGGCCCTCCTCGTGGGCCGATTGTCATGCAGGCGGTGGGGTTGTCGGTCAGAGGATCTTGAGGAACGAGGCGCTGATCGGCCCGAAGTTGTTGGCCGCATCCTTGCCGCGCACGAACACCATGTGCTTGCCCTTGGACAGGCCGGTGGTCGACAGCACGGTGGTGACGCCCTCCGTCTTGGCGTTGAACGCGCCGTCGGTGGCCGACAGCGGCAGCGCGGTGGCCCCCGGCATCCATGGCGGAATGTCGATGTAGACCTCGGCCGCGGCGACGTTCTGCGTCGGCTCGGTGCCGTTGCTGTTGTTGTACTGGGTGTCGATCACCGTGGCCGTCAGCGTCACCGGCGTGCCGGCGGTCACGCCCCTCTTGGCCGCCTTGTTGCTCAGCTTCAGCGCCGACACGTCCGGGCCGGCCGGTGTCAGGTAAGGCGTGCGCACCACCTTGGCCGCGTACAGCAGGGCCGGCAGGTTCTTCGGCTTGATGGTGCTTTCGTAGCTGGTGCAGCTCTGGAAGAACGAGGTGCCGAGCTCGAAGGTGTAGGCGGCCACGCCCAGCTCCCCGTAGCTCACGCTGTCCGAGGTGCCGTCGGTGGCGTACAGCCCGATCGACTGCTGCGGCGTGTAGCCATTGAAGTACGCGAACTTGCGGCCCAGGGTCTGCAGGGCGGTGCCGTTGGGGGCCGTCTGGGAGGTGAAGCCCCAGGGCCACAGCACCAGCTGGCTGTAGCTGTGGATGTCCAGGTGGATGCCGCTGGTGTCGGCCGGCGCGGCGTCGTTCTGGTTCGGGCCGCGGCGGTCCGGCCAGAGGTTGCGCACGTAGCCCTCGATCGTCTGGGTCTCCGGCTCGGACGCCGCCGACGAACCCCGGTAGGTTTCCGCACAGGGGTTGCCGCTGGAGCCCTGGCCGTTGGTCTTGTTCCAGCTGTAGGTGAAGTTGCGGTTCAGGTCGGCGCCGCGGTCGTTGCTGTTGGCGCCGCAGTAGGCCTGGTTGGTGTTCTTGCGCCACAGCAGGCCCCCCTCGGCCTTCTTGCGGCCGTCCGGGTTGGTGTGCAGCAGCAGGTGCACTTCGTGGTGGTCCAGGATCCAGGTGGCGTCCGCATCCTTGCCGTAGCCGGTGAGCAGCTGCGTGGCGAAGGCCAGCATCAGCGGTGCCGTGGCGTACTCGCGGGCGTGGATGGCCGAGTTGACGAACAGCTTGGGCTTGGCCGCGCCGTCCGGCCCGGTGGTGGTGCCGTTGGTCAGCTTGAGCACGCCGATGTCGTAGCCGCCCAGGCCCTGGGTCTTCTGCCAGCTTTCGCCGACCGGCGTCCAGGTGGCCAGCTTCGGGTAGGTGGTGGTGAAGCCCTGCGCCGCCGCGAACGTCTCTTCCACGGTCTGGTAGCACGGGAAGTTCGGGATCGACTCGCCGCCCTCGTCGGCCTGGGCCGCCAGGCGGGCGCCCGAGGCCCCGAACAGGTTGGGTGCGCCGGCCCGGCGCAGCTTGGCCAGCATGTCCTGGTAGCGCTGGGTGAAGGCGGTGTCCTTCACGACGCGGAACTTGAAGGCCTTCAGCTTGGCCACGTCGTCGGTGTCGAGCTGCATCACCAGGTAGCCGGCCTTCCAGTTCGATTCGAGGATCTGGGCGTGGAAGCTCACCGCCGCCTTGCGGCCGGTGGCGGCATCCGGAAAGTAGGCCCGGTAGAAGTTGTCGGTGCGCTGCTGCTGCTGGGCCAGCAGGCTGTCCATCTCGGTGGCGTCGTCGGCGAAGGCAGGGCCGGAAATCAGGGTGCCGGCGCCGATCAGGCAGGCGGCCAGGGCGGCGGCAAGGGGGGTACGCTTCACAGGGGGTCTCCTCTGGGTGTCGTGGAGGGCTTGCCCGTGCGTTGTGCGCGCGGCCGGGCCCGGTCGCCGATTGTGCGACCCGGTCCGGCTTCTGCCTGGCACCACCCTGGGTTCTAGGGGGTGTCAATCGTCAACGAGTGTCACGCCCCGAAGTGCGCCTTGTGCTGTTCGCGCAGCAGGTTCTTCTGCACCTTGCCCATGGTGTTGCGCGGAAGATCCGCCACCACGAAGACCTGCTTGGGCACCTTGAAGGCGGCGATCTGTGTCTTGAGTGCGGCCACAAGCGCCGCGCCGTCCAGCGCGGCGCCCGGCTTGGGCACCACCACGGCCAGCACACCCTCGCCGAAATCCGGGTGTGGCGCGCCGATCACCGCGCTCTCGGCCACGCCGGGCATGTCGTTCAGGTAGCCCTCGATCTCGGCCGGGTAGACGTTGTAGCCGCCGGTGATGATCAGGTCCTTGCTGCGGCCGACGATCGTGACATAGCCGGTGCTGTCGATCTTGCCCACGTCGCCGGTCTTGAACCAACCGTCGGCGGTGAACTCTTCCTTGGTCTTCTCCGGCATGCGCCAGTAGCCCGCGAAGACGTTGGGCCCCTTCACCTCGATGCCGCCGATCTCGCCGGCCGGCAGCGCCTGGCCCTTGTCGTCACGCACCCGCACACCAATGCCGGGCAGCGGGAAGCCGACGGTGCCGCCGCGCCGTTCGCCGTCCTTCGCGTGGTAGGGGTTGGAGGTCAGCATCACCGTCTCGCTCATGCCGTAGCGCTCGAGGATGGTGTGGCCGGTGCGCTGCTGCCACTCGTTGAAGGTCTCCATCAGCAGCGGTGCCGAGCCGGCGACGAACAGGCGCATGTTCCGGCAGGCCTCCCGGGTCAGCCCGGGTTCGGCGAGCAGGCGCACGTACAAGGTGGGCACGCCCATGAACACCGTGGCCTGGGGCAGGTGGGCCAGCACCGCCTTGGGGTCGAACCTCGACAGCCAGATCATCGCGCTGCCGTTCAGCAGCGCGCCGTGCGAGGCGACGAACAGGCCGTGCACGTGGAAGATCGGCAACGCGTGGATCAGCACGTCGCCCTTCTTCCAGCCCCAGTAGCCCTTCAGCGTCTGTGCGTTCGACAGCAGGTTGCCGTGCGTCAGCATCGCGCCCTTGCTGCGCCCGGTAGTGCCGCTGGTGTAGAGGATGGCGGCCAGGTCGTCGGCCTTCTTCACGGCCGGCGTGTGCGTGTCGGCATGGACGGCGGCACGGTCCAGCAGCGTGCCGGTGCGGTCCTCGTTCAGCGTGAACACATGGGCCGTGCCCTTTTGGAAGGCCAGGCGGCTGATCCAGGTGAAGTTCTTGCCCGAGCACACCACCACCGCCGGCTCGGCGTTGCCGATGAAGTAGTCGATCTCGGCCGCCTGGTAGGCGGTGTTGAGTGGCAGGAACACATGGCCGGCGCGCAACACGCCCAGGTACAGCAGCAGCGCCTCGACGCTTTTTTCCACCTGCACCGCCACCCGGCTGGCGGGCGGCAGATCCAGCGAATCCAACAGGTTGGCGATGCGCGCGCTGGCGTGGTCCAGGTCGCGCCAGGTGTAGAAGCGCCGGGTGTCCGGGCCGTCCGCCGGCTGGATCGCCAGGCTGTCCAGATCAGCCGGGAAGGCGGCGCGCAAGGCGCTGAAGAGGTTGGCGTTCATCGGTCGTCTTGGTCAGGGGGTGATGAAGTGAAGCGGGCCGGCCGCTTCTCGTTGAAGGCGGCCAGGCCCTCGCGGTGTTCGGCCGACGGTGCGTAGGCGTAGTGCGGTTCGCGCTGGTCACGGCTGCTGCCTTCGGCGCGGCCGAACTGCCGCAGCGCGCGCTTGTTCAGCCGCAGGGCCTGCGGCGACAGCGCGGCCATCTGGCGGGCGCTGCGGGCGGCCTCGGCGGCCACCTGGTCGTCCGCCACGACGCGGGTGACCAGGCCGCGCGCCCGGGCCTCCTCGGCACCCAGCACCCGCGCCTCCAGCAGCAACTCGCGCAGCGTGGTCTCGCCGATCACCCGCGCGACGATCTCAATCTCGCGCGGCGCCATCGGGAAGCCCAGCTTGGCGATCGGCACGCCGAAGCGGCTGGATTCACCGCACAGGCGGATGTCGCAGCAGGCCGCGATCTCCAGCCCGCCGCCGACGCAGGCGCCTTCGATCTGCGCGACCAGCGGGCGCTCGCAGTCCAGCAGCGCCTGCAGCGCGGGGGCGACGATCTCCTCGTGGAAGTGGGCCAGTGTGTCGGCGTCGAAGCGGAAATCCGGGAACTCCTCGATGTCGCCACCGGCCACGAAGCTGCCACCCTCGCCCTGCACGACGATGACCCGCGGGCCGTCGCCGGGCGGCAGTGCGTTGAGCGCCTCGGCGATGGTGCGCAGATCGCGCCACATCTGCACGCTCAGCGCATTGAGCTTGCCGGGATGCGAAAAGACCAGCCGCGCGACACCGTGGGCGTCGGCGTCCAGCAGCTGCACATGGCCTGCCACGGTGCGGCTCAGTCCAGCTTGGCCCCGGAGGACTTCACCACCTCCGCCCAGCGCTTGGTCTCGCTGGCGACGAACTTGCCGAAGTCGTCGCCCCAGACGGCCGGCACGTTGGTGCCCAGGCCGTTCCAGGCCGACTTGACTTCGTCGGTGGCGTAGGCCTTCTTCATCTCGGCCTGCATCGCCGCGATCAGCTCCTTGGGCGTGCCCTTGGGCGCCCACAGGCCGTACCAGGTGGCCACCTGGTAGGTGGGCACGCCGCCTTCGATCGAGGTGGGCAGGTCCGGGAAGCCGGGGGCCCGCTTGTCGGATGCCACCGCCAGCGCCCTGATGCGGCCGTTCTTGATGTGCACGGCCGAGGACCCCAGGCCGTCGAACATCAGGTCGACCTGGCCGGCGACCAGATCCTGCAGGGCCGGCCCGGCGCCGCGGTAGGGGATGTGGGTGATGAAGGTCTTGGTCTGCAGCTTGAACAGCTCGCCCGCCAGGTGGTGCGAGGTGCCGTTGCCGGCCGAGCCGTAGTTGAGCTTGCCGGGATGCGCGCGGGCGTAGTCGAGCAGGCCCTTGAGATCCGTCACCGGCACGCGCTGCGGGTTGACCACGATCACCTGCGGCACGCTGGAGATCAGGCCCACCGGCACGAAATCGGTGTCCAGGTGGTAATCCAGCTTGGGGTACATCGACGGGGCGATCGCGTGGTGCACGGCGCCCATGAAGAAGGTGTAGCCGTCCGGCGCGGCCTTGGCGGCCACGCTGGCACCCACCGTGCCGCCGGCGCCGCCCTTGTTGTCGATCAGGAACTGCTTGCCGGTCTGCTTGCTCATCACGGCGAACAGCGGCCTGGCGAAGGCGTCAGTGCCGCCGCCGGCCGGGAAGGGCACGACGATGGTGACCGGCTTGCTCGGCCAGCCGGCGGCTTGCGACCAGGCGAGCGGTGAAGCCAATGCGGCCAAGGTGGCGAGCGCGATGCGGCGCGTGGTGAACAGGCTCATGTCGGTGTGTCTCCGTCGGTGTTGTGGGGTGGGCTACAGCAGGGTGCCGATGGCGCGGGCATGGGCCACCGAGCCATGCACGAACCGGTCGTGGTGGGTGTCGATGCGGGCCAGGTCATAGAGGTAGTTGACCATGAGTCCCGCCGATTGCTTCAGGCCCTTGGGCGAGAGGTTGCCCTGTGGGTTCAGGCGTTCCAGGCGGGCGCCGTTGTCCAGGTGGAAGCGGGCCACCGGGTCCCCGCTGGGCTGCGGGGAGTGATGCACCAGGTACAGCGCGGCGAGCCTCAGCAGGGCCTGCTGCGCCGGCTTGCTCAGCTTGTCGTGGGTGGCCTTTTGCGACAGCGCAGCGAGCTCGCCGCCGCAGGCGCTGGCCAGCAGTTGGCGGGCTTGGCCCATCTCCTCGGCCAACGTCGCCTTGACGCCGGGCATCGTGGCAAAGTCCGCCGCCTGCAGCAACCACGGCAGGAAGCCGGGGATGGGAGACAAGGTGCAGAAGGTCTTGAGCTGCGGCAGCTCGGCCTTCAGCTCGTCGGCCACGCGCTTGATCAGGAAGTTGCCCAGCGAGACGCCGCGCAGCCCCGGCTGGCAGTTGCTGATGCTGTAGAACACGGCCACCTTGAACTGGTCGGGCGAGAGCGGCTGCTGCTTCTTGTCGATCAGCGGGGCGATCGCGCCGGCCATCTCGGGCAACAGCGCCACCTCGACAAAGATCAGCGGCTCCTCCGGCAGCTGCGGGTGGAAGAAGGCAAAGCAGCGGCGGTCGGGCAGCAGCCGGCGGCGCAGGTCGTCCCAGCCGTCGATCTCGTGCACCGCCTCGTGGCGGATGATCTGCTCCAGCAGCACCGCCGGCGAACGCCAGCTGACCTGCCGCATCTCCAGGAAGCCAGGGTTGAACCAGCTCGACAGCAGGTGCAGCAGATCCGCCTCCAGCGCGCGCCAGGCGGGCTGGCGCGGCAGCCGCTCCAGCAGCGCGCGGCGCAGGCGGATCAGCGCCGAGGTGCCGCCCGGCGCCCGGTTGATGCGGCGGAACAGCTCCTGGCGCGGTGGCTCGGTGCGTTCCAGCAGGGTGATCAGGTGGGCCGCATCCGGCTTCGCCGCGTAGGCCTGGGCACTGGCCAGCACGGCGGTGGGCTCGGGGCTGAAATCGCTCGCCAGGTGGTCGAAGAAGCGCTCCAGCAACCCGGCCTGGGCGCTGTCCTTGCGGGCGGCTCCGGCCAGCATGTCGCCGAGCTGGTCGACGATGCCCTTGGCGATCTGCGTGCTGCTGGCCTCGCCGCGCTGCGACAGCAGGTGCTTGCAGTCGGCGATGAGCTGGCGCAGCGGGCCGTCCGGCCGCAGGCGGCGCGCCATCTGGCGCAGGTCAGGGCTGAGCATGTTCCAGTCCTCCGTGGGGGTCGTTGTGCGGGGCGGCGTCGCGCTCGACGG
Organism: Vitreoscilla sp.; assembly: GCA_018780145.1. Lineage (GTDB taxonomy): Bacteria > Pseudomonadota > Gammaproteobacteria > Burkholderiales > Burkholderiaceae_C > Ideonella. Next base: position 9,605 of record JADMKA010000193.1, on the reverse strand, counting down.
CCCGCAGCGCTTTCAGCGCGGCCAGCTGGGCCATCAGGTGGTCGTGCATGCTGCGCTCGGCGCGGGCGGCGTCGCCACCCAGCATGGCGGCGATCAGCACGCGGTGTTCGTTGATCGACGCGTCGATGCGCCCGGGCATCTTCAACTGCCGCCCGCGCATCAGGCGCAGGAACTGGCGCAAATCGCCAGTGGCGCGGTCCAGCCAGCGGTTGCGCGCCAGGCGCTGCACGAGGGTGTGGAAGCCGTGGTTGGCGCGGTAGTAGCCGTCGCGGTCCTGCGCGGCGGCGAAGCGCTCCAGTTCGTCGTGCCAGCGCTGCAGCTCGGCGCGGTCGGCCGGCGTGGCGTTGCGCGTGGCCTCGAAGGCGCAGCGGCCCTCCAGCAAGGCCATCACCGGGAACAGTTGGTCGGCATCGTCGTCGCTGAGCTCCACCACCCGGCAGCCGCGCTGTGGCACCAGCTCCACCAGGCCCTCGGCGGCCAGCACCTTCAGGGCCTCGCGCAGGGGGGTGCGGCTGATCTGCCATTGCAGTGCCAGGGCCTTCTCGTCGATCCATTCGCCCGGCGCCAGGTGGCGCTCGAAGACCATCGCCCGCAGCCGCGCCGCCACGTTGTCGTGCAGCGAGATGCCGCGCACGGGGCTGTCGTCGAACGAGGGCGGTAGGCTGCTCATGGCGCTATCGTAATCTTGTAATTACAGAATCACAATACCCTGATGTCCGCGTGGTGACACCTGTCGCTGCGCCACGCACCCGAATCTGGCCAATGCAATCAATAGATCGTTTCAAGAATCGTTTCTAGATCGGTGTGATATTGGGTACATTGCATAGGTAATAGATATACAGAAATCAAAGAAGGATCGTTTCACAGTGTCTCCCGACGCACTCCTGCTGGCTTTGAGAAGACACCACCGGCTGCCGGCTGCCCGTCTCCTGGCCGAGCTGGGGGTCAGCCGGCCCACGCTGATGCGCGCCGTGAAAGCGGCAGGCGCTGCGGTGCTGACCTCCGGGCGTGCCCGGCGGACCTGTTACGCAGCGCGCCGGCCGCTGCGTGGCAGCAGCGCGCCGCTGCCGGTCTTTCGGGTGGATGTGCATGCCGGCGCAGAGCTGGCCGGGCAACTTCACCTGGCGCACCCGGACGGCTGTGTGTTCGAGTTCAGCCAGGCCCTGGAGTGGCCACTCGATGCCGACATGCGGGACGGCTGGTTCGACGGCATCCCTTACCCGCTGCAGGATCTGCGCCCCGAGGGCTTCCTCGGCCGCGCCTTTGCGCGGGAGAACGCCGCGTTGCTGCAGGTCAGCGATGACCCGCGTGCCTGGTCCGACGACGACACCCTGCATGCGCTGTCGCTGCTGGGCGCCGATCTGAGCGGCAACTACATCGTCGGCGAAACGGCCTACCGCCTGTGGCTGGCGCAGATCCAGCGCCCGGTGCAGGCCGTGACCGACGCGCAACTCGCACAGGCCTATCCAGATCGTGCCCAACTCGCCATGCAGCGGGGCGTGCAGGGCTCCTCCGCGGGCGGCGAGTTTCCGAAGTTCACCGCCGTTCGCGAGCTGGGCGGTGCGCCCACGCAGGTCATCGTCAAGTTCTCAGGCTCGGACAGTTCGCCCGGCACCGAACGCTGGGCGGATCTCCTGGTCTGCGAGCAACTGGCCTTGCAGAGCGTGGCCGGCCTGCCGGGGCTCAGCGCAGCCGTGGCCAGCATCCACCGCGCTGGTGGCCGCACCTTCCTGGAGGTGGTGCGATTCGACCGGCGCGGTGCCCACGGCCGCTCGGCCCTTTGTTCCTGGGCGGCCATCAACAACGCGTGGTTTGACCTGGGCGGGCGCTCCTGGGCCGAAGGCGCCAACCGCCTGCTCGAGCGCGCCCTCATCGACACCGGAACGCGCGACGCCGTCACCTGCCTCTGGCACTTTGGCCAGCTCATCGCCAACACCGACATGCACGACGGCAACCTGTCGTTCGTGCCGGGTGGTGCCGGTCTGCGGCTGGCCCCGGTCTACGACATGCTGCCGATGGGGTACGCGCCGCAGCGCGGCGTGGAACTGGCAGATGTGAACTTCACACCCCGCCTGCCGCTGCCGGCCGAGCGTGTGCTGTGGCAACAGGCGGCCGAGGCTGCAGAGGCCTTCTGGAACTGCGCCAGCCAGGACCGGCGCATCAGCGGCCCTTTCAGGCAGACCTGCGCGATCAACGCGCAGGCCGTGCACGACGCATCGCAGCGGAGCGTCAGTCTTCCGAGCCGATGAAGCCGTAGACCTTGGCGCCGACGATCGCGCCGATGATCGGGGCGACCCAGAACAGCCAGAGCTGCTCCACCGCCCAGCCGCCGACGAACAGCGCCACGCCGGTCGAGCGGGCCGGGTTCACCGAGGTGTTGGTGACCGGGATGCTGATCAGGTGGATCAGCGTCAGCGCCAGGCCGATGGCGATGGGCGCGAAGCCGGCCGGGGCCCGCTTGTCGGTCGCGCCGAGTATGACGATCAGGAAGAAGGCCGTCATCACCACCTCGCAGACCAGCGCCGCGACGAAGGTGTACTGGCCAGGCGAGTGTTCACCGTAGCCGTTGGAGGCGAAGCCGCCGGCCACGTCGAAGCCCTGCTTGCCGCTGGCAATGAGGTACAGCACCCCGCCCGCCGCCACCGCGCCCAGCACCTGGCTCACGATGTAGGGCAGCAGCTTGCCCGCCGGGAAGCGGCCGCCGGCCCACAGGCCGATGGAGACCGCCGGGTTCAGGTGGCAACCCGAGATGTGGCCGATGGAATAGGCCATCGTCAGCACCGTCAGGCCGAAGGCCAGCGACACGCCGTGCAGGCCAATGCCCACCCCCGGGAACGCCGCCGCCAGCACCGCGCTGCCGCAGCCGCCCAACACCAACCAGAACGTGCCGAAGAACTCGGCGCCATATGCTTTCATAGTGATCTCCTCGCTAGACATGGCTCAAGGCCGGCGCGATTCTTGAGGCCGGGGGAGCGCAACGCAAGCAGGGATTGACCCTGCGCGGGCGGAAGTGCACGGCGGCGTGGTGGCCCTGCAACCCGCGGGGCCGTTGTCAACGCGGCGTCACGCCGCTGGCAGCTACTCGTCGGCGCAATCGTCGGTGCCGGGCAGCGCGGTGGTGCAGACATGCGCGCGGATGCCCTTCACGTCCAGCAGCAGCAGCGGCAGGCCATCCGGGCCGGCCACGTAGCCGGTGCGGAAGGCGTCGAAGGCCGGCAGGTTCAGGCGCTTGGGCAGCTTCAGCGATCGCAGCGCGTCCAGATGGCCAGACTCGCTGACGAACGACAGTTCGAACCCGGCGCCCGGGTGCCAGGTGCCGTCCAGCCAGGCCCCGGCGGTGGAGCGCACGTCGTACTCGTCGCCGAACGGCTGGTTCAGGTTGTTGTAGAGGTGCACGCGGAAGCCCTCGGCCCGCACCCGGTGATCTCCCACGAGCAGGCGGAAGTGGTACGGCTTGGGGATGGGGTACTGCGCGATGCCGGAGCCGCCCTCGCGCCGGTCCCACAGGTCGGCGGGTGTGTCGGACTCGTAGGTGTACGAGCCCGTGAACGGCGTGCCCAACGGGACCGTGCTGCCATCCGGAAAGGTGCCGCTGAAGGTCACCACGCCTTGGACGGCGAACTTCACCAGCGACGCCTCCGCGCCCAAGGGCAGCACACAGGCTGCCGCCGCCAGCGTGGTCCGGATCCAGTGCTTCATGGGGGTCCTCCTGCTCACCGGCCCTGGCGCATCACCGGGCGGATGAACCATTGGAATCCCAAAGGCAGCGGCCGCGCAATCCCGATTCGCAGCGTGGCGGCGCGGCTACACGTCGAGCTTGAAACCCAGCTCCAGCTCGCTGGCCGGCACGCCGCCCCGCAGGCCCCAGTTGTCCAGCGCCGGCTCGTTGAGGATGATCAACACCTCGGTCGGCGGTATGCCCAGTGCCGCGAAGCGCCGCACGATGCCGCCATACAGCGCCCGCTTGGCCGCCAGCGAGCGGCCGGGGAACATCGTGATCTCCACCAGCGTGGCGTTCTCGGTCTTGCCGGGCGGCACCATGAAGTGCTCCGGCCGGTGCTCCACATAGCGGATCTGGCGGTCCCCTTCGGGCACCTTCAGCGCCTCGCGAAAACTCTCGTACACCGCGTTCATCAGCGCCTGCACCACCTCGGGCGGGTGGGGGCGGCGGGTCTCGATCTTGGCCAACGGCATCAGCGCAACTCCTTCCGAACCACCAGTTTCAGGCCAGACCATACCTCGCTGACCGCGCAGACCTTCACATCCACCCAGCCCATCGGCAGGGCCAGCTCGCGGATCACATCCTCGGTGATGTCGGTGGGCACCTTGCTGGCCTTCTTGGGCCAGGAGACCCACAGCACCGCATCCGGCGCCAGCGTGTCGCGGCAGCGGCGCAGCGCCAGGGCGAGCCCGGCTCGGCTGTCGCCGAACCAGTGCACCAGGGCGATATCGGCAGAAAGCCGTGGCTGAAAGCGCAGCGCGGCAGGCAGTGGAGCCAACCAATCCCGATAGCCCTCGGGCTCGGCTGCCACATGCACCGCCATGCCGGGTTTCAGGCCCAGCTTGCGGGCCAGCGGCGTTCCGGAGTAGCCGGGCGTCGGCGCGGGGCTCACCGGCACCTCGCTCAGCGGATGCGCGAGACCATGCGCTCGAAGCGCGGCTGCCAGCGGTCGGTGATGTCGGCCGACACCAGGATGCGGTTGGCCTGGCCGATGAGCAGGTGGCGCGGCACGAAGCCGATGTAGCGCGAATCCTCGCTGTTGTCGCGGTTGTCGCCCAGCATGAAGAAATGGTCCGCCGGCACGGTGACCGGGCCGAAGCTGCGCTGCGCGCCCACGCCGCTGAGGAACTGCACCGTGCGGCTGCTGCCGGCCACGTGCTCGGTGCTGCGATGCGCGGGCAGCACCACGCCTTCAGCCACATGCTCGGCCAGCTCGGTGGTGTCGCTGTATTCCGCGGCCACGCCGTTGATCAGCAGCACGCCGTGGCGCACCTCCACCACATCCCCCGGCACGGCCACCAGGCGCTTGATCAGGCGGGTGCCGTCCACCGGCGAGCTGAAGGTGACCACGTCGCCCCGCTGCGGCTCGCCCAGCCGGGCCACCGAAATGTCGGTGAGGGGCAGCTTGACGTCGTAGGCCAGCCGGTCCACGAACACCACATCGCCCTCCAGGATGGTGGGCCGCATCGAGCCGGAGGGGATGGGGTTCCAATCCGCCACGGCGGTGCGGTAGACGCCGAAGCAGAGCATGAACACCACGAAACCGCGGTTCTCCTTGAGCCATTGTGTCCACGTCGATAGCAGCATGGTGACCTCGGTCTGCAGTGAAGGGCGGTGCCGTTCGGCTCGCCCGGGGCGGCAAAGTTCCCTGCCGCGCACCCGGGATTTTGCGCTGACCGGCCTGGGCCCGGGGCGCTACATTGGCCACGCGCCCAGGGAGCCCCGATGCCAGCACCGAACCTCACCGCCCGACCGGGCCCGACCGACCGCCTGCCCCAGGATGCCGGCGAGATCCTGCGCCTGGCCGCGCGCAGCATGTTCGACACCTTTGCCCAGGCGGCGCTGGGCATGATGGTGGTGGACCGGCAGCACCGCATCGTCTGGATCAGCGAGGGCTACAAGCACTTCCTGCCGGCGCTGGGCTATGCCAGCGAGCAGGATTTCGTCGGCCACCTGGTGGAAGACGTGGTGCCCAACACCCTGATGAACCAGGTCATCGACAGCGGCCAGCCCATCCTGGTGGACCTGCTCACCAACAAGGCCGGCACCTTCCTCGTCAGCCGGCTGCCGCTGCGCGGCGAAGACGGCCAGGTCATCGGCGCCATCGGCATGGTCTGGCTCAACGAATCACCCGACCACAGCGAGAGCACGATGCAGCCGCTGATGGCCAAGTTCAGCCGCCTGCAGCGCGAGCTGGACGACGCGCGCCGCGAGCTCGCCGCCCAGCGCCGGCCGAAGTACACGATCGCCAGCTTCATCGGCACCAGCCCGGTGGTGATGGAGGTCAAGCGCCTGGCCCGGCGCGTGGCCGGCACCGATTCCACCGTGCTGCTGCTGGGCGAGACCGGCACCGGCAAGGAGCTGATGGCGCAAGGCATCCACGCCGGCAGCCACCGCGCCGCCGGCCCGTTCGTCGGCGTCAACATCGCCGCCGTGCCCGAGACGCTGCTGGAGGCCGAGTTCTTCGGCGTGGCTCCCGGCGCCTACACGGGGGCAGACCGCAAGGGCCGGCCCGGCAAGTTCAAGCTGGCCGATGGCGGCACCCTGTTCCTGGACGAGATCGGCGACATGCCGCTGGCCCTGCAAGCCAAGCTGCTGCGCGTGCTGCAGGAGCAGGAGGTGGAGCCGCTGGGAAGCAACAAGGTCGAGAAGCTGGACACCCGCGTCATCGCCGCCACCAGCCGCGACCTGGCGGCCATGGTGGAGGCGGGCCAGTTCCGCGCCGACCTGTACTACCGCCTCAATGTGCTGCCCATCCGCCTGCCGCCCCTGCGCGAGCGCCTGTCGGACATGGACGCCCTGGCCGACCACCTGCTGGACGACATCGCCCGCCGCACCGGGCTGGCCGCGCCCAAGAGCCTGACCGCGGATGCGCTGGAGCTGCTGTCCGCCCAACGCTGGCCCGGCAACATCCGCGAGCTGCGCAATGTGCTGGAGCAGGCCTGCCTGATGACCGACGACCTGGTGCTGGCGGCGGCCAACCTGCCGACGCTGGCGCGGCCCGCATCGCCCGGGGCGGCCGCCAACACCGCGCCTCCGGAGGCCGGCATGCCCCACGCGGCGCCCGACGGCAAGCGCCTGCACCGTGCGGTGGCCGAGCTGGAAACCGAAGCGATCCGCGCCGCCCTGCAAGCCACCAACGGCAACAAGGTGGCCGCCGCCCGCATGCTGGGCATTGCACGCGCGACGCTGTACGAGAAGCTGGCGCAGCTGGGTTGAGCAGCGGGTGTCGATTCAGGCGGTGGCCGTTCGTCGTTCTGGCGAGGCGCCCCGGCCCGTGACGCCGCCATCAGATTCCCAAGGAGAAGCCATGCCCCGGATGATCTTCGTCAGCCTCCCCGTCACCCAGCTCGAAGCCTCGATCGCCTTCTACAAGGCGCTGGGCTTCCAGCAGAACCCGCAGTTCAGCGACGACACGGCCGCCTGCATGGTGTGGAGCGAGGCGATCCACGCGATGCTGCTCACACACGCCAAGTGGCGCACCTTCACGGACCGGCCGCTCCCGCCGCCCGGCACCAGCGCCGTGATGCTCTCGCTGGCCTTGGACAGCCGCGACGCCGTCGATGCGATGAACCGCGCCGCCGCGGCCCACGGCGGGCAAGCCGATGTGAACCCCATGCAGGACCTGGGCTTCATGTACGCCCGTGACCTTGCCGACCCCGACGGGCACCTGTGGGGAGCATTCTGGATGGCGCCGGCGGAGCTTCATCCCACTGACCCGCAGCTGGGAACGGCGCAGTGAAGCTCCTGCTGACCTCCGCGGGCATCAAGAACCCAAGCATCCTGGAAGCGCTGGTCAGCCTCCTGGGCAAGCCCATCGCCGACTCCAGCGCCCTGTGCATCCCCACCGCGTTGTACGGGCACCCGCAGGGCAGCCCCGGCGGTGCATGGCGGTTCATCACCGGCCAATCCGGCTGCCCCATGTGCGAGCTGGGATGGAAATCACTGGGCGTGCTCGAACTCACCGCGCTGCCCAGCATCGGTGAAGCGCGCTGGGTGCCCTGGGTCCGCGATGCCGATGTCTTGCTGGTGGAGGGCGGCGACGCCCTGTATCTGTGCCACTGGATGCGGCAGTCTGGGCTGGCGGCCCTGTTGCCGTCGCTGGACCGAACCGTGTGGGTGGGCTTGAGCGCCGGAAGCATGGTGATGACACCTCGCGTGGGCGACGAGTTCGTCGAAACGAAACCGCCCATCACCGGAGACGACCTGACGCTCGGGGTCGTCGGCTTCTCGATCTTCCCGCACCTGGACCACCCGGGCTTCGCGGAGAACACGATGGCCAACGCGGAGAAATGGGCGGCCCGCATCGGCGGCCCCGCCTACGCCATCGACGACCAAACCGCGATCAAGGTGGCCGACGGCAAGGCCGAGGTAGTCTCCGAGGGGAACTGGAGGTACTTCGGTGCCTGAGAAGCGGGGTACGGGACTTCTCGTCCTGGTCCCTGTCGGACAGGGGTGGTTGGAGGGCACAGTCGGCCGAGCGACTGCTGAAGACTGGTTGCGGTCGGCCAAATTTCGTGGGCGGATGTCGGCGGACGCCGTTGCCTGACTTTGGCTGGCCGTACGGCCGAGAGACCGGCGTACCTCAGAACCTGCCGTCCGGAGACGAGCAGACGGCACCTTGGTTCCAGCTCGTCCGGGCGATGCGGGCCAGCGACACCCTTCGTCGGCCTCGACGGGTCACTGCCGACCCAGACCCGCCCCTCGACAGCTCGGGAACACGTCCGCGGAGCCGACACACGCTAACAGGCACTTCAAGGAAGACAAGGCTGTGTGAAGTGCGGCATCCACCGAGCCGCCCAGCAGCCTACAGAGCGAGTGTGTTTCATATTGTTACACATACACGGACTGACAGTCAACATTCGAGACAAATAGTACGTATCATGCATGCACGGCGGCGCGTTATCGCGCTGCTGCGGTTCTAGAAGTTTTGTGATTCCTAACCCCGTAGGGCAAAGGCTCAGTGATCAGGACCTCATGAAGTGAGGTCCGCTACGCAAGACAGTGTGCGTGGCTTGTAACGCGGCGCGGTTGGTTCAGCCAACCACGACCAGCAGGGCACCCGACACCCGCGAAGCGCGAAGACCGACAGGCTTCGTGCTCAGTGGGGGAAGGATGGCCAGCAGCGGAGCAACTGTGGTGGGCTTGGTTGGTGTCGAGTTGGCTCCTTTACGGCGCTGCCTTGAATGGGGGAAGCAGGGCATGTTGCTCTGTAAGGAGGTCCGCATGGACACACAAACTTTGACGAACGTCATCAACGACCTGACGAGGGTCCGCGATGTTTGCAGTAGCCAACTCGACATTGGTGCATTGAAGGAACTGGACAGGGCGATTGCGGGGCTTAAACAGCTTCGCGACGAACCCCAGAACACGGCGGAAGCTGAAGGGCTGAAGCTTCGTGTCCTCCAGGCGGTTGCCGCGGTCGTCAGCATTACGACGAACGTCCGCGACTGGCTGTGAGGCCGTCATGGGCACCCCAAGCCCATTATTAGTTTTCGTTTGAAGGAATCCATGAACATCGGACAAGCCATCCAACTCGCGAGGTCGAAGCGGAAGCTGTCGCAAGCAGCGCTGGCCAAGCGAGCGGGCATCTCGGTGTCCTATCTTTCACTGCTCGAGCGCGGTCGGCGCGATCCTCCGCTTTCTACGCTCCAGCGCGTTGCTGCGGCGTTGCTAATGCCGATAGAGATACTTTTCTTTCTGGGTGCCGAGGACGGTGAACTTGGGCACCTGAACCGCGAACTCGCCGGCCAGCTTGCGATAACGGCCTTGGAGCTTCTGAATGCCCCTGTCCCTGATCAGGCCGTGTTATCGCTGTAAACCAATAATGTGGGCTGCTGCCGGTTTCGAAGACACCTTGTTAAGGTGCAAGATCGAACCGGAG